>CAYRNC010000050.1:0-12568 GCA_964425645.1 uncultured Oscillospiraceae bacterium | reverse complement strand
TTGAATCTTTTTTTTATTCAGATATTGCTGCAGTCTCTGAATCTTCGGTGGATATCTCATCGTCTGAGTATTTATGCTCACCAAACATTTTGTTGAGTACAAATACAATTACGAAAAATACACCAAATACAGCGGCCATGGGGATCAGAGGATTATCCATGAAACCGGAAAGCAGGAAGCCAACGCATGCTGCAACGGCACACACAACCGAATAAGGTATCTGTGTCTTTATGTGGTCCGTGTGTCTTATATTCGAGGCTGCGGACGATAGAATTGCGGTATCGGCCAGAGGTGAACAGTGGTTGCCGAAACCGCCTCCGCCGATGACAGCTGCAATGCTTGCATATATGCTTACATCCATCTGCAGGGCAAGAGGAATCGCAAGGGGGATCATTATTGCATAGGTTCCCCATGAGGCTCCTGTTGAGAAGGTCATGATGCAGGCAAAGGCGAATATTATAAAGGGCATGATGAATCCGGGTACGTTGCCTACAAATAATGAAGCAAGATATTCCGCGGTTTCAAGATAAGAGCATACAGCTCCTATGCCCCATGCGAATGAAAGGATAATAAATACGTAAACCATAGATTTTGCGCCGACCACAAAGGCAGCAATTGAATCGCTGACTTTGGAAAGCCTTCTGATTGCATAGAAAATTATGGAGAAGATTACCGTTAAAGCTATGGAATAAACCAAGGCAAGCATACCGTCCATACCTTCAACCGCTTCGAGAAGCGTTACTCCTTCTCCGCTGAAAAATCCTCCGGTGTAAAGCATAAGCGTCAATGCCAGACCGATGAGCAATATAATCGGGGCAAGCAGGTCGATGGATTTGCCCTCTGCCTGCTTGATGGAGGTAAAGTCATCTTCATCAGCTTCTCCGCCGCTGAAAGTCTTGTCGCAAAGTGCTCCAGTGAGCGCGGTACGCTTTTCTGCTTTCGCCATAGGCCCGAAATCAAGTCCTAAATATACAACTATAATTACCATTATCAAAGACAACCAGGCATAGTAGTTAAATGGAATAACCCTCAAAAAGATCTGAAAGCCGTCAACAGAATGGCCTTGATCCGCAAAGGAGCTGTTTATCAAAGAAACGATAAAGGCAACCCAGCTTGATAAGGGTGCAATTAAACAGATCCCCACCGAAGTGGAGTCGATTATGTAGGATAGCTTTTCTCTTGATACACCAAACTTGTCTGAGATGGGTCTCATTATGGCTCCGTTAGTGAGTGCGTTAAAATAGTCGTCGAAGAAAATGAGCATACCGATGAGCCAAGTCATGCCCTGGGCTCCCTTTTTGGTTTTAATTTTTTTGCTTAGCAGGTTCCCGAAAGCGGTAGATCCGCCGGACCGGACCAAAAGACCGATTAGACCACCTAACATCAAGCATATTATGATGACCTGCATATTCCAGGCAGAACCCTCATCAATGTAGACCAAGGAATCGTATACTATAAAATTAAGCATATTTTCCATGGCTCCAAATGGGCTCCAGGATGAATAGATCAGGGCCCCCGTAAATACGCCTATGAAAAGTGACATGAGCACTTCCTTGGTCGATATTGCTAGCACGATGGTAAGCAATGGGGGGATAACTGACCAAAAACCATAATCCATAAAAAAAACCTCCTTATACATGAAACCTGAATAAAAAAGAAAAAAAGATTCATTGAAAACAAGTATAACCGACAAAAGATGTTTTGTAAATATTCTGAGAACAAAAATTAATGAAAAAAGACTATACTACATATGCTATTGTATCATTTAAAAAAGACTATACTATATATAAAGTTACATGCTATAATATACGCAGTAAATACATTAAAAGAAGGATGAGAAATACAGTATGGATATGTTGACAATAGGAAAGATGGCCAAGATAAACGGGATATCTGAGCAAACTCTCAGGCTTTATGATAAGATGAAGCTGTTAGAGCCTTGCGATATAAACCCTGAAACAGGATATAGATATTATCACATTAAACAATCCGCAAAGCTCGACATGATCCAATATATGAAAGCACTCGGTATGAATCTTTCGCAAATTAAGGAATGTTTTGACGAAAATGACATTGAAAAATTGCGACAAATTCTGCAACTTCAAAAAAGCAACATAGATAATCAAATCTCTGATTTGAAACACGCTAAACAGGCAATAAACAGGGCCATCGAAAGCTACAGAAGATATGATGCTGCCCCCGGAGAAAATGTTGCCATTATGGAATATCAAAATGAACGCAGAATATTCTGCTATGACACTAAAATCAACTGTTATAGCTACGGGATGGAGTATTACGAGCATATTCTTAGATCTCTGAAAAAGAATTATGCGTTACATAAATTGCCAATGAGTTATTTTTGCAATGTGGGAAGTATAATACGAAAAGAGTATTTTTTGAAGCGGGATCTTTGGGCGACGGAAGTATTCCTTTTTGTAGAAGATGATTTTGAGGCTATGGATGGCATAGAAATTATTCCCGAAGGGATGTATCTTTGTATTTATTGCGATGGCTTTGATAAAGAGGAGGAGTCAATAAAAAAGCTTATGGAATTTATCTTCACCCAGGATTACGAGGTGATAGGAGATTGTATCAGCGAGATTTTAATAGAGTTTCCCACATTCACACAATATGAAAGAAATGCCTTCTTTAAATTGCAGGTTCCCGTCAAACGCAGGAAAAAATAATTTCAGATTTGCCTTGACTCTATATTTGCTGTAGGGTTTACAATATATAAGAAGGCAAAATTTGAAAAAAATTCTGTCAAACATATCAGAAAGAGGAGGCATACATCAATATGCAACTAGCTATCATTCTCATTTATTTTGTTCTCACCGTAATAATCGGAGTTTTTGCAAGAAAAAGATCCGCTACCAGCTCAAGTTTTCACGGTGCAGGTTTAGGCGTCATGATGTGTGTTGCCGCCGGAACCGGCGAATGGCTTGGAGGAACGGCAACTACGGGTGTATCCGAGTATGGATATGAATTTGGCATTTCCGGTGCCTGGTATACAATTTCCAATGCGGTCGGCGTTTTCATTTTAGCTTTGTTCTTTGCTAAGCTTTACAGAAGTCTTGATACCGTTACCGTTCCTGGTATTATAGGTCACTATATAGGTAAAAATGCAAGGCTGGTAGCCAGCGTACTATTGATTTTTGTAATGATAGCCGTTGGCGCTTCTCAGGTCATAGCAGCAGGTACACTGGGTGTAAGCATATTGGGATGGAATTTTAACTTGGCGGTAATAATATTAGGCCTTGTTTTCATCGTATATACTATAGCGGGGGGAATGAATGCTGTAGGAGCCACAAATATTCTCCACCTTGTCGCAATGTACGGCGGCGTAATAGTAGCACTGGTAGCCGTAGGGATGAAGGTGGGAGGAGCCGGAATTCTGTTTACTGATCTGGATTCTTCCAGATACTTTAACCCTGCAAGCATCGGAATGCCTAAGGTCAGTTCCTGGATTATAGCCTCGGTTTTGGGCGCCTGCACGGCTCAGGCGGGTATTCAGCCCATCCTAGCGGCAAAAGATGTAAACGTGGCGCGGAAGTCGGCCTTTATCACAGCCATAATCGTTGCACCTTTCGGCATCCTGACGGCTATGCTCGGAATGTATTCAAAAATTATTTTCCCAGACCTTGCCAATGCCAAGCTTGCTCTGCCAACGCTGATGATGTCCATGCATCCGATCATAGGAGGCATAGTGTTGGCGTCGATATTTGCAGCCATACTTTCGACCATATCGCCGATAATACTTGCTGCCGGTACAATGTTTACAAAAGATCTTTACCAGAGATTTGCAAGAGACGTCGACGATCAAAAGCTCTTATTCGTATCCCGGCTTTCAACGGGTATATCAGGTTTAGTCTGCATGAGCATCGCTATAATGATGTACGGGACAACAAAGATACTTGATATGGTTTATTTCGCCTATACGATCAGGGGTGCACTATTTATAGTACTTCTGTATGGAATATATTATAAGAAGACATCAGAAACAGGAGCTATTATCTCCATGCTGATAACGGGTATGGTAGGGCTGCTTTGGGTTATATGGAAGAGTTTCACAGGGTTCTATCCGATAGCACCTTGGATGACTGAAACATATGCGGCAGTCATAGCGGCGGCAATCTCCACTTTGTTGTTCAGTTTGGGATTTCCGAATAAAGAAACCCTTGAGCGACAGTCGGATTTGTAATAACTTAATTCCAGCAGCGATGCTAAACAGAGAAAAGGAGGTTTAATATGCAACTATCGGACGTCAACCTTACGGCAGATCAGGTGATCGAAATTACAAAAAAGTACATGATTGAAACCTATGAAAGGTATCCTTTTGTTGCTGTAAAAGCAAAGGATATGTATCTTTATGATCAGGATGGCAATGCCTGGTTGGATTTTTATGGAGGAATAGCCGTAAACGGTGCAGGAAGCTGCAACGAAAAAGTGGTGGCAGCGGTGCAGGATCAAGTTGCAGATATCATGCACACCTTCAACTATCCTTACACAATCCCTCAGGCCATTTTGGCAAAATTGATTTGTGAAACAATCGGTATGGATAAGATTTTCTTTCAAAATTCCGGTACCGAAGCCAACGAAGCTATGATTAAAATTACGCGAAAATACGGCGTTGATAATTTTGGCCCTGAAAAATATCATATAGTAACAGCGCTTAATAGTTTTCATGGAAGAACCTATGGTGGGCTTTCAGCAACCGGTCAACCCAATAATGCATGTCAGATCGGATTTAAACCCGTTTTACCGGGCTTCACTTATGCGGAGTACAACAATCTGGAATCATTTAAAGCTGCGTGCACAGAAAACACAATAGCCGTAATGATTGAACCCTGCCAAGGTGAAGGGGGAGTTCATCCCGCAACGAAGGAGTTTATGCACGGATTAAGAGAATTCTGTGATGAAAAGGGCATACTGTTGCTGCTCGATGAAATTCAGACCGGATGGGGAAGAACCGGTAAGGTTATGGATTACATGAACTACAACATAAAACCGGATGCCGTAACAATGGCAAAAGCTGTCGGAGGCGGAATGCCCATAGGGGCCATGTGTTGCACCGAAAAGCTTGCTACTGCAATGAATCCGGGTTCCCATGGGAGCACATACGCAGGAAGTCCCGTCTGCTGTGCGGCAGCCTATGCCCAGATCAATGAGATTTTGGACAGGAAGCTGCCTGAAAATGCAGCAAAAGTAGGCAATTATTTTGCCGAAAAATTGAGGAATCTGCCTCATGTTAAGGATGTTAGAAATGCAGGTCTACTGGTAGGCGTCGAATTTGATTTCCCGGGATCCATCGCCATTAAACACGGCTGCATTGACCGTAAATTGCTTGTAACGGCTATAGGAGACAGCATCATTCGGATGGTTCCTCCTTTAATAGTAACAAAAGAAGATTGCGATAAGGCTTTCGATATACTCAAAGAAGCAGTGACTGATGCCGCAAAATAATAACTTTATTCTATAATTTGTCCAAGTTATATTTTATTATAAGTGTTAATTGGAGGTAAAGAAATGGGTAGAAAAAGTTTCGATGAAGTGCTAAAGTACACAGAGTATGCGATGAAGACCATCAGCCAAAAGGAAATGACAAAAGACGAAATGGATTATTTCATCGAGGAGACAAGAAAAAACTTTGACAATCACATCAACCCGGGCTTCCTGGAGTACAGGAAAGCCGCAGGTGGCGATGAAATGGCTATGGAGTGGATGTCCGGGGGCGACACCTTTACCGATCTTCACGGAAAGGAATACATAGACCTTCTGGGAGGGTTTGGTACATTCAACTGCGGCCACAGACATCCTACCGTAATTAAAAACGTGCAGAATCAGCTAGACAAACAGCCTCTGTCCAGTGCAGAGCTAATTGAAGCCAACAGAGCCTTGCTAGCCCGCATCCTGGCCGATGTTACCCCGGGAGACCTGCAGTATACTTTCTTCACATCTTCCGGAACAGAATCCGTTGAATGCGGACTTAAAATGGCGACGCTGGCAACGGGAAGGCACTACTATGTGGCATTTAAAGGCGATTTCCACGGTAAGACAATGGGATCCTTATCGCTTACGGCGAAGGCGCATTACAGGGGCCCGTTCCTCCCGCTTCTGCAGGGGACGAGACATGCACCTTACGGTGACCTGGAATATCTTAAAAAACTCATTGATGTGATGGAAGATACGGGTGAACTGCCTGCCGCCATTATTTATGAGGCTATTCAGGGTGAAAACGGCATCAGGATTCCGCCGGATGATTTCATCCCGGGTATCCGTGAAATCTGCGACAAATACGATATAATGATGGTAGCCGACGAGGTCCAAACAGGAATGGGACGTACAGGATATCTATTTGCCACCGATTATTATAACGTGGCCCCCGACATTCTGTGTCTTGGAAAATCCTTATCCGGATCCGTAGTTCCCCTTTCAGCCTGCGTCTGCACGAAGAGGGCATTCTCAAAGATGTTTGAAGATCCTCTCCTTCATAGCACGACAACAGGAGGCAACCCTCTTGCTACAGCAGCCGGAATTGCAGCCTTTAACGTGATCATTAAAGAAGATCTTTGCGGGAGGGCAAAAAAAAGCGGAGAGTTATTTAAGACCGGACTTGAAAAGCTTCAGAAGAAGTATCCGAAGCTCTTGGTCGATGTAAGAGGAAGAGGACTCATGCTGGCCATGGAATTCTGCGATGGAGACATAGGGTATGAGGTTGTGTTTGAAGCGTTCAATCGTGGCATTCTGCTTTCAGGAACCCTTAATAGTGCTGAAACAATCCGCGTTGAGCCTCCATTGAATATTACAGAAGATCACATAAAGAAAGCCCTTGAGATATTTGATACGTCCATGGGTATTGTGTACGATAAGCATTTCAAATAGTTATAGTAGAATTGGAACAGATTCCCGGCAAGGAATGTCATTCTTTGCCGGGAAGACTAAGAAGAAAGGCAAGGGAGTTTATATGGAAGCAAAGGAATTTGTATCCTCTTTAGTCGAGAAAGCTCGAATCGCGCAAAAAGAGTTTGAAACCTATAATCAGGAACAGGTTGATGAAGTGGTTCGGATGATAGGTAAGGCAGTATACGATAAAGGTGAAGAATTGGCCCGGCTTGCCGTCGACGAAACAGGCATGGGTTGCTATGAAGATAAGATCATGAAAAATAAGGGCAAAGCGGTTGCCACATGGAACTATCTTAAAGATAAAAAAAGTGTAGGGATTATTCGTCGCTATGAAGACAAAGGCCTTGTGGAAGTCGGAAAGCCCATGGGCGTCATCGGAGCTATTACTCCCGTCACCAACCCGGTTATGACTCCCATGCACAATGCCATGATAGCCTTAAAGGGTAGAAATGCAATGATTGTCTGCCCTCACCCTGCAGGGAAGAAGTGTGGAGTCAGAACTGTTGAGGTAATAAATGAAGCCTTAAAATCGATAGGGGCTCCTGAAAATTTAATCCAAATAGTAGCCGAGCCTACTCTTGAGATTTCAAATCTGGTCATGCAGCTTTCGGACGTGTGTGTTGCTACCGGCGGACCCGGTATGGTAAAGGCTGCTTACAGTGCGGGGAAACCTGCCTACGGCGTAGGTGCGGGAAACTTGCAGTGTCTAATAGATGTTGATGCAGATATCGTAGACGCTGTGCCTAAAATCATCAGGGGAAGATGTTATGACAATGGCGTTCTTTGTACCTGTGAGCAGAACATAATTTGCCCTGAATCCCGCTTCGATGAGATAATTGCGGAATTTGAAAAACAGGGTGGAGTATATGTTTCGGATCCTGAAAATGTAAAGGCTTTAAGAAATGCCGTTTTTCCGGATGGTGCCCTGAATAAGCAGGCAGTCGGTTTGTCCGCCTTTGCTCTTGCAAAAATGTCGGGTTTCACTGTACCCGAGGATGCAAAACTGCTTATAGCCAAGGCTGACGGTCCCGGAAAAGCGGACTGGCTTTCAAAAGAAAAGCTGTTCCCCGTTCTTTCGGCATACACATATAAAACATGGAAGGAAGCAGTAGAAATAGCCAATGAAAATGTTGAGCTTGAAGGTAAAGGCCACAGCTGCGTAATTCATTCATTTACGAAAGAGAATATTGAGTATGCATCCTGCCTGCTTCCGATGTCCAGATTTTTAGTGAACGGAATAGGTTCTTCCGGTCTTGGCGGCGCCTACACGAACAGTCTTGTCCCTACAGCCACTTTAGGCTGCGGATCTTGGGGCAATAACAGCATAAGTGAGAATTTAGATTATCTGCATCTGATCAACATAAGTAAATTAGCATACACAAATCCGGATGCGCATATACCTACACCGGAAGAAGTTTGGGGTTGAGGGGGTCCAAATATTGACAAATAAAGTAATGACAGAGAAAGAAGCGATTGGGACCTTTCTGAACAATGGTGATTGCCTAGCTATCGGCGGTTTTGTAACAAACCGCCGTCCTTATGCGCTGGTAAGAGAAATCATTCGTCAGAAAAAAAGAAATCTTTATCTGGAAGGCGGGCCATCCGGTGGGGATATTGATATGCTCATCGGTGCCGGCTGTGTTGATGTAATGATCGTGTCCTATGTTGCAAACTCAGGCTATACACAGGTTTGCAGACGCTTTAGAGAAGCTGTAGAAAAAAATGAAATAATTTTTGATGACTATTCTTTAGATGTACAGACAATTCAATATCACGGTGCTGCACTGGGGCTTCCCTATGTGCCTGTGAAAAATATGCTGGGTTCAGATCTTTTAAATAAGTGGGGTATATCTTTGGAAGATCGAAAAAAATATCCTAAACTGCCCAGTAAAAAATATGTAATCCAGGAGGACCCGTTTAATCCGGGAAGCAAGCTTTGCCTTGTGCCGACGCCGAAAATCGACGTCGCCTTAATACATGCACAAAAAGCGAGTCCTGACGGAACTTTTCGAATTACAGGACCGCAGTTTCAGGATCTGGATATAGCGATTGCAGCAAAACATACAATCGTATCCTGCGAGGAATTAGTGGATAATGAAATTATGCGCAGGAATCCTGAACTGAACACAGCAACGGGTCTTTGTGTAGACGCAGTTGTTAAGGCGCCTTATGGAGCATATCCGTCCCAGTGCTTTGACTGTTATGATTACGACGGAATGTTTTACGTAGAGTACGATAGAATCAGCCGAACAAAGGAGGACTTTGACAAATTTATAGAAAAGGATGTCATGAGCTGTCCTGATCACGAAGCGTATTTAGATAAAGTCGGCGCACGCCGTTTACTTCATTTAAGAATAGATGAAGGTCACGGATATACCCGCGGTCTCAAAAGAAGGTAAGAAAGGAGGCGTCACATGGAATTTACAGAAAAACAGATGATGGCGGTTGCACTGGCAAGACAGGTAGAAGACGGGAAATCATATATTGTGGGCACCGGTCTTCCGTTACTTGGTACAACCCTGGCAAAAAACACCCACGCCCCCAATGCCTCATTGATATTTGAGACAGCCCTTTTTGAAGGAAAACCCCAAGAGGTTCCTACAAGCGTATCAGATCTCCGGATCAATTATACCGCTACGGTTTTATGGCCCCAGTATAGGTATTTCGGGTTTCAGTCGATCTACGCGAAAAGAGGCCTTATAGCCAGTGGGTTTTTGGGCGGTGCACAGATAGATCCGTATGGGAATTTGAATTCTACGAGCATAGGTGATTACCATCACCCTGCAACCCGATTCACCGGATCAGGGGGAGCTAACGGAATTGCTACCTACTGTGACACCATAATAATAATGAAGCATGAAAAGCGCCGTTTCATCGAAAAAGTTGACTATGTAACGAGCGTAGGCTGGGTAGATGGTCCCGGGGGAAGGGAAAAGGTGGGACTTGATCCCGACAAAGGGCCCCGGGCTGTTGTGACTGAATTAGGTATTATGCGCTTCGACGAGAATAAGCGCATGTATTTGGCAGAATATTTCCCCGGAACTACTCCCGAGCAGATAAGGGATAATACTGGTTTCGAACTTGATATATCCAAGGCTGTTCAGTCAGCTCCGCCGGAGAAAGAGGTCCTGGATATTCTGATAAATAAGGTCGACCCGATGAGATTGATGATATAAAATGTACTAGTTGACATATATTAGCAGCTAAGGTATAATTAATAAAAATATACCTTAATTGGAGATATGTCACGATGAAATTTAATTTTGTATATATTTATAGAAAACAGCTTGCAAAGGTGATTGCAATAATATTATTTATTGCAATCACCTTTGTTGTTTATTATGTAAAGAAAGACGAAAGTCGGGATTCATGGTCGCTCGTTGCGGAAAACGACGGCAATACCGCAAGCGATGAACATGAAATACAAGGTGGTGAAGCGGCCTTGCACATTATTGTAGATATTGACGGAGAAGTCCTAAAACCTTCCGTTTATATTTTACCTTTAGACAGCAGAATTTATGAAGCTGTGGAAGCGGCAGGGGGTTTGACCGACGATGCAGATACCCGCCATATTAATTTGGCGGCTCCTTTGGAGGATGGGACGAAACTGTATATACCCTCCAAGAAACAGGATGAAGAAAAGGTTGAAAGCCGCTATTTTATTGAGTCGTCAACGCAAAGCAGCAGTGATTTAATTAATTTAAACAAGGCTGATTCCTCTTTGCTTCAACAGCTTCCGAGAATAGGACCGTCCACTGCGGAGAAGATATTATGCTATCGAAATGAGTATGGAGGATTTAAAACAAAAGAAGAACTGATGAACGTAAGCGGGATAGGCCAAAAAACGTATGAATCACTTAAAAATCTTATCACAGTGGAATAAAACGGATCTATTATGCCAAGACTACCTTACGAGGTGAGTCTATGTTCAGTCAAAGGAAAAGCTATTTTAAAAACCGCTGGTTTGCCCTAGCAATCATAGGCTTGCTGGGACTAGGTTACTTAGTGAATCAGGAAAAAGATCCCGGCCGGATACAGGGCAATGAAAATCATGAAATCGGTATAAGCCAAAGAATTGACACAGAAAGTTCTTATGAGGTGAGCGAGGGGTATAAAAACGATGAAAATGATGGTAGCGAACATGACGAATTTGTCGGTGCAAAACCCTACTATCTTGTAAAAGAGGATGCCGGGATAATATCAATCTACTATTGCAATGAGGAAGGAGAACAATCGCTTTTATCTAAAACGGATATTGCCTTTGATCTGTTAGGTGAGTCTGATCAAGCGTTGTTTACTAAGGGTATTGTCAAAACTTCAAAGGAAGATCTGGAGGAACTTCTCCAGGATTTTGGGAGCTAAATGCGCATGGAAAATAAAATTAATCCCGTAAGGCGCTATTTGATTCTTTTTCTGATATTTACCTTATCTCTTCTGATAACGGTATCCCTGTTTATTTATAGTATTCCGGAAGAGATTAAAATCTTCTCTGATGAAGTTAAGGTGTTAAATCTGCCCCTTAAAGATGTGGTAATAAAGGTGCTGCCTGAAGTCCGCCTCGTACCCGGAGGCCAATCCGTCGGTGTAAAAATGGATGTTAAGGGGGTCTTGGTTGTAGGTTTACAGGATATTAAAACTACAGACGGTAAAACTGTAAATCCCTGTTTGGATTCGGGCCTTGAAATAGGTGACAGTATCCTCGCTGTTAACGGGATTAAAGTGGACAGTGCAAAGGGGGTAAAATCCGTTATTAATCAGATACAAGGGGATATTCGCTTAAAAGTAAACAGAAAAGGCAACACCATGTATTTCACAATTACTCCTGTTAAGGCTTACGACGATAACCAGTTAAAAATCGGGGTGTGGGTAAGGGATAAAACTGCGGGGCTTGGAACATTAACGTATTTCAACCCTGAAACAAAAGTATTCGGAGCTCTTGGTCATGCTATAACAGATCCGGATACAGGCGATGTCTTAACCGTGAGGCAAGGCGAACTGCTTTCTGCCAGGGTAGAGTCTGTAAAACAGGGGGAGATTGGCATGCCGGGTGAAATACGGGGCATCTTTTATGAAGCGGAGCAGCCTCTTGGAAGACTGGAGAGAAATACCGTCTTCGGCGTATTTGGTATTGCGTATCAAGGAATTGAAAACATATATTATCCGGTACCCCTTTCCATATCTTATGCCGATGAAATAAAGCCGGGGCCCGCATATATTTTGACGACACTGAATGAAAACAAAATGGGACGTTACAAGGTCAATATTGAAAAAGTCAACCACCAAAGCAAGCCCGGCACCAAAGGAATGGTGATACGCGTAACCGACGAGACGCTGCTTCAAAAAACCGGAGGTATCATCCAGGGTATGAGCGGCAGTCCCATAATACAAAACGGAAAACTTATAGGGGCAGTGACCCACGTGTTTGTTAATGATCCAAAAAAAGGTTATGGAATCTTTATAGAATGGATGCTTAAAGAATCAGAATTATAACACGGCAACCGAGCTACTTGTCGAATAATGTAGATTTGTAGTTAAGAATGGATATGAGAAAACCTTGCAAAAAATCCCACAATTCATTAATATTATGTTAAGAATTATTTTAATCGTCATTGGTAGTGTCTACTAGGCTATGAAAAAACATAGCAAGAACCTTGATAGCTGAATA
>CAYRNC010000049.1:0-12657 GCA_964425645.1 uncultured Oscillospiraceae bacterium | reverse complement strand
CTGAAGTTTCAACGTTTCAGCGTTCACTTTTGCCCTTTTCGGACACTTTGTGGTGCAGGCGAGAGGACTCGAACCTCCATGAAATTGCTCTCACACGGACCTGAACCGTGCGCGTCTGCCAATTCCGCCACGCCTGCGCAGCAAAAATAATTGTAGCATAATTATTAAAAAAAAGCCATACTCTATGTGCATTTTAATTTGAATTTCGGGACTGTAGGCAAAAATGTCTTACCCGACAGTCGGTTGACAGCCTTGAATCAATATTCTATTATTATTGTGACATAATAAACAAAAGA
Source organism: uncultured Oscillospiraceae bacterium (assembly GCA_964425645.1). Classification (GTDB taxonomy): domain Bacteria; phylum Bacillota; class Clostridia; order Peptostreptococcales; family Anaerovoracaceae; genus CAYRNC01. The sequence goes on along the minus strand of CAYRNC010000049.1, from coordinate 12,361 downwards.
TCGATAACCGAAATGGAGGGATAATAAATGAAATCGAAGACATGGCTTTGCATATTGCTGTCAGTGATTCTGATATTCACTCTTACATCATGCGGGCAAAAAGTCGATGGTGATGGTGAGGAGGGTCCTGTTACCCTTACTGTGGTAAACTGGAAAGATTACGGGTCTGACGATCCGGATTTCATAAGGAACTTTGAGGCAGAAAATAACTGCAAAATTGTTCATGTTTATATGTCCAGTGAAGAGGAGCTTCTGACCAAGCTCAAAACGGCCAAGGATGGTGAATTGGACGTTGTCTTGCCTAATTGCACGATACTTCCTTCAGCCATCAAAAATGATCTTCTTCTTGAGTTGAATATTTCTAAGTTGTCTAATTTTGAAAATCTTTATGATAGGTTTAAAACCCAAGAGGAATGCTTTAAAGATGGGATAATGTATTCGGTGCCTTGGGTATGGGGTTCCACAGCCGTTGCATACAACACAAATGAAATGACGGAGGCCCCCAAATCAATCGGCATTCTTTTTGACCCTGAATATTCAGGGAAAATCTCTATAAGGGATGATTATAACGATGCTGTAATGTTGGCAGCTATTGTAACGGGGCAGGATCCTAACAATCCTACAGACCTTGATGCAATTAAGACAAAATTAATTGATCAAAAACCATTGAATAAAACATATTGGAAAACAGGCGATGAGTTTTCGAAACTCTTTGCAGGCAATCAGATCAGTGTTGCTTTGATGTGGTCAGGGCAAGCTGCATTTATGAAGCAGGAAGGCGAACCAATCGGATTCGTTGTACCCGAAGATGGTGCAATAGGCTGGGTGGATAACTGGGGCATTGCAAAAGGTTCGGCAAATGTTGATCTGGCCTATAAATTTATAGATACGATGATCAGTGAAGGCTTCCAGTTGGAGTGGGCATCTAACGGGGGTCCGGCACCGGTTAATAAGATAGCCGGCGAACAGGTAGATCTGGATTATGCTGCGGCCAGCGGGATGGATGAGGATTCACTAAACAGATTATATTTTATGCAGTATCGGACCGATGAGGTTAAAAACGAATGGAACGAGCTTTGGACTGAGGTTAAAGCCCGGTAGGGCAATTTTGAAAGTGCCGTCTTGAATACAGGCGGCACTTTCTGGTGTGACGACTATGTTTCAATCTGTCTGTTGAATGTGGGGAATAAATTTCCCCTTAATCAATACTAAAAAGGGGAGATTCCGTTGAAAAGCAAGAAAAAGATTCTTACAGTTCCCGGTGTGTTGGTATTGATTGTGTTTGCGATCACCCCGCTGTTTATTATGTTCTATTACAGCTTTCAAAAAGACAGCGGTATGCCCGGTGTTTCCATGGAGAATTATGTTCGTTTTTTCTCAAAAGGTCTTTATATGAAGCTTACATACAGGACCATTATCAACAGTCTGGCGGTTACGACAATAAGTCTTGTAATTTCCTACCCCTTAGCCTACTTTATGGCAAAACGATTTAAGGGGATGAAAAATGTTCTGATGGTCCTTATAATTATACCCTTTTTTACCAATCAGTTGGTAAGGGTATACAGTTGGTTAATATTTCTGCAAGATGGCGGGGTTTTAAATGGGTTTCTCAGCGGGGCAGGTTTGATTCATGAAAACATCGGTATCTTGTTTACCCAGGGGGCTGTGATAATAGGTCTCGTTCACGCTTTTTTTCCATATATGGTTATTACAATTTATTTAGCTCTTGAAAGAGTTGATAACTCGCTTCTGGAAGCAAGCCGCTCCTTAGGCGCATCGGGATTTGGAACTTTCAAAAGAATAGTGCTCCCTTTATCCATGCCTGGTGTCATAACGGGGATAATGATAGTATTTGTTCCTTGTCTTGGAACATTCGTTGAACCGAGAATTCTTGGAGGGGTCAACGGAACTGTTATAGGAACCGTTATAGAGGATCAATTTTTTGAAATCTTCGGGTGGAATTTTGGTGCAGCCATCGCTTTTATCCTATTTGCATTGGTAGTAGCGAGTATGGCCGGTCTAAGCCGGATGGGGAGGAGGTACGAAAACGTATGAAAAGAACCCTTTTATGCAATATCGCACCGATTCTGTATGCGCTCCTTGCTCTGATATTTCTTTATACTCCCATAGTTGTACTTATGATCATGGGGTTTAATGAATCAAGGTACAATACGCTTCCGTTTTCGTTCAGTTTGAAATGGTATGCTGCACTGGCTGAAAATCAGGTGCTTCAAAAAGCAGCAGTAAATTCTTTGGGCCTTGCTGCTGTAACGGCGGTTATATGTGTTGTTTTGGCTACATGTTTTGCCCTGGGTAAGAAAGCTTTGGGAAGAACGGCGGAAAATCTGTCAAGAAATCTTATAATGATGCCAATGAGTATACCCTGGTTGATTCTAGCTTTGTCCATGCTTCTGTTTATTCGGTTTTTAGACATGGACAAAAGCATGTTTTTTGTAACTGCAGGCCATGTGGTTATTTCACTGCCTTATGCAATGTTAGCTCTTCAGGCAAGAATTCAGGTTCTTGATCCACTCTTGGAAGAGATGAGCGAATCCCTTGGGGCCAATCCTTTAACAACTTTTCGAAGAATCACATTGCCGGCTTTGGCCCCGGCTATTGCGGCGGGAGGATTTTTAGCCTTCATGATAAGCTTTGATAACTTCGCTATCAGCTATTTCTTAATGCCTATAGGGACATCCACACTGCCGATTGAAATACAATCATCTATAAAATTCGGATTCACACCTGAAATCAATGCGATATCTACGGTAATAATCGGTGTTTCACTTGTATGTCTTGCTGCAGCGGGACTCATAATGAGATCGAGCCTGGAACACATGTTGGGGGGAAAGAAAAAGAATGGCTGACGTGACACTTTGCAATCTTACAAAGAGTTTTGGAGATAACATTGTTGTGGATCATGTAAATATGGAAATTCCAAACGGGATGCTCGTCTCAATATTGGGTCCCTCCGGGTGTGGCAAGACCACCTTGCTCAGGCTGATTGCAGGGTTCGAAGTTCCTGACGGAGGAGATATTTTGTTTGACGGTGAAAGCGTGACGGAGGTTCCTTCCAGGAAAAGAAACATCGGTATGGTCTTTCAAAGCTATGCACTTTTTCCCCATATGACAGTTGAAGAAAATGTAGCATACGGGCTAAAACAAAGAAGACTCAGCAATGCAAAAATCCAAGACAAGGTTAATCAAGTTTTAGAAACAGTTCACATGATAGAATATCGAAAAAGAAAACCCAGACAGCTTTCAGGGGGGCAGCAGCAAAGGGTGGCGCTGGCAAGAGCTTTGGCTATATCACCTAAGCTGCTTCTTTTAGATGAAAGTCTCTCTGCTTTGGATAAGAAGTTGCGGGTTGAGATGCAGATAGAACTGAGACGAATATTAGAGAAAAGCCGGGTTACCACTTTTTTTGTCACCCACGATCAAGAGGAAGCCATGACTTTGTCGGATTATATTGTAGTGATGAACGCAGGTGTTATCGAACAGATGGGAACGCCGGAGGAGGTTTACGAAAAGCCGAAAAACAGGTTTGTAGCAAGTTTTTTAGGTAGTGCAAACTTCTTTACGGATCCTGACGGAGCAGAATTTGCAGTGCGGCCCGAAAAAATACGCATTGGCACAAAACCTGATAGCGAGATCGGGAAGCAAGGAGTAATCTCCTATATCACCTATTCGGGAAATATGACCTCATACAGGATTCAATGCGAAGAAGAAATTGTTATTTGTGAAAAACAGAATGCACATATCCGAGAACAGCTTTCCTTGGGGCAAAATGTATATCTGTTTTGGGACAAAGGCAGTGAAATCAGAATGGTGGGGTGAGAAGATGGTGGAATGTACGATATTCGGCGGGATCATTCTCGATAAATACATGGAAGTAGAATCATTTCCCAAAAAAGGGGAGGATGTATTGATTCGCAATGATTTTAGCATTGCAGGAGGTTGTTCCGTCAATATGGCCGCAACGTTCCACAATCTGGGGGGAAATGCCCATATAGTATCATATCTGGGATCGGACTCGACTGGGGTAGAAATCATGGACTACCTTGTCGCCCACAACTTTTCTTTAAGATATATAAGGCGTACAGACACAGAATCCGGGTATTGTGTCGTTTTGCTTGAGAAGGATGGGGAACGGACTTTTTTGACCAAAAAAGGTGCGGAGGATAGCTTCCAAAGGGAACTTCTCTCGGGGGAAGAGGAAAGAATAATGAATACCATGGTAACCGGATACTATCTTCTTTCAAAAAATGCAGGAGATGTAACAGCTTGTCTTGAGAAAATTGCAAGAAACGGTGGATGGATTTTATTTGACCCCGGTCCTTTGGTCCATATGATCGATCCTGATGTTTTAACCAGGGTCATGGCCATATCTAAAGTTGTCACTGTTAATGAGGCCGAAATGGCAGCCATTGTCAGCCCTATAGACAAATCGAAAATCCTGGTGATTAAAAAAGGTGGAAATGGCGGCATTGTACACTATGGAAGTGAGACCTTCACCTATATGGCAAAAGATGTGAGGGTTGAAGATACAACAGGGGCAGGGGACAGTTTCGCAGCAGGATTGATGTTCGGCCTGACGACCGGTATGGGTGTTCAGGAGGCTTTGAACATTGCAATTGAAAGCGCTGCAGTGACGGTAACATTTAAGGGGCCCCACGGGTTTTGGTAGCAGCCTTAGAAAGGAACACAGTGATGACGGAAGCAGATTTGACAGACAGGGCATACGGAGCCCTTATCGGTGGCGCCGTCGGCGATGCTATGGGCATGCCCGCATCCTTTTTTACTAGGGACAGGATAAAGCGTGAATATGGCTACATTGACGGTTTTCTTGAACCTTCAACTGCCCAGATTTGGCATGAAGCTCTTTCAACAGCGGAAGTTACGGATGATACAGCAGAAAGCCTCATAATAGCCAAAATACTTATTGAAAAAGGTGGCTTTGATAAAGCTGCTTTCATTGATGAAATGCGTAGCTGGGCCGTGGAGAACAGAATGCTTGAATCAACGGTAATCGGCCCATCTACAAGAAAATTCCTTGAATCCATAGTTTCATACAAAGACCCCCTAAAATCAGCTAGAGAAAGTAGGACCAACGGAAGTGCAATGCGGGCGGCTCCGATAGGAATAAAGTATTGGAGCGATATGGATGTTTGTATCAAGAAAGCGGCAGAATCATCTTTGCCAAGCCATGGGAGCAGGCCCTCCGTGGCTGCTGCCTGTGCTGTGGCAGCGGCTGTAGCTGCCGGAATAAGGGGTGGGTATGCTCCAAGCCGGGTCATGAACATCGCTTATGAAGGAGCCCTTTACGGGGAAGCTATAGGGCATGATATTCCTGCGCCCAGCGTATCAAAAAGAATACTTTTGGCGATGGACATAGCGGATAGAAACAGATGCAAGGATATAAACGCAATATTAGATGAATTGATAGGAATAATAGGGGCAGGAATGCAGGCATATGAGTCTGTACCTTTTGCCCTTGGTGTCTTTTATGCGGTAAAGGGGGATGCTAAAGATGGAATTCTTGCAGCTGTAAACGGCGGAGACGATGCCGATACAAACGGGTCAATCTGCGGTAATATATGTGGGGCTTACTCGGGGGCCGGAAGAATACCAAAAGAATGGAAGGAACGTGTAAAAAGACAAAACAAAATTGATTTTTTGTCTGTCGCAAAAGAATTGATGAAAAATCATTAACTTATGTAATTACAAAAGCTGCAAAATTCTTCTTGCTCCCTTTTGGATGATTATGATAAAATAGTAGATAAAGAGAATAATGCTGGATGATGGTTGCGGGAGAGCCGGCTGTTTGGCCGCACCGAAGGTGTAAGTATGCGCACAGCCAAAGCGCAGGCGATAATCTCAGGTAAAAGGACCGCGATCGGACAGAGCTCTGGAAAGCATAATCTGCACCGAAGGGGCAATTTGGGAAGCTAAAGAATCTCTCAGGTTTTTTACAGAGCAGCAGGCCTTAGTGTCTTCTGCTCTTTTTCTTTTGATCTAACGGTTGAATTAAACACTTTGCGTATGGAAGAATAAAGAGGGGGACTCAATCAGAAAGGAGGAAAAAACATGAGGTTGGAGCTTGGTTATATCCCCATTCACGATATTCGATTCGATAAAATATCCAAAATCGAAAAGGGGATCCTGTATGTTAACAGGGAAGAATTGATCGGACTTTTAAAGGAGGATGAGAATATCAAGTCGGTGACGCTGGATATAGCAAAACCCGGTGAAAGTGTTCGCATAATCCCCGTCAAGGATGTTATCGAACCAAGAGTGAAAGTGAAAGGGACAGGGGGCATATTCCCTGGGATGCTGTCTAAGGTAGAAGCTGTAGGCAGCGGAAGAACCCACGTGTTAAGGGGGGCTGCAGTAGTGACTGCGGGTAAAATAGTCGGCTTTCAGGAGGGCATCATAGATATGAGCGGTGAAGGTGCAAAATATACACCTTTTTCAAAGCTGAATAATTTGGTAGTCGTATGTGAGCCGAAGGACGGATTAAAGCAATATGGCCATGAAAAAGCTGTAAGGATGGCAGGATTAAAGGCCGCTGCATACTTGGGACAGCTGTCTAAAGAGCTAATCCCCGAGAAAGTCGAAATTTTTGAAATTCCATCACTTCCGGAAGGTTTAAAAAAATACGGAGAGCTACCCAAGGTTGCCTATGTGCAGATGCTGCAAACACAGGGATTAATGCATGATACCTATGTATATGGGGTAGATATGAAGCAATCCCTTCCGACCATGATCTGCCCGACAGAAATTATGGACGGGGCGATAATTAGCGGGAATTGCGTGTCGGCATGTGATAAAAACACTACTTATCATCATCTGAACAATCCTGTAATAATGGATCTGTTTTCTAAACACGGGACCGAATTATACTTTGTGGGGATGGTCATAACCAATGAGAATGTTTTTTTAGCCGACAAGATCCGTTCATCGGATTGGACGGCTAAGCTTATTGAAATATTAGGTGTGGATGGAGTAATAATATCCCAAGAAGGCTTTGGAAATCCGGATACAGATCTTATAATGAACTGCAAAAAGATCGAAGAAAAAGGTGTAAAAACAGTCATTATAACTGATGAGTACGCCGGAAGAGATGGAGCCTCCCAATCTTTAGCAGATGCAGATGCAAGGGCTGATGCCGTGGTAAGCTGCGGAAATGCCAATATGATAATTAAGATGCCGCCCATGGAAAAGGTGATCGGTCATCCGGATGCCGCCGATGTGATTGCCGGGGGGTTTGAAAACAGCCTTAAACCGGACGGAAGTATCGAGGCGGAACTTCAGATTATAATTGGATCGACCAATGAGCTTGGATATAACAGGCTGTCTGCGCGATAGGAGGGGTAAAATGTCTAAATTCAGAGTGGTTCACTATATAAATCAGTTTTTTGCGCAGATCGGAGGCGAGGAAAAGGCAGATCAGAAGCCCCTTTTAAGGGATGGTATCGTAGGGCCGGGCATGGCTTTTAATGCTGCCTTTGCAGGTGAAGCGGAAATTGTCGGTACGGTAATATGCGGTGATTCATATTTTAATGAAAACCTGGAAGATGCCACCGGGCAGGTTTTAGATCTTATAAAGGGATTCTCTCCGGACTTGGTAATAGCCGGTCCGGCTTTCAATGCAGGAAGGTACGGCATGGCATGCGGCACGGTAGCCTTGGCGGTTAAAGAGAAGCTTGGCATTCCGGTTGTGACGGGCATGTACGAGGAAAACCCCGGGGCTGACAGCTTCAAAGATAAAGTTTATATAATAAGGACGAAAAACAATGCTGCAGGAATGCGTGATGCTGTCAAAATTATGGCCCCATTTGCGTTGAAGCTTCTAAAAGGCGAGACAATCGGTGCATCAGCGGAAGAGGGCTATCTTCCCAATGGAGTCAGGGTTAATTTTTTTGAAGAAAAAAGAGGCTCGGAACGGGCCGTGGAAATGCTTCTTAAAAAACTGAAGGGCGAGCCGTATGTTACGGAATTTCCTATGCCTGATTTTGACAGGGTAAAACCCCATGCCCCGATAAGCGATATAACAAAATCGAAAATAGCCCTTGTTACATCCGGTGGGATTGTGCCAAAGGGCAATCCCGATCATATTGAGTCCTCCAGCGCCTCAAAATATGGAAGATATGACATTTCAGGGGTGGACGATTTGACTGAGGTAAGCCATGAAACGGCTCACGGGGGCTATGATCCCGTCTATGCGAATTTAGATGCGGACCGGGTACTGCCGGTAGATATTCTCAGGGAATATGAAAAGAAGGGCAGGATCGGAAGTCTTCATAATTACTACTACAGCACCGTTGGAAACGGCACGGCGGTAGCCAGTGCAAAGGCATATGCCGAAAGAATTGCAAAAGAGCTGCGGCAAGATGGCGTTGATGCGGTTATTTTAACATCCACGTGAGGAACTTGCACGCGTTGCGGAGCAACGATGGTAAAGGAGATAGAAAGAGCAGGTATGCCAGTTGTTCATATGTGCACTGTAGTTCCTATATCGATGACGGTCGGCGCTAATCGCATTGTGCCTACCGTAGCCATTCCCTATCCACTCGGCAATCCTGCCCTGACAAAGGATGAGGAAAAAGACATAAGACGAAAATTGATAGATAAGGCGCTTCTGGCACTTACCTCCTTTGTAGAAGACCAAACGGTATTTGAATGATTCAAATGTCATAATAGCGAAGATACAGCGGGCATTCCCAGTCGAATGTTCGCTGTATTGCGTATTTTAGAAAATTAGCGACAAAAATCTACTCATTTCTGTATGAAAATCTTTGCGATCTAAAAGGATACATATTATAATAACACTGTCCGAATCGTTACAGATTATTTAGGAATAAAATAAGATGCGAGCATTAAAGGAACGAATACTGTCAGACGGAAAGGCAATCGGATCCGATATTATTAAAGTGGATTCATTTTTAAATCATCAGATAGATGTGGCCCTGATATCTGAAATAGGAAAAGAATTGGCCGGACGTTTCAGCGGTCTTGGGATAAACAAAATTTTGACTGTAGAAGCTTCAGGCATTTCTATAGCTTTTGCTACCGCTTTGCATATGGGCGGACTTCCGCTTCTTTATGCAAAAAAAGTTGCCCCAAATACTATGGTTGAAGGTGTATATCGTGCAGAGGTGACCTCATTTACAAAACGGACTGTATCATGTGTTACGGTTTCAAAGGGGTATCTTTCAAAAAAGGACAACCTATTGGTAGTAGATGATTTTATGGCACGAGGAGAGGCCGCCTTAGGCTTAGTCAACATAGCGGTGCAGGCAGGTGCCGGTGTTTCCGGAATCGGTATCGCTATTGAAAAAGGGTTTCAGGGTGGCGGTGACAGGCTTCGCCGAAAAGGGTATAGGGTGGAGTCGTTGGCGGTTATCGCGTCCATAGAGGACGGTCATATAACATTTAGGTAAAGTCAATAAAAAAGGAGAGGAAAAAATGAGAAAATTTCTGTCAGTTGTTTTGATTCTCACTCTGGCTGCGGTTGTTTTGGCAGGTTGCGGTGGGGGACCGGGAGAAGAGGGTGAGACCTCCGACGTTACCACGATAGGTTTTATCTTTATCGGGCCCATAACCGATGGCGGCTATAATCAGGCCCAATATGAGGGCACAAAGGCAGTTGAAGAATATTTTGGCGATAGAGTTAATGTTCTGTATGCTGAAAATGTAGCAGAGGAAAAACAGGATGTTAAGACGAATGCAATCAATATGATTGATAATGGAGCAAGCATAATAATATCAACAAGTTTCGGCCACATGGACGGAACGGAGGAACTGGCACAAGAGTATCCGGATGTCACCTTCCTTCATTTCTCGGGGTATAAAATGAATGATACTAATTTCGGTAATTATTTTGGGGCAATGGAAGAAGCCAGATATCTTTCAGGTATAGTAGCCGGCATGACTACAGAAAGCAATAAGCTGGGTTATGTGGCCGCCTATCCCTATACTGAAGTTATTATAGGTATTAACTCTTTTTTCCTGGGTGCAAAGTCTGTGAACCCGGATGTTACGATGAATGTGGTCTACATCAACAGTTGGGGAGACGCAGCATTGGAACAAGCTGCTGCTGAATCGTTGTTGGATCAAGGTTGTGATGTGCTGACTCAGCATGCCGATACTTCTGCTGCCCAGACAGCGGCTGAAAAGGCAGGATGCTATGCGGTCGGCTACAATATGGACAACAGCGCAGTGGCTCCCGGTTCCTTTCTTACCGCTCCCATATGGCATCATGAGGCCTATCTGATCCCGGTTATTGAAAAAATTATCGCAGGTGAATATGTTCCCGAATCCTACTATGGAACAATGGCTGACGGTTATATCGGCCTTGCCCCTCTTACCGATTTGGTTTCTGCAGAAGCTAAGGCAAAGGTTGCCGAGGTGGAAGCCCAAATCATCGCCGGTGATTATCCCATTTTTGTAGGACCCCTTAAGGATAACATGGGAAATGAAATAGTACCGGAGGGTGATGCAATTACTGCCCGCGAGGATATTTGGAAGATGGAATGGATATTGGAGGGTATTACTGCTACCCAGTAAATGAGTTAAGTTAGATTAAAGGACGGTTCAAAGCGAACCGTCCTTAGATATCTTCGGAGGTATTTATGGATCCGATCAAGGCAATTGAAATGAAAGGTATTACTAAGGCGTTTGGAGCCATAATGGCAAACGAGGATATAGACCTTACCGTATTTAACGGAGAAATCCATGCACTTTTAGGTGAAAATGGGGCCGGAAAGAGTACCTTGATGAATATTCTTTCCGGAATCTACCGTCAGGATGGCGGCGCCGTCAGGATACATGGGAATGAAACGGATTTTACATCTCCCAAGGATTCCATCGCTTTAGGCATTGGTATGATACATCAGCATTTTAAGCTAGTGGATGTTATGACTGCGAAAGAAAATGTTTTACTGGGAGAGCGAAAGGGAATGCTTGCCAAGCAGTCGGGATTAGGCAAAGAGATCCGTGCCATTTCGGACAGATACGGACTCGATGTTGATCCGGACAAAAAGGTCTATAATATGTCAGTCGGTGAGAAGCAAACCCTTGAGATTATTAAAGTGTTGTACAGGGGAGCTAAGATACTAATCCTGGATGAACCTACGGCGGTTTTGACCCCACAGGAGATAAAGAGACTGTTTCAAATTCTTCGCAACATGAGGGATCAGGGCTGTGCAGTGGTTATCATAACCCATAAACTTAACGAAGTGATGGAAATCAGCGACCGCATTACAGTGCTGCGAAGAGGAAGAACCATCGGGACCGTTAAAACCGATGAGGTTAGTCTGGGCACTCTCATAGAGATGATGGTAGGTAAAAAAGTTGATCTCGCCATCCAAAAAGAAAAGCATATCTCAAAAAAGGAGCTGCTTACGGTTGATAACCTTCATGTGTTAAATTACGATCAAAAACTGGCTTTGCAGGATATTTCTTTTTCACTTTACGGGGGAGAGATCCTTGGGATTGCAGGGGTTGCGGGAAGCGGCCAAAAGGAAATCTGTGAAACCATCGCCGGCCTTACAAAGGCGGAGAAGGGGAGAATATTTTTTGAAGGGGAAAACATAATAGGGAAAACTCCAAGGGAGATCATAAGGCTTGGGATACGCATGGGTTTTATACCGGAAGATAGACTGGGTATGGGATTAGTAGGATCTATGGACATTGTGCATAATATAATTTTGAAGGATTATCAGAGCCAGCCGGGAATATTTTTGCGGCGGGGACCCTGCGAGACTAAAGCCAAATCCATCGTGCAACGTTTGGATATAAAAACTCCGGGCATATACTATTCTGTTAAAAAACTATCAGGCGGCAATATCCAAAAAGTATTGCTTGGAAGGGAAATTGATTCTGATCCCAAGGTGCTTATAACGGCCTATCCTGTAAGAGGCTTGGATATAGGCGCCTCCTACAAAATATATGATCTTTTAAATGAGCAAAAAGAAAGAGGGGTAGGTATATTGTTCATCGGCGAAGATTTAGATGTTCTTATGGATCTTTGCGACAGAGTCATGGTGTTTTGTGCAGGAAAGGTTTCAGGAATTGTAGACCCTGATATGGTTACAAAAGAGGAAATAGGCCTCATGATGACCAGCGGAAAGGAGGCGTTTCCTTCATGAATCGGGTAAAGATAAGCCGCCGAGAGGATCTTCCAAAAAATAAAGAAGCTTTGATAAGGGCCATAGCGGTAATTTTATCCCTATGCTGTGCTGGACTGGTAATATCTGCATTAGGCTACAATCCGCTGCAGGTTTTCCCAAGCATGATAAACGGTGCCCTGGGATCGGAAATAAGAATTCAGCAAACGATACTTAAGGCCATTCCCCTT
>CAYRNC010000048.1:0-12837 GCA_964425645.1 uncultured Oscillospiraceae bacterium | reverse complement strand
TGAAATTCTTTGATTATACTCTCCTCTTGAAAAACCCGTACATTTTGGATATTATAAGATAAAATTAATAAAACTTCAAAGGCTACGGGGGTTTTTCGAACAATGGTGAAAAAAAACAATAAATCAGGCATGTCAAAAAAATTGCAGGATCTGCAGGCTGCCAAAGATAATGAAGGTCCGGTCATTCCTGCGGACCCGCCAAAAGGGAGCCGCTTTGAAATAGCAATAGCCGCCTTTTTTACGTCCTTCATCATACTGATAGTGAGGATGGCGGATTATGAACGTCCCATGCAACAATTCTATTGGAGCGGAGGAACAAACCAGTTCTCGGATTTCTTCAGCTATTATAAAATGGCGGCAATCATAACCGTAGCCGTTTTAACAATCTTGGTTATCCTGTATCGAATAACCACAGCCACCTTTCGTATTCGAAGGAGTTACGCCTACATCTTTATGGCAGTTTACACTGCCTTCGTAATTCTTTCCTACATTTTTTCCGATTACAAGGATTTTGCACTTTACGGCTATAATGATCGCTTCGAGGGAACGTTGGTCCTTATATCCTACATGATCATGCTTTACTTCATATACAATCTGGTAATAAGTGAAAGGAATGCCAAAGGAATCATATATTTCGTCGCCGCAGCCAGCGTTCCCTTAGGGTTGCTGGGTCTGTCACAGGGTATTGATCACGATTTTTTCAGAACAACCATCGGCAAGAAACTGATCACTCCAAGTAGCTTCTGGGAGCATACGGACACTTTGAATTTCACATTCCAAAATAGAGAAATCTACCAGACCGTATATAATATCAACTACGTATCTTTTTATATAACTCTGATAATTCCTCTTTTTGGGCTTATGTTCATACGCGAAAAACAAACTGTAAAAAAAGTTATATGGGGCTGCCTGTTTGCCCTCGCCATATACAACCTCATCGGTTCTTCGTCAAGCGGCGGCTTTTTAGGGATGGGGGCCGTTATAGTAATCGCTTTAGTCATGTTCAATAAAAGGTTAATAAAATGGATAAAACCGTTTTTAATTCTTATTGCAATTACAATTTTAATGGGAAGCCTTACTATGGATCGCTGGATTCCCGAACTGTCCCATGCAATAAAGGGGGTCATCGGAGCAGAGGAAAGCGTCCGATCAGCCGAAAAAGAATCGAAGGAGACAGGGCCTGAGAATAAAAGACCCCGTATCGATTACATCGAGACAGGTAAAGACTTTTTTACGATGAGCATATACGGAGAGCCGCTTAAGGTTCAGATATCATTTTACGAAGACGGAAAAATAGAAGGCCTTACTTTACATGACAAAGACAACAAACCCATTGCCATGATCCCTGCAAAGGAGGAAAGCATATACAGCATAAGCGACGACAGATTCTTTGACCACATCACTCTTTCCTACGCTGCCGACGATGAAAACTACTACGTGTTAATGAATACAGAGGAAATGCAATGGGCCTTCTTAATAAGAGAGGAAGGCATTCTTTATATGAATCAAATGGGCAAACCCGCCAGGCTGTCAAAAGTCGAAGCAATAGGATGGAAAAGCAACCAGGGCTTTGGATCCGGGCGGGGCTACATATGGTCAAGGACTCTTCCAATGCTGAAAGAAACACTGTTGATCGGGCACGGGGCGGATACCTATTGCATATATTTCCCCCACAACGACTATGCCGGAAAATACAGCGCCGGATGGGACATCAATAAAGTTGTGGATAAACCCCATAACATGTATATGGGAATGGCTATAGGTACCGGTATAGTATCTTTGATCGCTTTGATTTTACTGTTCGGAACATATCTGGTGCAAAGCTTCCGCCTCTATTTTCAAATATCATATGAAAGCTTCATCTCCTATGCAGGTGCCGGAATTTTTCTCGGTATATTCGGTTTTTTGATTGCAGGGCTTGTTAACGATAGCTCCGTGTCGGTCATGCCCATGTTCTATGGTCTGCTTGGAACGGGAATGGGTATAAACTCTATGATTTCTTCTGAACTGCAACAGGATAGGCTGTGACGCTTGACTCACTGTATTTCATTTGGCGACTTTTCTTTTCTAAAAACAACGTAGGCCCCCGCGACAATTGAAAACATTCCGGCGATCGTGGATATTCCCGGGATCTCCGACCAGAAGAGCATACCGATAACGGATGAAAACAGTATTGAAGAATAGCTGTAAATTGAAACTTCGCCTGCAGGTGCGTATTTGTATGCAGCCGAAACAAACCACTGATAAACTGTACCTATCAGACCTAAAGAGACCAGACTTACCAGCTGTATCAAATTTGGAATGACAAAATGCCCCATCAGCATGAAGGGAATGCAGCCTAAAGTTGAAATACCCGAATAATAAAGCACCAATACCTCGGGTGAATCTGTCTTTCCCACGTGCTTAAGAATAACATAGGTGATTCCCATAAAGGCGGCAGATAACAGGGCCACAAGGTAAAAAGGATTGAAAGCGGCAAAACCGGGCCGCTGTATCAGTACGGCTCCCAGAACACTAAAGGATAATGCGATGGCATGAAAGTTTTTTAGTTTTTCCTTAAGAAATAAAGCGGAACCCAAGATCACAACAAAAGGATAAAGATTCGTAAGGGTTACGGTATCCGCCAGAGGTATGTTCCCCAAAGCCAGGTAATAAAGGGCGGCAGCCGTAAAGCCTGTAACCGAACGCCCTACAAGGCCGATACGATTTATACCCTTTACAGATACCTTATTTTTGATTGCGTAAGTCGCGATAAAAAGGAATCCGAATACAGTTCTGAAAAAAAGCTTTTCAAAAACCGGTATTTCTCCTATGTACTTGACGATAGCCCCTGCAGAAGCGTAGCATAATCCGGCTATAGCCATAAAAAGAATCGCTTTATGTTTATTTTTCATTCAGAATCTCCCGCAACCTGATTATATCAGAAAAGGATCTTAAAAACATAATTATGGCAATAGACATGCCTGAAGAGTTCCCGGTTTTCATGAAGCGCCATTGTATATTAGGGGACAAGCAGTGTGACATAAACAGGTATGGTAATAAGCGAGACAAGGGTGCTTATGCTTACAAGCCTTGACGCATATTCCCCTTCAACACCGTAATATTCCGCCAAAATGGAAGTCTGCATGTGACAGGGCATAGATGCGGTCAGAAGGAACACCTGAAAAGGCAGGCCGGTTACGCCGAAGAAGCGCAAAAGCAAATATAAATAAAGAGGACTTATGATAAATTTACCTGCTATTATCAGCAATTCATCGATACGGATTTTAGAGAACCCTTTGCCAAAGACAGCCAGATTTGCACCGATAACCAATAAAGAAAGGGGTACGGTGAGATTGCTCAGATAACGAAGTGAATTATCCAATACCATCGGCAGCCTTTGATCTATCTGTACAAGTAATATGCCCGCGATTACTCCCCCAAGGCCCGGCGTAAACATCCTTTTCACGGAAAACTTTTTACCGTGTGAAGGGCAAGCCGAAGCAAGCTCATACGCACCCAGGCTCCAAAATCCTACAAGGGTGACTATGTAAAAGGTAAACAGATAGGGAAGTCCCTCATGCCCGAAAACTATCGCATTGATAGGCAGACCGATAAAAATCGTATTAGAAAACGTAAAACTGACAATAAATACTGTTTTTTTCCCACCCGTCAATTTCAGGATTCTTGCAATCAGCTTTCCCGTCAGGTAGAGCATAGACGTATAACCCATTATTATAAGAACATTAAAAGCTGATTGATGCAGCAACTCTTTATTAAACCGATCAGAAATGCTGACAATTGCAAGGGCCGGTGCTGAAATCCTGACCACAATAAGAGAAAGTACCGAAGTGGTATTATCCGGCCATCGTTTTTTGACGGAAAACCAAAACCCCACTGTCAGAATTAAAAAGATGACTATGACACTCATAATGCCGTTTATCAATGTAAACCCCCAAATGCCGATGTATACGACATTATTCTGTCACAAATAGTTAAAGTGCACAAGAAAGAATTTAATGAATTCGTTAATCGACATATCATCATCGCTTGGTAGGTGGGCGATCGCGATTAAACGAAATGCCTGACGGTATAGGAAAACTCTATGTTCCTTTTTAGCAGCTCCCTGAAATATATTTTGGGATCTACATAATAATCGGCGCTGTAACAGCCCTTTTGTGATATTTCACCTCTGCCTATCATGCGTACACCAATTGCGGCCGCCATACCCGTCCGCTGTTGGGTCCCGCCCAGATTACCGTAAGGCTTACTGATGACATCTCCAATGTATTCTAACCTTTGACCATCTATCTCCCCCTTTATTTCCAATCTGGTACATCCGTAGTCTAGGGTTTTTGCTTCATTTTTTTCGCCGCCCTTATCGTTATAGACCCCTTTAACCAGAACTTCTATCGGTGCTGCCGTTCCTCCTGAAAGTTTTACAGGCTCCCAATCAAGCAGACCCAGTCTGTCGTACAACTCCAGCTCCTTCAAAAATTCCGAACCCCAGCCTGCCTTTGTGCCTATATTTTTTACACCCTTATTCTTAAATCGCTTGTAAAAGAACCTGGCCTCATCATGTATTATATAAAACCTTTCCGTTCTTCCTATAGGGTCGGGATAAACAGCCCACTCCCTGCCTGCCCGCGGAGGCAGCAGGGTAAACTTTCCGTCCCTAAAGACTATCGGCGATTGTTTATACTGCCTGATCATTCCTTCAGGCTCAAAAGCAAAAAGGGTTTTCCTTTTCCCTTCGTGAGCATAAACGTAGCTGAATTCCATCGATTCAATACTGTCGAACTTGTCTCCTAAATATCCCCCCATTACATTGACCGTACCGGGTGCGCTTCCCATTCCGATGAGACAAATTAATCCTGCCCGCTTAAAATCATGATCCAACCGATCCATGAACTCATCTTTTATTTCACCGATATCATCAAACGCATCCTTTGGACCTGTAATAATAGGAACAAGCGTTACAATATTTACTTTGGCCTCCAATGCAGCGATAATTGATTGATACACTGAATTATAGTTTGCCGCATGCACTATGATATCGTGCTTACCCATTAACTTGACAAGCTTTTCTTTCTCATCCAGATTTGCAATTTCTCCGCGAACCTTTGAGCATGACAAATTTTTAATCCGTGATTCCACTGCCTCCGAATTATAATCCGCTATTGTAATTTCCGATATTTCATCAGAATCGATTTCTAAAAAATCAATTTCCGTTGCCTCTGCCATTAACCCTGCACCACCTAAAATTAGTACCTTCATAAAAGCTCCTCCTTTCTTCAGCGAAACATTTACGCCATTCATTTAAGCAATACTTTATGCGGCAAAAACATATGAGCCGATTGCCTGCAAGGTTTACATCTACACGTTGTGGATAGCTTTTCCGCCTACTGCGTAAAATGCCTCCGCCAACGCTTCGGAAACGGTAGGATGCGGATGTATTACCATAGACAGTTCTTCTGCGGTGCATTCCAATTTCATGGCCGCCGTAGGTTCTGCAATCATATCCGTGGCATGAGCACAATACATATGTACCCCAAGAATTTCTCCATAACGAGCCTCGGTAATCACCTTTATCAATCCTTTTTCTTCACCTTCCACCTTGGCTTTCCCGTTTGCGCTTAGAGGAAACCTGCCAACCTTAATTTGTTCGTATTTTTTTTGTGCCTCTTCCTCTGTCATGCCTACAGAAGCAATCTCAGGCCGCAAATAAACAGCGCTTGGTATTTTGTCGTAATCCATTTTGCATACCTGTCCGCATATATTTTTAACGGCAATGATGCCTTCCATAGAGGCCACATGGGCAAGCATCGCCTTTCCGTTGACATCCCCTATTGCGTATACGTTATCGAGGGAGGTTTTTAATGTATCATCTGTCAGAATGGCGCCTCTTTCAGTTTTTATTCCGATCTTTTCACAGGATATGCCTTTACAATCGGGCTCCCTTCCTACGGCCATCAATACCTCTGATACCCGTAGCTCGTGATCTGCACCGTCCTTTTCAAATATGACGGAATCTTTCTTTATTTCTTTAACCTTGGATGCTGTATGAATATCTATTCCAAGACCTGCTATCATGTCTTTGGCGTAATAGGTGATCTCCTCATCGATCATGGGCAGGATTCGATCCAAAAATTCAATAACGGCAACTTTACTTCCCGCATTGGCTAAAAAATAGGCAAGCTCGATTCCGATAACACCGCCCCCGATTACGGCTATGGATTCGGGTATTTCAGTAATCTCCAGTATATCGCTGCTTGTATAAACCTTCATGGCGGGATGAACAGGCACAGACAAGGTTTTAGGGGAAGAACCCGTCGCTATTATAAGGTAATCCGCCGTATAGGATTTTTCACCGATCAGAACAGTGTCAGGGTCTTTAATGACAGCCTCTCCCTTTAACACAGTAACTCCGTTTACCTCTAATATCTTTTCTACGCCTTCAACCAACTGTGAACGAATGCCTTCCTTTCTGTTTTGGACCGCCTTCATGTCCAAAGATATCAACGAAGGTTCAACACCAAGCACACCAAACTGTTCGGAGCCTTTTACATTATTCATCGCCTCAACACTTTTAAGCAGTGCTTTAGTCGGTATACATCCCTTATTCAGGCAGGTTCCGCCTATCTCATCTTTTTCTATCAGAGCAGTGCGCTTTCCAAGCTGTGCAGCTTTTATAGCCGCCACATATCCTCCGGGGCCCCCCCCTATCACTATTATGTCGAAATCCAATGCTACCCTCCTATGCTATATTAACAGACCTGCCGGGTTTTCAAGAAGGATTTTAACCTCCGTCACAAACCGGGCTGCAAGCAAACCGTCTATTATCCTGTGATCTACAGAAAGCGTAATGTTCATCATGGGCTTTATTCTGACCTGTTTTTCAACAATGCAAGGTTCATCCTTCGTTGCACTGACTGCCAATATTGCTGCTTCGGGCGGATT
Source organism: uncultured Oscillospiraceae bacterium (assembly GCA_964425645.1). Lineage (GTDB taxonomy): Bacteria > Bacillota > Clostridia > Peptostreptococcales > Anaerovoracaceae > CAYRNC01. Next base: position 5,898 of record CAYRNC010000048.1, on the reverse strand, counting down.
GATGATCGCTGTAAAGTTCTCTATCCCGAACATACCTAAATTCGAGATGGTAAATGTCCCTCCATTGTATTCATCGGGAGTCAATTTACCCTGCCTCGCTTTTTCTACTAAACCCGATGATGCCTTTTGGATATCCATTAGTCCCATTTTCTCAGCGTTTTTAATCACAGGTACTATCAAGCCTGCAGGTGAAGCCACTGCGATTCCTACGTTGACGGAACTGTATTCTTCGATTTTGTCCCCCTGTAATGAAGCATTTATACCGGGATACTTTTCCGCCGCAAGCACAACAGCTCTTACAATATAGTCCGTTACAGAAGTTTTCCCACTAGCCGCCTTATTGATATGTTTTCTCAGTCTTAACAGTTCCTCCATGTCGACTTTTTGCGTAAAATAAACGTGAGGAGCCGATATTTTGCTTGCTGAAAGCCGTTTCCCTATGATTTCCCTTACACCGCTGTAGGGAAGAACATTCCTAATTTCTTTACCGTCAAAGGTGATTTCGCTGCGTTCCTTCGTGAAAAGATCATTCTTTAGGATTTTTCCTCCGATTCCGCTACCCTTTATCGAAGAAAGATCTACTCCCATATCCAATGCCATAGCCTTTGCAAGAGGGCTGGCCTTCGTTTTGAGCGCATTGTCAGCATAGTCCAGCACATCCTTTTCACATATACCCCCTGAAAAACCTGTTCCTTTTATATCTGTTGAATTTAAATCTATCCCTTTTTCTTTCGCGGCTTTTCGCGCCCTTGGTGAAATCATTAGTTTTTCCCCACGGGAAAACTCAGCCTTTACCTGTTCATTACCGGAAACCGATTGAACAGGCTTAGATGAAGCAACCTCCGTCTTGCCCTCAAGCTTTGACAAAGCCTCCTTTATCACATCATCAATATTTTCATTTTTATCTCCGATTATGGCTATCGGAAGAGTAACCCCCAGCTTATCACCTTCCTCAATGAAAAGCCTTCTGACGTATCCGTCACAGGTGGATTCAATGTCGATGCTCGTTTTATCTGTTTCAACAGAAAACAGGGCCTCGCCTTTTTTGATAGCTTCGCCTTCTTTCTTATACCACCTGACTAGCTTCCCTTCGTTCATATTGAAACCTAATTTAGGCATCATTATCAGGTTTGCCATTATTGCCTCCTATCCTGCTATTTCGATAACTTTGCTATAAATCCTGTCTGCAGAAGGTATTATAGGAAATTCTAGTGCCGGACTGAAAGGCAAAGGAACGTTGGGGGTATTAACCCGCCCTACCGGCGCATCCAGATAGTAGAAAGCCTTCTCCATCACCTGAAATCCGATCTCTGCCCCTACACCGCACCTTTCATGCGCCTCATCTGCGACAATAAGCCTTCCGGTCTTTTTAACCGATTTGATAATTGTGTCCAAATCCAAAGGGACTATTGTTCTAAGATCTATAATCTCTGCCGATATACCCTCTTTTTCAAGTCTTTCGGCCGCCTCTTCTGATCTCATCACCAAAGAGGAAGTCGCAGCGATGGTTATATCGCTTCCTTCTTTTACGATGTTGGCCTTCCCAAAGGGAATGGGCAAAACGATATCATCTACCATGTATTTTCTATTGTACTCCATTTTGTGTTCAAAGAATAATACCGGGTTGTTATCTCTGATAGCCGTTTTAAGAAGTCCTTTAGCCTCCTTTGCGGTAGATGGAACTGCTACTTTGAGTCCCGGGAAATGGGCAACCATTGCCTGCATACTTTGAGAATGCTGAGCAGCAGACGAACGTCCTGCACCGATGGGAGCCCTGATAACCATGGGGACAGCAACCTGTCCGCCTGACATATAGCGTATTTTAGCGGCCTGATTGATGACCTGGTCTGCTGACACCAGCAAAAAATCAGAGAACATCAATTCTATGACAGGCCTGAGACCGGTAAGTGCCATACCTATTCCCATACCAACGAATCCTGCCTCTGAAATGGGCGTATCCTTGACTCTGAGATCTCCGTACTTTTCAAACAGTCCCACAGTAGTTTTAAAATTACCTCCTATGAAGCCTATATCTTCACCGAGCATGACTATGCTGTCATCCCGTTCCATCTCCTCGTCAAGTGCCTCGCAAATTGCCTGAGCATATGTAATTTCTTTCATCGTTTCGCCCCCCTACTTAGTAAAAATGGCATCAAAGGCCTCGGCTGCATCCGGATAAGGACTTTCTTTTGCAAAATTTACAGCTTTCAGAACCTCATCGTTTACCGCAGACTCAACGTTATCAAAATCGGAGGGGCTTGCCTTTTTTTGTTCAATGCTTTTTTTCCTAATGTTGTCGATGGGGCATCTGGACATCCAGTCATCCTTTTCAGTCTCACTTTTTCTTTTTCGATAGTCACCCGGATCCCCTACATGATGTCCCTGCCATCTGTATGTCTTGCACTCAATTAAAGTCGGCCCCCCTCCGTTTCTGGCTCTTGCCACAGCCTGTTTCGCTGTTTCATAGACAGCTGTAACATTCATTCCATCCGTAACGACACCGGGAATACCGTAACCTATTGCTCTGTCAGCCAAATCAATCGTATTCGTTACATCCCTTGTGTCTACTGAAATACCGTACAGGTTATTTTCTATAATATATATGATGGGAAGATCCCATGCTGCAGCCATATTTATGCTTTCATGAAACGTACCTTCATTGGTTGCACCGTCTCCAAAGAAGGAGGCTACAACCTGGCCGGTCTTCCTGTACTTGGACATATATGCGGCACCTGTAGCCATAGGAATACCTCCTCCCACTATTCCGTTTGCTCCCAGAATCCCCTTATCCATCGCCATTATGTGCATAGATCCGCCCTTACCCCTTGAATATCCATCGACCTTACCAAGAATCTCGGCCATCATCTTCCCTAAATCTGCATTGCGGGCTATAAGATGACCGTGACCTCTGTGAGTGCTCCCTATGTAATCGTTCTCATTTAACGCTGAGCAGATTCCCGTAGCCACCGCCTCCTCTCCCATATAAAGATGTGCCAGACCCGGCATCAATCCCATCTTATATAATTCAAATACCTCTTCCTCAAATCTACGCATTCGGTACATTGTCTCGTACCATGAAAGTAGCTGTCTTTTCGAATATGCCTTGACATTCATTCCGGGATCTCCTCCTGTTTCTATCTTAAAATCCTTAAAAGATATTTTCTTTACTCTTTTACTTTGCAAGGGCCGTACCAATTAAGTTAAAAATGTAATTTTTAATGTCAATCAGCACTAACATCACAAGTTGCCAAAACTTCTGTTTAAGAGCCCCAAACAAAGGAGCACAGGGACCCGAAAAAGATGTGCCATTTTGGCAAGTTTGCATAAGTTGCACATGTGCACATGGCACCAAAATATTCTGTTTTACTCAGATGTGACAAGGTTGGACAGCCTGCTATCGAAATGATATAATATATATTATAATTCAAAGATAAAACACCGACGGGGGTCCTATTAATGTTTATCTACGACGGACTATATAACGGGAAATTAATGGAAGCCTGGAAAAAATTCATCAACAATGAATCTTGTGACTTAAGTGTGGTACGACCTGTAATCTTAGATTCCTGGCGCAGATCACGTTCCTATTTAGTAGACCCATACCGACCCAAAACGACGATATTACCCCCTCAGGAGCTCAATCAAAGGATCGAAAGGAATCGGCTGCTGATAGATATAAGCAGACCTTACATGGAAAAACTGTACTCGGTTGTGAAAGGTTCCGGCTTCTATCTACTTCTTGTGGACAAGGACGGCTATATACTTGACCTGATCGGCGACAGTGAAATTATAGAACACGGAGAGAAATACTCTAAACTCGTCGCAGGAGCGAACCGAAGCGAGCAGTTTGCCGGCACCAACGCCATCGGAACCGGTCTTAAACTTCAAAAGCCTATTCAAATTTGGGGAGGCGAACATTATATAACAGCCCATAAAGACTATGGCTGCAGCAGCGCACCTATTTTTGATCCGGAAGGAGAGCTTCTCGGATGCCTTAATATCACAGGAAGAGCCACGGAAAGCCATCCTCACACCTTAGGCATGATAATAAGCGCAGTAGACGGTATTTCAAACGAGCTTAAGATACGTCAGGCCTTCATCGAAATCGAAAAGGTCAGCAACCAAAGAAATAGAATCATAGAAACAATGCCCTCAGGCTTGATTCTTCTTAATAAAGACGGACAGATCATCCAGATAAACACCGCTGCATTGTCTATGCTCGGTATAAAGAACAAGAAGATTATCGGGAAGAAACTTTTTAACATCTTACACTTTGATGAGCCCGGCGGGGAAAGGGCTGTTTTAGGAACCCAGACATATAATAAAGAAATGAATATATCCTTAGAGGGTTCAACCGGTACACCTCAGAAATTCAATGTAAGCGTTGACTTTGTAATTGACAGCCACGGCGACAGAGAGGGAACGGTTTTGCGCTTTAACGAAACCAAAAAGATCAATCGTTTGGTTAATCAGATAAGCGGCTACAAATCCACATATACATTTCAATCCATCATAGGGGATTCCCCCGCTATGAGAAATATGATAAAAACGTGTGAAAAGGCAGCTAAAAGCAGCTCTAATATACTTATTCTTGGAGAAAGCGGCACGGGCAAGGAGATGGTAGCACAATCTATCCACAATGCAAGCAGCTATGCAAACGGACCATTCGTAGCCATTAATTGCGGCGCCCTCCCTAAAGGACTGGTCGAAAGTGAACTTTTTGGTTATGAACGGGGTGCTTTTACAGGAGCCAACAAGGAAGGAAACCCCGGCAAATTTGAACTTGCAGAGGGAGGCACTATCTTTCTTGATGAGATAGGGGATATGCCTCTTGATGTTCAAGTCACCCTGCTTCGGGTGCTTGAAACGAGGGAAATCGTCAGAATCGGAGGAAAATATCCGCGGTCCATCGATGTAAGAATCATCGCGGCAACAAATCAGGATTTAAAAACTGCAGTATCTGAAAAGACATTCCGAGATGATCTTTATTACAGACTGAATGTCTTTACCGTAGAGGTCCCCCCCCTTAAAGATCGGGGAGAGGATATAAGACTGCTTACCGATTATTTTATTTCATCCTTATGCAGGCCCAAGAATATAACAAAAACCGTAAGTGAAGAGGTCTATACGATTTTAAACAGATATTCCTGGCCGGGGAATATTCGAGAACTGGAAAACACAATTGAACGGGCAATAAACATTTCCGACGAAAATATAATTCAGGCCGAACACCTTCCTGAATATATCTTAAAAGCCACCGAAGATCTGAAGAAATCTATATTGCCTATGCAGATGTCATCCCTCCAAGACGACTATAACCTGGAATCATCGGAATACAATCTTATAATGTCCAGCTTGGGAAAAAGCGATGGGAATATAAAAAAGGCGGCTGAACTGTTAGGCGTCAGCCGCAGAACATTATATAGAAAACTGGAAAGATATAAAATTGATTATGAAACCTTTCGAAAATAACTGTTAATCCTCGGGATTCAACCGCTTGAAACTTATCGTATAATCTGTTTGTTCCCCCTTATTGGCTATCGTAACTTTAAATTGATCAAACAAAGAATCGATATCTATCGTAAGGATTATGTTTGTCGGATCAGTTTCAATTTTATCGTTCAAAAATACCATAGCACCCGGGTCTTTTGTTACTATGCTCAATGTGACCGCAGTTTCAGCGGAATCCAAAATAAAGTTTTCCCCTATCGTATAAGGTTTACCATTTATCAGGGCCTCACCTATCCTCGTATCCCCTTTTTCCGTTACATGCACCCTGTAGGTTACCGGTGTCTTATCCGTTTCCTGCACTACAATATTGATTATTTTTTCTCCGTCAATCAGCAAGATCCCGGCGGGATTCTCCATTCTTCCGTCGATGGTAATTGTACCCCGAAA
>CAYRNC010000047.1:10076-12933 GCA_964425645.1 uncultured Oscillospiraceae bacterium | reverse complement strand
CATACCTGTTATGGGTCATATCGGCCTTACGCCCCAGACAGTTTCTAAACTGGGTGGGTTTAAAATACAGGGGAAGGGGGAAGCGGCTAAAGATGTTTTAGAAGATTCAATCGCTTTGGAGGCAGCAGGTGCATTTTCAATTGTATTGGAATGTGTCCCCGAGCAGTTAGGCAAACTTATTACTGAAAAGGTTTCGATACCTACAATAGGCATAGGGGGAGGCAGATACTGTGACGGGCAGGTGCTGGTGTTTCATGACATGGTGGGTCTTTTTGAAAGATTTACGCCTAAATTCGTAAAACAGTATCTCAATTTGGCACCGTCGATCGTGGAGGCTTTGGAACAATTCAAATCTGAAATCAAATCAAAAAACTTTCCCGAAGAAAAACATACCTTCGGAGGTGTAAGTGAGGATGAAATTAAGAGGTTATATTGATGAAAATAGCTGTTATAGGCGCCGGAGCGATGGGCTCACTTTATGGAGCCATGCTTTCCAGTGTAATCGGAAATGAAGTTATATTACTGGATGTATGGAAAGAACATGTTGATGCTATAAACAGTAATGGCCTTTTAGTCGAATACGACGACAATATTACCGTATTTAATAAAATAAAAGCATCCTGCAATGCCTCAAAGCACGGCTGCTGCGATTTGGTTATAATCTTCGTTAAATCCATCATGACAAAACAGGCTATAAAAGAGAACCTGGCATTATTCGGGTCTGAAACTATTGCAGTCACATTACAAAACGGTCTTGGAAACATAGAAGAAATAAGTGAAGCAATAGGAGAAAAAAACATAATTCCCGGGACTACTGCCCACGGTGCCGCAATGCTTTCGGCAGGTAAAATCAGACATGCGGGTAAAGGAAAAACTATAATAGGAGAACTTACGGGAGAAAAAACAGCCCGCATCATCGGCATCACAAAAATGTTTAACTGTGCAGGTCTTGAAACAGAGATTTCAAATAATGTTATCGGACTGATCTGGGATAAACTTCTTGTCAATGCCGGTATAAATGCCCTTACGGGTCTAACCGGATTACAAAACGGTGAATTGCTTCTTCATCTTGAATTGGAGCGAATATTGGAAGCGGTTGTAACAGAAGCCGCTTTGATTGCAGAAAAAAAGGGTATTAAACTTTTGCATTGCGATCCGGTAAAGCATACAAAGGATGTATGCCGGGCTACTTTCACCAATCATTCTTCGATGCTTCAGGATATTCTTTCAGGCAGGCAAACTGAAATCAAAACGATAAATGGGGCAATAGCAAAAGAGGCAATATCAATTGGCATGTCAGCCCCAATTAATGAAACTTTGACAAATTTAGTACTGTTTAAGCAAAAATATGGGGGAAATGATGAAGAATAATGCGCTTTCTTTATCTTCGGATATTGCCTTTATAAACGGAAAGATAATAACTGTTAATCCCACCGATGAAATTGTGGAGGCAGTGGCCGTCAAAGACAACAAAATATTATATGCAGGGAACATGAGGGGTCTGAACGAAGTAATATCTGACAAAACAAGAATATATGATCTAAAGGGAAAATCCATGGTACCGGGATTCATTGATACCCATTTTCATCCCATTCTTAAAGGCCTTTTCGGGACATCGGCAAACTCAGCGATAATCGATACTAGCTACGATAACTGCAAATCCATTAAAGATATTTTAGAACTTTTAAAAAAAGCCGTAAAAAACAGAAGACCCGGAGAATGGATTTCCATGATGGGCTACGACCAAAACAAAGTCAGAGAAAAACGGCATGTAACAATTGAAGAACTTAATGCAGCCGCACCCGATAATCCCGTTCAATGCATGAGGACCTGCGGGCACATCTGCATATATAATTCTAAAGCCTTGCAATCGATAGGTGTTTATAATGCATCCGATGCAGCAAAATTTCCTTATAATGAAATCGTAGTGAAAGACGGCAATTTGACGGGAATAGTCAAAGATCATACTCATTTTTATATTTGGAGCAAGGTAAGTTACACAAAAGAGCAACAGAAGACAGCTGCGTTAAAATCCAATGATCTATTGTTGAAAAACGGTATTACGAGTGTACATGACGCGGGGGAATGCGATGATTTTTCTTACAGGATTATGCAACGATTGTGCAAAGACCGTAAATTTAAGCCTCGACAATACATGATGATTCACAGCATTTTCGGAAAGCCCGTTTCCCTTAAACAGAACGATCATTTTATGAAGCTTGGGTTATTAACAGGCTTGGGTAATTCCTTTTTCCGGATAGGTTCAAGCAAGTTTATGATAGACGGCGGTACCAGCGGACCATCTTGCGCCACCAGGGAACCCTATAGCCATGACCCTGATATGCCGGGCATCTTGGGTTGGGAAAGAAGGGAGGTAGCGGATTATTTAACGAAGATTAACGATGCCTGTTGTCAGGCTACTGCGCATGCGGTGGGGGATCTCGCTGTTGAACTCATGGTGGATGGCTATGAACAGGCCTGTGCCTCCAATAAAAGGCATGATGCGAGGCATAGGATAGAGCATTGTGCCATAGTCGATCAAAACCTTATAGACAGAATTGCAAGATTGTCGGTCTGCCCCAGTTGTAACCCCGGCTTCATAGCCTGGAACGGATCTAATTATGAAAGATATTTCGGTGATCGGATGAAATATTTTATGGCGCTTAGAAGTATGATAGATGCAAATATAATGGTTTCCATCGGAAGCGATTCTCCTTCCGGACCTATGGAACCCATGACGGTTATCGATGCATGCATAAACAGAACCGATCGTACGACCGGCAAATCCGTGGATCAGACCCAGAAAATATCTGTTCTTGAAGCTATTAGACTTTATACTTATAACGGTGCCTACTCC
>CAYRNC010000047.1:0-10066 GCA_964425645.1 uncultured Oscillospiraceae bacterium | reverse complement strand
TATATTTTATATATTTGTATTATTATAATTATATTATGAAGAAAAAATCAAAGGAAGCATTGAAGCAGGTAAACTTGCGGACCTGACAGTGCTTTCTGAAGATATATTAAGCTGTCCACGTGACCGCATCCGGGAGATCCTTGTGGACATGACTGTAGTGGATGGTATTATAGAATACGAAAGACCGCAAGTTAGTTAAGAGGGGAGGAAATTGTATGACACAGGAGTCCAAAGGCGTAAAATACGCTGCTTCATTCCGGGAACAGTTTACCGTCAGGGGCATGATTATCGGTGCTGTCGGAGCAATCATACTTACAATGAGTTCTATGTTCGTCGCTTTGAAACTTGGCGCCTTGCCTTGGCCTATTATGTTTGTGGCCCTGGTATCCATGTTCTCACTTAAAGCATTAGGCAACACCAATATCAATGAAATCAATGTAACTCATACGGCCATGTCCGCCGGGGCTATGGTTGCGGGGGGTTTGGCATTTACCCTTCCGGGCATCTATATGCTGAATGCAAATGCCGAAGTCAACATGGTCGCTGTCTTTTTTATCACCATTGGAGGCGTTATACTTGGTCTTATCTTTACGGCCTTAATTCGAAAATATTTTGTTGTAACAAAGGAACTGCCGTATCCAATGGGGCAGGCAGCGGCCGAAACGCTGATCGTAGGTGATGAGGGAGGAAGAAAAGCCGGTACCTTATTCGCTTCGTTAGGGATTGCTGCAATCTTTACCGTTTTAAGGGATTGGTTTGGAACATTTGGGCAGATTCCGATAATCTGGTTTAACAGAATGCTGCCCTTTGGATCTTCAGGGGGAATTTGGCTTTCTCCTATGCTCATTGCAGTGGGCTTTATAATCGGGCCGGTTTTCATCGGAGTATGGTTTTTAGGTGCGGTAATAGGTGATTTCGGAATCCTTATAGGCGGTCAGGCGACGGGGATTCTGGATGCCGCATCAGCCGCTAGCATAAAGGCATCTTTAGGGATAGGACTTATGGTGGGTACCGGTGTGGGGATTATTGTAAAGGGCATACTGCCAAAGGCAAAGGAAATCTTCGGCCCTATGTTCAGTAAGACAAATATCTCCCAAGGAATCATTCCTATGAGATGGGCCCCCATAGTTATGGTTGTATTAGCATTTATATTCACCTTTGTAGCAAAAATGGGTGTTGTGGCCTCCATCGTTACTCTGCTTGGAGTCTGGCTGGCTACCGCTATGTCTGCTCAGTGTGTAGGGCAATCCGGAATCAATCCTATGGAGGTTTTCGGTATAATCGTGTTGATTGCCGCCAAAGCGGTTTCTTCCATAGGCCACACCGAGGCCTTCTTTGTTGCTGCCATAGTCGCAGTAGCCTGCGGTCTTGTCGGCGATGTAATGAACGATTTTAAAGCCGGATATGTGCTGCGTTCAGATCCTAAAGCACAGTGGTTAGGTGAATGCATAGGAGGTTTAATAGGAGCTGTCGTTGCTGTATTGGTTCTGTTTGTTATTCTTAAAGCCTATGGTCCTCAGGCTTTTGGAAATCCTGAAATGTTCCCTGCACCTCAAGCTAGTGCAGTTGCTGCCATGGTGGGAGGTATTTCCCATATGCCGGCATTTTTAACAGGCCTTATTGTTGCTGTTGTTCTTTACATAATTAATTTCCCGGTTATGACTTTGGGATTGGGAGTATATCTTCCTTTTTACCTTTCCGCTACGGCTTTTGTTGGAGGTGCTTTGCGTTTTATAGTTATGAAGGCAAGCCCTGAATATGAGGAAAAAGGGAGCGGACAGATTATAGCGGCAGGCCTTCTTGGCGGTGAAGCTGTTATAGGGGTCATAATTGCCCTCATTCAGGCTGTTAAAATTATGAATGCCTTGTAAGTTATATCTAGTGACGGTAAGTGGGCAGTGTAATGCTGCCCACTGTGTTTGGAGGGAAACATGAAAGAAGTTTCAATTACGGATATCAGGGGGATAAAAATAGGCCATGCAGAGGATGCGGAAGGCGGATCAGGATGCACTGTGATTCTTTGCGAAGAGGGGGCCTGTGCGGGTGTAGACGTAAGAGGAGGCGGCCCTGCCTCACGCGAAACCGAGCTGTTAAATCCCATCAATTTGGTTGAACAAATTCATGCTGTAATGCTTTCAGGCGGAAGCGCATATGGACTGGATGCAGGTTCCGGGGCTATGAAGTATTTGGAGGAAAAGGGAGTAGGGTTTAATGTAGGAGTTGCAGTTGTTCCAATTGTATGCGGAGCCTCGCTTTTCGATTTGGTTGTAGGCAATCCAAAATGCAGACCAAATCAGGCGATGGGATATGAAGCGTGTAAAAATGCCACGTCTGCGAGGCCGGCAGAGGGCAATATAGGTGCAGGCACAGGCGCAACCGTGGGTAAATTCCTGGGTACGGATTTTATGATGAAAAGCGGCATCGGAAGCTACGCCGTAAAGATAGGTGATTTAATTGTAGGGGCAATAGTTGCAGTAAATGCATTGGGTGATGTTGTCGATGTGAGCAGCGGTAACGTGTTGGCCGGTATACTTAACAAGGATAGAACGGCAATACTAAATACGGAAGAAATTATGTATGCAGAGTATGGCGGTTCAAGAAATGTGTTCAGCGGAAACACCACAATTGGATGCGTTGTTACAAATGCAAAACTTACAAAGCCGCAGGCGAGTAAACTGGCCTCTGTAAGCCATAACGGTTTTGCAAGGGTTATACGACCTGTACACACTATGGCTGACGGCGATACAATATTTGCTCTTTCAGCAGGCGAAATTGAAGTTATGCCGGATGCGGTAGGGGCTTTATCTTCAAATGTGATGGCAAAGGCCGTAAATCGCGCCGTTTTGATGGCTAGGCCCGCATACGGTTTGAAGGCAGCCTCCAGTTTTTTATAGAAGATTTATGAATTCGGGAAAACGATTTCGATAAATCGTAAGGTATTTAAAACCTATGCTTTTCAGCATTTCATAACCCCAATCAAAAGCATAGGCAACGTCTTCAGGGCTGTGTGCATCGGAGCCTATTGTAATAATTTCACCGCCCAGGTCCTTGTAGCGCTTAAGTATCTCCTTTGTAGGGGTTGTTCTTGCCCCCATATCGTATCTGAAGGAAGAGGTATTAACTTCGATACCTTTACCTTTATCTATCAGTAATTTTAGCACAGCTGAAAGTTCATCCATGTAGGAAGCATCCTCCGGTATGCTTGATCCGTAGCGATCTACGACATTAATATGTCCCAGTACATCAAAGTCATCGAAGTCCTTAAGGCATTTTAGGTTATAGCGATAAAATGCGCGAGTAGCCTCCTCGGGACTTCGATTTTCATAAAAATCACCACAGGACAGTTCAAAACCTTCCGCGCAATGAAAAGAACCTAAAATGAAATCATATTCATATGCTTTAGCTGCTTCCCGGCATTTTTTGAGTGTTTCCCCATGCTGTATTCCAATCTCAATGCCTTTAGTGATCTTTATTCTGTTTTTATAATAATCGGCGACTTCGCCCATTTCTTTGTGATATGCATCAAAGTCCAAAGTGGAGGGCCACCCCGGGACAGGGTAATCAGGGTCGAAGTGGTCTGTGATAGCGATTTCGGATAAACCCGCTAGGATAGCGGCTTCTGCGACTTTTGCCATTGGGGCCTTGCCGTCTGCCGAAAAATCTGAATGAACATGGTAATCGTACATGTTTGTCTCTCCTTCTTCTGTATGTTATAATCAAGTATACCAAAATATTCTTTACAGGGAAAGAGTAAACAATGCCTGTTGATCCGAATGAAATGCGTTTGATAAATGATGCGAGATCAGGTGATGATAAAAGCTTCGAGTTGCTTATAGAAGGATGCAAAACGAAGGCCTACAACACGGCTCTCCATTATTTAAAGAACGAAGAGGACGCGAGGGATGCTTTACAAGAAAGCCTGATAAAGATTTTTTTACATCTGGATAAATTCAAAGGCAAAAGTCGATTTGACACATGGGTTTATAGAATCGTGGTAAATACGTGCAACGACTATCTCAGAAAAAAAAGCCGCTCCGAAGTAAACAGCTTACATCAATATACAGATGATGGCGGATTTGTAATTGAAATTCCAGACGATGATGCTGACCCATCCGAAGTTTTGGAAAAACGCGAAACGACAAATTTGATTCTGAATTGTTTAGGCAGGATGCCGAAAAACCAAAGGCTTATTATCATCCTTCGAGACATCCAGGGGTTTACCTATGAAGAAATCGGAGAAATACTAGGGTGCGCTATGGGAACTGTAAAATCCAGAATCAACAGAGCAAGACGCAGACTAAAGGAGTATGTTGCGGAACAAAAAGATTCTTTATTCGTCTAATCTATATAGACGAAAAGGTGGATATCCATGAAATGTTATCGGGAAAATAAAACAGAATACGATGTCGATATGATAAAGGAGATCCTCAAGGATGTGCCTGAAAAGGAACTTCCTTTCGGTTTCAATGAGGACCTGAGGCATAAATTGGAGATTGAAAAATCCCGAGCCAAGGTAAAAATCAATCCAAGCGGTAAGAAGAAACGGCTTACTTTAGTATTTCCTTTAGCGGCATGCGTTATGGTTGGCATTTTGCTTTATAGCATGTATAATGATCCTGCAGGCAGCGATGATTTATATAATACAGGCACAGCGGAAAGCTACAATACAGATGTGAGTGCAGATATATACGATTTTTCTTCATCAAAATTACAAAGAGCGGGTACAAAGGCTAAAGATGACGATAACGATTTTCGAAACGCTGCAATATGTGAATCCGGTGCCTCTTACGACTATGAAAAGAAGATAAAATCTTATCTCCACGATCCGGAATTTCATATCATATCTCAAAATGAGGATAAAAACTCCGGGCAAATCCATTTTAAGATTTTAATTCTAGCCGATAAAGAAGGGAAACCAGTAAACAAGATCATTAACCTCATAGAAGATGGAGGAGAATTATATGAGCTGGAAGAATAAACGTCTTGTAATAATCGATGGAAACAGTCTGATTAACAGGGCATATTATGCAATCAGGCAGCCCATGATAACAAAAGACGGACTGTACACCCATGCAGTGTACGGTTTTCTTAATATGCTTCAAAAAATAGTAAAAGAACACGATCCATCCCATATAGTTGTCGCTTTTGACATGAAGGGTCCCACCTTTCGTCACATTGAATACAAGGAATATAAGGCGGATCGAAAAGGCATGCCCGAGGAATTGGCGATGCAGCTGCCTGTCTTAAAAGAAATACTGGAGGCTATGCATATTAAAATACTTGAAATTGATGGTTTTGAGGCTGATGACATATTGGGTACCGTAGCAAAAAGAGGTGAAGCTTCAGATTTCAATATTTTAATAATTACAGGTGACAAGGATGCATTGCAACTGGCTTCAGAGACGACAAAGATACTTATAACAAAAAAGGGTATTTCTGAATTTGAACTTTACGATCTTGAAACCATCATAGAAAAATACGGCTTTACCCCGGATCAGTTCATAGACTACAAAGGTTTAATGGGTGATCCTTCGGATAATATTCCGGGAATACCGGGAGTGGGTGAAGTAACCGCCGGAAAACTCATTCATGAATTTGGAAGCATAGAGAATTTAATAGCAAATGCAGACAGTATTGTTTCAAAAAAATTAAGGCAGAAAATCACAGATAATACTACGCTGGCTTTAATGAGCAGGCGTCTTGCCACAATTCAGACCGATGTACCCATTGAAACTGATTTTAATGATTTTGCTGTTGAAGAACCCGATTATAAGAAGCTTATCGACTTATACAAAAGATTGGAATTCAATAGCTTCTTAAGAAAAATGAAACTCGCCCAAACAGTTAGCCCTGTACCTGAGATGCATCCGACAATTAGCAGACAAAAAAAGTATATCGGTGAAAAAGAAAATGCTGACGACCTTAAAGAAATTTTCAAAGATAGCAGGGACGTCTGCATGAAAATTATAAGCGATAACAACCACAAAAACATGCCCGAAATTTTCGGCGCAGCCTTCATGACAAAAAATTGCCACTGTTACATTGATGGCAGTTTAATCGACGCGATTAAATCACTTATGCAGTTTTTTTACGATACAAAAACCACAATATACGGTCATAATATACAACAGGATTATTATGTGCTAAGAAGCATGGGTCAAAAAAAACTACCAAAAGTCTCATTTGACAGTGCAATTGCTCAATATTTGATTCAACCGGAACGCAGTAGCTATGACATAAAACCCCTTTTATTGGAGTACTTCCACAAAGATTTTGAAAGTTTAGAAGCTTATTCGACTAACAATGGGCAGCTGGGAATCTTTGACGGTATAAAAATACGTTACGACGAATACGGCGCCAGTTGGTGCGAAGCAGCGGAAATGCTCCGCCCGGTAATAAATAGCAGGCTTAAGTCCGAGGGCCTGATTTCGGTATTTGAAGATATAGAGCTTCCGCTTATACCGGTTTTAGCATCCATGGAGGCCCGAGGCTTTGCAATTGATAGACAGGAGCTGGAAAGTGCTGACAAGTCACTGTCAATTCAACTTGGACTGTTGACACAAAAAATATACGAATTGGCAGGCTGCGAATTTAACATTAATTCACCTAAACAGCTGGGCGAAGTTCTATTTGAAAAACTTGCACTTCCGGTCGGTAAAAAAACGAAAACAGGATATTCTACTAATGCTGAGGTTTTGGAAAATCTGAAAGAACATCATGAAATAATAGATTTAATATTAGAATACCGTACAATTTCCAAACTTAAAGGAACCTATGTGGATGGCCTGCTTCCTCTTATACATATGGATGAACGCATACATGCTCATTTTAGGCAAACGGTAACATCAACCGGCCGCATAAGTTGTACCGAGCCAAACCTTCAAAACATTCCTGTCCGCGAAGAAATCGGAAGGAACCTGAGAAAAGCGTTTATTCCCCAAAGTGATGATTACGTTCTTCTCGGGGCGGACTATTCTCAGATAGAATTGAGGATTCTTGCTCATATGTCTTTGGATCCATCGCTTACAGAGGCTTTCAACCGGGGCCGTGACATTCATAAGACAACTGCCAGCAGGGTTTTTGAAGTGCCGGAGAATCTTGTCACACCTCAGCTGAGAAGCAGCGCTAAAGCCGTTAATTTTGGTGTAATTTATGGAATGAGCAGTTTTGGCCTTTCCACCGAACTGCATATTACGAGAAAGCAAGCCGAGAACTACATTCGTGAATATTTTGAAAAGCACAGAATGGTCAAACTTTTTCTTGACGAACAAATAAATCATGCGAAGCAGCATGGCTATGTCACTACTATAATGAATCGAAAAAGGAATATACATGAAATAAATGCATCAAACTATATGGTTCGGCAGGCCGGTGAGCGTCTTGCCATGAACAGTCCAATCCAGGGAAGTGCCGCGGATATTATTAAAATGGCTATGATTCTATGTCACGAAGAACTGGAGGAAAAAGAATTGAAATCAGGGCTAATTCTTCAGATTCACGATGAACTGATAATAGAAACACATAAAAGCGAATTGGAACAAGTTAAAGAACTTCTTGAAAGGAATATGACTAGCGCCGTAAAACTTAGGGTAGCTTTAACCGTTGATCTAAACAGTGGAAGCAACTGGTATGAATTGAATTAGGAGGATTTATGGGGCTGATAGGAATAACCGGCGGTATAGGATCCGGTAAGTCAACAGTTTCAGAATATCTCATTTCGAAGGGATATCAAGTGCTGGATGCAGATATGATAGGAAAAGAACTTTTAAAGCCGAATACACCGACATTAAAGGAAGTAGAAAGCGTTTTCGGCTCAAATATTATGAATCCCGATAAGACATGATATCGAAGGAAACTCGCTGGGTCGGTATTTACAGATTCTGCAAAGAAAAGAACCTTGGAAAGAATAATGCATACCAAAATATTTGATGTAATTAAGCAACAGAGCCTGAATTACCCGAAAGATGACATTCTATTCGTTGATGCCCCCCTTATATTTGAAGCCGGATGGGATGACTATATGGACAGGGTGATTGCGGTAGATGCAGATATTGAAACCCGAATTGAACGGGTTATGAAAAGAGACGGTCTAAGCAGAAAGGAAATTGAAAACAGAATAATGAACCAGCTAAACGATACAGAACGCAATAAGAGGGCGGACATCGTTCTGGATAACTCCGGGAGTAAAACAAAGCTCTATGCACAAATTGATTCGTTTCTCAATATTTTATCAGGGAAAATACTACCATGAAATACGGACGAATCTTCGGGTTGCTTCTTTGTTCTTTTCTGATTATAATTTGCTGCAGCTGCAAAACGGGCTCGGGTCTTCTTGGCAATATTGATTCCGACAAAACAAAGATTGTTACTTCTGATGTAATATCCTTGCCGATGGAAAGAATCAGAACATTAAATCCCGTGGTATCAAAGGATGAAGATTCCTATTTTATCAACAAGCTGATATATCAAGGTTTGTTCGAACTGAACGAGAACCTTGAACCTCGTCCTGTACTAGCCAGGGAATACAGCTACGATGAAGATGGCAGCTCAATTACAATTAAATTGAAACGTAAAGTGCTTTGGCAGGATGGTACCCCTTTCACTGCCTCTGATGTTAAATTCAGCATTGAGGCATATTTAAGTGTTTTAAATACGGGTAAATCACTTTATGATTCTTACGTTGAGAACATCAAGGGAGTTAAAATAATAGATGATAATACCTTAAAAATCACCTATGCCAAGGCAAAAAATGTAGCCATCGAGAACCTGGTCTTTCCGATAATCCCTGCGGCAACAGAGAAAAGGCCTAAAGATGTTCAAAACATAACAAAAGATTTCTTTCCGATCGGAACGGGTCCGTATATGGTTGAGTCTATGAAAGGAACAATAGAAATTCAATTAAAAGGCAACCCCAATTATAGAGGTAACATTCCCTCTAACACTATAGTCATTAAATTTGTTCCCGGAAAAATCGAGGCCGTCAGCCTTTTTGGAATACATGAAATAGATATGTCCTTTTTAAAGGATACAGACCGGGAAACAATGATTAATAATAATGATGTTAAAATCATATCATTTCCCTCAAATGAAATTGAGATCCTGGGCTTCAACTTTAAGCACGAAGCATTAAGTGATAAAAAGGTACGCAGCGCTATTTCTTACGGTATTGATCGGGGAAGAATCTTGGAAACATGCTATCTGAACAGCGGAATACTTAATCCCTCAATATATTATCCCGGTTATCTCGGGGTTTCCCCTGAAGCTTCATCTTTATCACACGATACGGAAAAGGGTAGACAGATGTTGGAGGAAGCGGGCTATAGCAGCCTGTCACTGAGTTTATTGGTAAACGAAGAAGATAAGGCAAGAAAGCATGCTGCTTCTATGGTCAGATCAGAACTGGGGAAAATGGGAATCTCGGTGACATTAAATGCAGTTGACTGGGATCAGTACAATAAATCCTTGGCAACCGGTAATTATGATATATTTATGGGAGGTTATCGAATAAAAGAAATATATGATATGAGACCATTGCTTCATTCCGCTTATTCCAATCCAATAGGATATGATAATCCTATTTTGGATATTTTGTTAGATCAGATGCAATCCCCTATAGATATAAATGAAAAACGTCAGGTTTATGGGGCAATTGAAAAAGTTCTTGGAGAGGAAATACCTTATTTCTGTATTCTTCATAAAACCTACGGCTTAATCATTTCTGATCATGTTGAAGGAACCCCGAACCCGCAGTTTAACGATATATATAGGGGCTGTGAAAATCTAAGTCTTCATTATGAAATTGAAGAAAAAGACTAGAAATGCTCCTTGACAAAATACAGGAGAAAAGATATTATAAAACACGTGGCGAAAATAATATAATTATGCGGTTGTGGCGGAATCGGCAGACGCGCACGGTTGAGGGCCGTGTCCGCGAGGGTAAGGGTTCAAGTCCCTTCAACCGCACCACAAAGTGTCCGAAAAGGGCAAAAGTGAACGCTGAGACATTGAAATTTCAGCGTTTTTATTTTTTTAAGCGAGCTTAAAACAAAAAAAGAAGGCCTTTTAG
>CAYRNC010000046.1:0-13418 GCA_964425645.1 uncultured Oscillospiraceae bacterium | reverse complement strand
GGTCTTTATCCCCTATATTGCCGGGGTTTATTCGAATTTTATCCGCACCGTTTTTTATCGAAAGTAGTGCCAATCGATAATCAAAGTGAATATCGGCTACCAAAGGCAGATCCATGGCCTTCTTAATTTTCCCAATGGCAGCCGCAGATTCCATATCAGGCACGGCACATCGGACTATATCGCAGCCTGCATCTTTAAGCCTGGCGATCTGCTCCACGGTGGCCATTACATTCTTAGTATCTGTATTGGTCATGGACTGTATGCTGATCGGGGCCATTCCGCCAATTTTAATATTACCGCACATAACCGACTTTGTCATTTTTCTTGCTGCCATTTTTAGCCCTTTCAAAATATAAACCGATCCACATCCTGTACAACCAAATACACCATTAGGCCGAGCAAAAGCATAATCCCCACAAAATGAATTTTTGCTTCAACCTCATCAGTTATTATTTTCCCGGTAAGGCGGCGTATAATCAAAAACATCAGTCTCCCGCCATCTAATGCAGGCAGAGGCAGCATATTTACAATGGCGAGATTCAGACTGATAAGAGCTGTCAAGTTTGCAATATATAGCGGGCCCAGTTTGGCCTGATCGTTAATTATACTGACAATACCGACAGGGCCGACCAAATCCTGCATTGATCCACGGCCTCCGAACAGCTTCACAAGATAAGCGACCATTTCCTTTGTCCACAGCCAGGTACCCACAAACCCGGTCTTCACCGATTTTATTACGGAGTGCGACGATTTTGATGTTATGCCTATGATTCTTCTGCCCTCATCATCGGTGGTCATTCCGCTTGTAAATATAATTCTTTCTGCGCCCCGTTTTACTGTAATTGTAACGGTATCGGCGGTATTTTCGGCAAGAGCAGATGTGACGTCTCCCCACCCTTTTATGCTTTCGTCCCCTATTTTAATTATCTTATCCCCGGGAAGCAACCCTGCCTTATGCGCCGGATAATCAGGGCTGACCTGGCCGACTATATTTGTTGCCACACCTGCTATCATAGCAATCACCGAGATAATCACGACGGTAGTAAGCAGATTCATAACGGATCCTGCCACTACCACCAGGGTCTTCTGCCATCCCGATTTACGGTTAAAAGCCCGGGGGTCGTCGGAATCTTCATCGGCGCCTTCCATTTTAACATAGCCCCCGATGGGAAAGATTCTAAGCGAATACTTCGTTTCTCTCCTTCCGAACTTTAAGATCGCAGGGCCCATTCCAAGGGAGAATTCATCAACCCGAATATCCACAGCCTTTGCCGATGCAAAATGACCAAATTCATGAACGAATATGAGCAGGCAGAATATAAGTACCGCATATATAATCGTTAATCCCATCGCCTTAACCTTTCTCTGACCTCGTTGTCTATCGCCAGGACAGTTTCTAAATCGCATCCGTATACCGGTGCGTGTTCTTTCAGCATATGCTCAACTGCATTCGGTATATCCGGAAATGACACCTTTCTTTCTAAATAATACCGTACCATCACCTCATTTGCCGCATTAAGCACCACAGGGTAGCTTCCCCCCGCCCGAAGAGCGTCATAGGCAAGTGAAAGGCATCGAAACGTCTTCATATCAGGAGCTTCAAACGTCAAACTTTTTAAAGCCGTAAAATCCACCTCGGGGATATCGTTTTGAAGACGCTCGGGCCAAGTAAAGGCATATGCAATTGGCATTCTCATATCTGGCATCCCCAGCTGCGCAATGATGGAATGATCCTCGTATTCCACCATGGAATGTACAATACTTTCCTTGTGGATGAGCACTTCTATCCTGTCCGGGTCGACATCAAAAAGCCATCTGGCCTCTATCACTTCCAACCCTTTATTCATCATGGTTGCGGAATCGATGGAGATCTTGCTGCCCATAACCCAGTTAGGGTGCTTTAAAGCCTGCTCGGGCTTTACGGTTTCTAGTTGCTCCGGCGTGAACGACCGGAAAGGACCCCCTGATGCAGTCAGCAAAATCCGCCGTATGCGTTGATGGCGATTTCCCTCCAAGGCTTGAAAAATCGCACTGTGCTCGCTATCTACCGGGAAAATCACAACATTTTTTTCTCGAGCTTTTTTCATGATCTGCTCCCCGCCTGCCACTAAGGATTCCTTATTTGCTAATGCAATGTCCTTACCGGCATTTATAGCGGCATAAGTGGGCATCATGCCCAAAATACCTGAAAGCCCGTTAAGTAAAATATCGTAATCTGCATGTTCGGCTATAGTCGTCAGACCGTTTTCTCCCCACAGCACATCCACTTTGGGATAATGTCTTTGCAACCTTTCAGCATCATTTTCATGCCTCACGGATATAAGCCGGGGCGAAAAAAAATCCAATTGCTTCTCAAATAGTGGGATATTTTCGCCGCATGAAAGGGCTGTGATCACAAACCGATCCATATTTCTTTTTATTATGTCCAGAGCCTGGGTTCCTATAGATCCCGTTGAACCTAGAACCGCTATTTTTTTTTTCATATTTCTGTCGCTTCACATCATATTATCAGCTCAATATAATAGTATATAAATGGGCCCGTAAACAAAACACTGTCAAATCTGTCAAGTATTCCCCCGTGTCCGGGAATCAGACTTCCGTAATCTTTAATGTTCATACCTCTTTTGAATACCGATGCCGTAAGGTCTCCAAGCTGTGCCGCCACACTTCCTAAAGCCCCCATAGCCAAACAGTGAAAAAATAAGGAATCCAAAAAGAAATAGGCGAACAATCCGCATAGGATTACACTGCCGGCAACACCGCCTAAAGCTCCTTCCACTGTTTTCTTCGGACTTATATTCACACACAGCCTGTGCCTTCCCGCTATAAATCCTGCAAAGTAAGCAAATATATCTGTACCAAAGGCGGTCAATAAAATAAGCCATACGAATATTGTTCCAAACTTTTGATCCACAAGCACCACATGAAAAGAAAAGAATGCCACATAGAATATCCCTGTAACAGTTGCCATAGCGTCGGACAGCTCACGTTTATCGCCTTTAAATAGACTCAGCAGGCAAAGCAACACCACAGCAAAAACCCACAGCATATAATATTCGGCATCTGCTTTTGCATAGCCTGCAATAAATAGTGCGGCGGCGGAAATCAAGCCGATGTTAAAGCTTGGATTGATGCGGATTTTTTTAAATCCGTTATAGAACTCCAAGATTCCGACTAAAGCGATGATAAAGCAGGCAGCTAATAATACGGTACCGCCCAGATAGACAATCCCCAAAAAGGGCACCATGATTAAACCGGAAAATATCCTTGTTCTCATTTGATCCCTCCGAATCGACGAACCCGCCCCTGGTAATCAGCAATGGCTGCCATCAAGTGTTTTACGGTAAAGTCGGGCCAATAAACATCGGTAAATACAAATTCGCTGTAAGCGGATTGCCATAAAAGGAAATTGGACAGTCTTTTTTCTCCCCCTGTTCTTATCACGAGATCCGGATCAGGTATGCCTGCAGTATCTAAACAGCTTTCCAGCGCCTCCTCAGTTAATAATTCAGAAAGCAGAGTCTTTTCTTTTTGAACGGATGCTGCGAAAGATCTGAAAGCCCTGAGTATTTCATCCCTGCTCCCGTAATTCAATGCGATATGGAATGCGAGCCCGGTATTATTCTTAGTCTTTTCCAGCGCTTCTTCAAGTTTTTTTACCGTTTCCGCCGGCAATTTTTCATAGTTTCCCAAAATGCTGACCTTGACGCGGTTTTCATGCAGCGAAGACAGCTCTTTATCTACATAATTTACAAGAAGTCTAAAAATCCCTCCGATTTCGTTTTGCGGTCGTTTCCAATTCTCTGTGGAAAATGCATACACTGTCAGATGTTTTACACCCAACTCGGACGCCGCCTTTACAATTTCTTTTAATGCTATCATCCCCGCATTATGGCCGGCCAGCCGCGGAAGACCTTTTAATTTAGCCCAGCGCCCGTTTCCGTCCATAACAATTGCTATATGATTCGGCATTTTTTTAGTGTTCAAAACGCCAACTCACCTCGATTCAAACGAGGACGGCTTCAAACGAAACCGCCCCATTTTACTGTGCACCTTAGAAAATATCCGGTACCCTGCATACCGTTAGGATGAATCTGCTTCCGTCCCACTCCTTTTTGATTATTCGAAAAGGCCCTTTTTCTTCACGCTTGTTTGGGGGTGAGGTTACTTTTATACCCCATGCTGTCTCCTCAGACAATAGAAGCTTCTTTGCACAATCAAGCTTCATTCCCAATACATCTTCCATCAGACCTCCATAATTTCTTTTTCTTTTACACTTATTATATCATCGATATCTTTAATTCCGATATCAGTTTGTTTTTGAACCTCCAGAAGCTCTTTTTTAAGGTCATCCTCAGTTATTTCGGCTGCCTTTTCCTGTTTTTTTAGAGCATCGTTTGCTTCCCTGCGCTCATTTCTGACAGCTATTTTAGCATCCTCGCCCATCTTCCGCACCTGTTTAACCAATTCCTTTCTTCGTTCCTCCGTAACCTGCGGAATTGTCAACCTTATGGCCTTGCCGTCATTTGAAGGATTGATCCCTAAATTAGCGATATTAATTGCTTTTTCAATATCTTGTATGCTTTTTGGATCAAAAGGAGCAATCATAAGAGTCCTGGGATCGGGTGCCGAAATATTGGACATGTTTTTAAGCGGTGTTGAAACTCCGTAATAGTCTAAATAGATCCGATCGAGCAAAGCGGGGTTGGCACGCCCTGCTCTGACAGTATTCAAATCTCTTTTTAGTGCATCTTTTGTACGTTCGGCCCTTTGTCTAAGCTTATCGATAACCTCACTCATTTTTACCCCTCCTGTTTTCCACACCTATTTAACGATGGTTCCGATCTTTTCCCCACAGACAGCCCGGATGACGTTTTCCGGTTCATCCAAGCCGAACACGTGAATCGGTATTCTGTTATCCATACAAAGCGATGCGGCGGTAGAATCCATAACAGCAAGACCTTTCTCAAGCAGATCTTTGTGGGTTAAGCATTTGAATCTCTTGGCATTTGAATTAACTTTCGGATCATCGTCATAAATGGCATCTACTTTCTTTGCTAGTAAAATAACATCCGCCTCTATTTCGGCGGCCCTGAGAGCAGCTGCTGTATCCGTGGTAAAGAAGGGATTGCCCGTGCCCGCTGCAAAGATCACTACAATATTCTTAGCGAGATGGCTCATGGCCCTTCGCCTTATATAAGGCTCCGCCACCTCCTTCATCTCTATGGCAGTTTGCACCCTTGTAGGAATCCCGATAGATTCGAAGGCATCCTGCAACGCCAAAGAATTAATGCATGTCGCAAGCATCCCCATATAATCTGCAGTGGCCCTGTCCATGCTTTTGCTTGCTCTGCCGCGCCAGAAATTTCCTCCCCCAACCACAACAGCGACCTGTACACCCATATCAACAAGTTTTCTGATCTGCTTTGCCACCATATTAAGCATATTGTCGTTTAGTCCGAATTTATTTTCTCCCGCTAAGGCTTCGCCGCTGATCTTCAACACAACCCTCTTATATTTTGGATTCATGTTACTTTCATTTCCCTTTCCGCTGCAATAAAAGGACACTAGTGGCAGTGTCCTTTTATTATATCACATTATTTTCCTTAGTTGTTCATCTGTTTTGCAACTTCCCTTGCAAAATCCTCTTCTTTTTTTTCTATTCCTTCACCCATCTCAAAGCGTATCATCTCGACCACCTGCACCGGTTTACCGATTTCCGCAGCCGCATTATTGACATAATCAGCTACCGAAATTTCACTGTCTTTTACGAATTTCTGTTCCATTAAACAAATTTCTTTCAGTTCTTTTTTCATACGTCCCGAAGCAATTTTCTCAGCGATTTTATCGGGTTTTCCCTCATTTTTTGCCTGTTGCATGTATAATCTGAGCTCGTTTTCAATATAGACGGGATCTACAGCGCTTTCATCTATGAACCTGGGGCTCATCGAAGCAGTCTGCATGGCTAAATCCTTTCCTAAAACAGCAACCTCATCCAATGCAGCCTCTGTTTTCAATCCGATAACCGCAGCTATTTTCCCCGCCCCATGGACATATCCTACATGGCGCACACCCGTTTTTAGAGAGGTAATAAGCCTGCGAATGCTCATATTTTCACCGATCTTTGCTATTCTATTTTTAAGCGCATCCTCTACGCTTCCTTCATCCTTGTATTTTAAAGTCAGGAATTTTTCCGGATCATCTGTTTTTGTGTTCAGTGCCATATCAGCTAAAGTATTAACAAATGCGATAAATTCTTCATTTTTTGCGGCAAAATCTGTTTCACAGTTAACCTCAATTACGGCAGCCCTGTCTCCTTCGGTTGAAATAGCCAGCTGTACCAACCCTTGTGAGGCAACTCTTCCGGCTTTTTTAGCAGCTTTTGCAAGTCCCTTTTCTCGAAGCAATTCTATCGCCTTATCCATATTTCCTTCGGTTTCAACCAGCGCATTCTTGCAGTCCATCATGCCGGCTCCGGTTCTGTCTCGCAGCTCTTTTACCATTCCAGCTGTAACAGCCATATCATAAGCCTCCTTCGCTTTTTAAACTATAGTTTCCTTCTGTTTATCAGAAGCATCATCGGCCGATGAATCTGTTTCGCCTTCATCGTAGCTTTCTCCCTGTTTGGCCTCAATAACGGCATCGGCCATCTTGCTTGCTATCAGTTTCACCGCCCTGATGGCATCATCATTAGCCGGGATAATATAATCCACATCATCCGGGTCACAATTTGTATCCACAACACCTACTATGGGAATACCCAAAATCCGGGCTTCCCGTACTGCAATTTTCTCTTTTTTCGGATCCACAACGAATACCGCCCCAGGCATACCCTTCATAACCTTAATGCCGCCTAAGAATTTTTCCAGTCTTTCCGCTTCGGCCCGCAGCTTTTGCACTTCCTTTTTAGTGAGCGCATCAAACGTACCGTCGGTCTCCATATTATTAATTTCATTTAATCTTTTGATTCGCAAAGAAATAGTTTTATAATTGGTAAGCATCCCGCCGAGCCATCTTTCATTAACGTAAAACATGCCGCAACGGCCTGCTTCATCGGCTATAGCCGCCTGGGCCTGCTTTTTTGTACCGATAAACAATATAGGCCGGCCTGTTTCCGTTACCTCTTTTATAAAATTATAGGCCTCTTCGATTTTTCTTACCGTTTTCTGAAGATCGATGATATAAATGCCGTTTCTTTCAGTAAAGATGTACGGCGCCATCTTGGGGTTCCATCTTCTTGTCTGGTGTCCAAAGTGAACACCTGCCTCCAAAAGCTGCTTCATTGATACAATTGCCATATTATTACCTCCGGTTTTATTCCTCCACCCTGCTGAAAAACAGCCAGCTTGGCACCGGTTTATCGGGAAGCAGGGTGTGTGTTATTCGATTGCCCGCTTGTTTCGGCAGGCCAACAAATACTATACTATAATGCAAAAAAAATAGCAAGAAAATTATCGTTCCTGCGTCTGTCATATTCGCAATAAATCAGGGTATTTCAACTTCTTAAATAACAATACCGGGTTGAAGAGTAAAAACGTTGACTGATGGGTACCATTTCTCCGTTTGCCAAATGTGTATTATATCTTTCAACCCGAACAACCTTATCCAGATTCACTATATAACTGTTGTGACAGCGGCAAAACCTGTCATCTATGATTTTTTCAAGATTTTTAAAGCTTTCGTAAAAACTATATATCCCACCGTCTGCATGGACATGGACCAGGCGCAAATCCTTTTCAAAATAATTGATGCTGTCTGTTTTTAACTTTGTAATTCCCTTCCTTGTTTCTATTATAAAGTACTGCTTTCTCTTCCTGTATATTCCGGTAGTCTTCATAAGGCCCCTCATTAAACACGACTGCTTATATAATACAGACAATTATGAGGGGAAAATAATTGCACTAATTCATATAAATTGTTTCACTACCTCATGGGCTATCAGCAGCCCCGCGGCAGCCGGCACAAACATAATGCTGGCAAGTCCCAAACCTTCTTCGCGCTCAGTTTGCTTAGGTATTTCGGAAGAAAACAAAACCTTAAATCCTCCTATTTTCTTTCGACCTGATTCTTTCCGGATTCGCCGTGCCATCGGACAGGTATGTGTTTCACTTATATCGGCGATCTCAAGTTTGCCTGGATCTGAATGATTGGCAGTTCCCATTGAGGATATAATTGGAATATTGCGATTTTTTGCTTCTCCAATCAACAATATTTTTGATTGAGCATCGTCGATGGCATCCACTACATAATCCCAGTCAAAAATAAAAAGTTCCTCTATCGTAGCAGTAGAAATTTTTTTTGAAAATGAAATAACCCGTGTCTCGGGATTTATATCCGTTATACGATCTTTCATTACATCAGCCTTCAGCTTACCTACGGTGCTCCCTAGAGCAATTATCTGTCGGTTAATGTTTGTAACATCCACATGGTCATAATCTACAATGCCTATAACGCCCACACCGACCCGCGTCAATGTCTCGGCAGCCATGCCTCCCACGCCTCCGAGCCCTGCTACGAGCACTCTTTTTTGCCTTAGGCATTTTACGGCATCCCTGCCTATAAGTTTTTCCGTTCTGTCATATACAGTTGCCATTTAATTCTCCGCAAAAAGCCAACCGGTCCCGATACGTTTTGCCTCCGCTTCACTTTTCTTCCCGTTTATAGGTAATATAATCTTGTGCTATCTCTGAAACGGCTATAGATATGGGTTTTTCAATATCGGCATCGACCAACCGAGGCTTGCCTTCAATTATATCCCTTGCTCTTTTTGCCGCCATAATAGCCAGTGTATATCGGCTGTCAGCTTTTTGTTTCATCAGCCTGATTGACGGTTCTAACATGATACTGTATCCTCCTTTGCATTATAGATCATTCGAATATCCTGAAATTAACTCATAAATGTTTTCTGAAACCCGAGAATGCTCTGCCTTAATAATCGCTGCAACCCGATCTACAGCCTCATCCAAATCATCGTTGACAATGCAATAATTGTATTTATCGATATAGGTAACCTCTTTTAATGCTTCCGCCATTCTCATATTTATTGATTCCTCAGTTTCCGACCCTCTTCCGGTTATTCTTTTTCTGAGCTCGCTCATGGAGGGGGGAAGAATAAAAATAAATATAGCTTTTGGATATGAATTTCGAACCTGAAGAGCCCCCTGAATATCTATCTCTAAAACCACATCAAGTCCCTTTTTAAGACTGCTTACGACTTGGTCCTTCGGCGTACCGTAATAATTACCATATACGCAGGCGTGCTCTAAAAACCCGCCGCTGCCCAAAACACTCATGAAATGACCATGACTGACAAAATAATAGCTTTTGCTTTCTACCTCACCGGGTCTGGGCTGCCTTGTGGTCATGGAGACAGACAGTTCAACATTCAGCCTTTTGCCGATCTGTTTGCATATAGTCCCCTTCCCCGCTCCAGACGGCCCGGATACAACGAACATTAATCCTTTGTTCATACATAATCCCTTCTTGCCTGGTATCGGCAATATACTGTATTATAAATAATAAAAAAGATCAAGAGAATCATTCAACATTTTGTACCTGTTCCCGAATTTTTTCGATTTCACTTTTAATTTCTATTGTCAAATTCGTTATGTTTGCGTCGTTGGATTTTGATCCGATCGTATTGGCCTCCCGATTCATCTCCTGAACGAGAAAGTCCAGTTTTCTGCCATCGGGTTCATTGCTCATGCTTATGATGCAATTCATTTGCTGAATATGGCTGTCCAAACGTACCAATTCTTCCGTTATATTGCTCTTGTCGGCAAAGATGGCCGCCTCAAGCAATATCCTGTCCTCGGGTACTTCCGCGTCGCCTTCCAGCAGCTCCTTTATCCTTTCCTTCATTTTCTCGATATAACTATGAACGACGATCGGCGAGCGTTCTTCGATTATCCTTAGTTTATTTTGAATAAGCCTTCCTCTTTGAATAATATCATCAGCAAGTTTCGATCCCTCCGAAATTCGCATTTTATCAAGATTTTCTACCGCATTTTTCACGGGAATTGAAAGACTTCGAAGAATTTCTTCCTCGTTTTCAACGTCGGGCATCGCACTCATAACATCCGGTAAGGCCGCCAGATACGGAAGAGTAATATCCCCTGAAAGAGCAAAACAGTCCTTAAGCTTCAGCAGATTATCATAATACTGTTTAGCCACCGGGGTATTCAGTTTAACCTTGACATCCTCCTTTGTTACGTTTTCTATCAAAACAGATATATCGATCTTTCCTCTCTTCGCTGTACTCTTTACAAGACTTTTAATGCCTTCTTCGGCAAAGGAATATCTTCTTTGCATTCTGATCGAGATATCACAATAACGATGATTTACCGCCCTAATTTCAATGAGAATGTTTCTTTTTCCATCGCTGTATTCGCTCCTTCCGAAGCCAGTCATGCTTTTTATCATGCTTCCTCCCCGGATCTCTTGTTTTCATTTGCAACTGACCATGATATCATTAAATCATTATACCTTCGTTTACTGCAATGCGCAACAAGGAGAAAACATTGGGCTACGACGGATTGGTAACGGGTGCAATCGCCCGACAATTAAACGGGATGCTGTCAGGGGGCAGGATAGAAAGGATTTATCAGCCTGAAAAGGACGGGTTAATGCTGCACATTCATGCAAACAAAAAAGGTCATCGGCTGTATATTTCAGCAAACGGAAATTATCCGAGAATGCACCTTACGAAATCAGAATCGGTTAATCCCAAAAATCCCACAGCTTTCTGCATGCTGTTAAGGAAACATTTTCAAGGCGGAAGGATCACAAAAATTAACCAAGTAGGCTCGGAGCGAATCGTCATTCTTTCAATTGATCATTACGATGAACTCGGCTTTTCCGCCGGAAAGCAATTGATAGTAGAAATAATGGGCAAACACAGCAATATAACTGCAATTGATGCTGAAACCCTGACGATCATTGACAGCATAAAAAGGATCACATCCGATAAAAACCGCTATCGCCAGCTGATACCCGGTATAAAATATATCGCCCCTCCTGATCGCGGAAAAGCCTGTTTATATACCCTTACAAGAAACGAACTGGATGGCTTTTTAAGCGACGCCGATAATTCGCCGCCGGAGATTCTTGTAGACCGCATTCAAGGCTTAAGTCCTTCCACAGCAAAGGAAATATGCTGTTTAGCTGCTATCGGCACCGATAAAGATGTAAAGCATCTTACCTCACACGAGCTTTATCCGACCTTAATGAAAATATCCTCTGCCATCCTTAATAATGCAGATTCAATGGTATATCTGAATAAAGACCGCACCCCGGCGGACTTCCATATCTTCCCGCAGAAACTGAAATCCGATTTTTACGAGGAAATCCGCCTCCCGGGACCCAATGAGGCAGCAGATTATTACTATTCAAATAAAGCCGATTCAAATAGAATTAAGCAGAAATCGCAAAATTTATGCCGCAGCATCCTCGGTTCTCTCGACAAACTTTATTTAAAAAAGCAACGTCTTGCAGAGGACCTGCTAAAAGCAAAGGAAGCAGAAATCGACCGCCTTTACGGAGAACTTATCACTGCACATCTGCATGAAATACCTTCAGGCCTTACACGTGTACGCCTATTAAACTACTATGACGATACTTTAATCAGTATCCCTTTAAACCCCCGTTTTTCACCGTCGGAAAATGCCCAAAGATATTTCAAAAACTATGCTAAATCAAAAACCGCCTTATACGAAAAAAATATTCAACTGAAAGAGTCGGACAAATCCATTGACTATTTGGAATCGGTTTTAACCTTTGCACAGAATGCAAATTCCGTTCAAGATATAGAAGAGCTCCGAAATGAGCTTCATGAAAGCGGGTTCCCATCAGGTAAAAAAGACAAAACAAAGCCCCTAAAAATAAAACATATGCCCCATGCATTTAAAAGTGATACGGGTTTCCGAATACTCGTAGGCAGAAACAACAAAGACAATGATAATTTAACGTTCAAAACTGCAAATAAAAGGGATCTGTGGTTTCATGTAAAGGACAGCCCCGGTTCACACGTCATACTTTTTACAGAAGGAAGGCATGTATCGAAAGCGGATATGCTCACGGCGGCAGGCCTGGCGGCATACTACAGCAAAGCAAGATACTCGGAGAATGTTCCTGTTGATGTAACAGAGGTAAGGTATGTTAAGAAAATTCCGGGTGGAAAACCGGGTATGGTCACCTATACTGATAACAAAACCGTTTTTGCAGATCCAAAAAGAGGAGAGGACATCACAGTCCTTCCATAATATTACAATATTTCTGCAGTAATTACATTAAATGTGTTAATTATTACAATATGTAAAATATTGGTTGAACTTTTGAAACTAATGCCTTACACTATATTTAAACATCCTGTAATGTACCGCTAAAGAAAGAGGAAAAAGATTATGAATAAAACAGGCAAGCATATAAAATATTCCGATGGAGACGGACCTTTTCGCTATGAATGTTCTATTTGCGGAAAACAAGGCAGCATTTGTTTTAAAAATGCCGTTGTCTGTGAAGATTGCCTTCAATACATAAAACACATGGTAGGTTAATGAGATCCTGACGGTAATGTCGTATTTCTTCGATCCAGGCAAAGATGCCCCAAAATAATACATTGCAGGATTGTGCTGTCGGACATCCGCTTATACATGATTTATCACTGTTTCAGGCGTTTTAGAAGATTATTTAACACCCCCGGCAGGGGGCTGTCAAACTGCATATATTGCCCGGTGGAAGGATGGATAAAGCCAAGCGTTACCGCGTGAAGCATCTGCCTTTTTACATCAAAACGCTGCTTTTTCGGTCCATACAAGGTATCTCCCAAAAGCGGATGTCCGATATATGCCATATGAACACGAATCTGATGCGTCCTTCCCGTTACAAGCTCGGCTTCGACAAAAGAAAACTCCCTTAAATTTTCTAAAACCCGATAGTGAGTAACTGCCGCCCTGCCGCCACTTTCAACCACCGCCATTCTCAAACGGTTTTTGTAATCCCTTCCGATTGCCGCATCCACAGTACCCCTTTCATTTTTCGGATATCCGTATACAATCCCCTTATAAATCCTTTTGACGGAACGGGATGCAAATTGACAGGCTAAGGCTGCATGCGCGGTGTCGGTCTTTGCAATTACCAGTAACCCGCTCGTATCTTTATCCAGTCGATGTACTATACCCTGCCTGATATCGCCATTTATCCGTGAAAGACGACCTTTGCAGTGAAATGAAATTGCATTCACCAATGTTCCTTTTAAATTCCCTATAGCCGGATGAACCACCATGCCGGCAGGCTTATCCACAACCATCAGATCATCATCCTCATAAATAATATCAAGAGATATGTTCTCAGGTTCTACAAAAAATTGACCCTCCTCTCTCAAAGCAATTTTTATCAGATCACCCTCTTTTAGCTTTCGC
>CAYRNC010000045.1:7057-13680 GCA_964425645.1 uncultured Oscillospiraceae bacterium | reverse complement strand
AAGCCCGCTTTTAGCGGGCTATACTATTTCCCGATCGAAGCGAGGTTAAATATTTTTTTCTGATCGCACTTTGATGCAGTGCGAATCTACGTTTTACAAAGAGGTGCTGTTTAATGAAGAAAATACTGATTTTAGGATTGGGAGCGCAAGGTTCAACGGTAGCCAGGTTCATGGATAAAGAATCCGGCGTATCCGAGATAATTTGTGCTGACAGCGATCGAAGATCCGTAGATGAATTGGTAAAAGGTCTTAATAAAGGTAAGGGTGTTCTTGTCGATGCATCCCGCATAAACAGCATATTAGATGCCGCCTGCGGTGTTGACTTAATAATTAACGGATTGCCTTTGCAGTTTGGGAAAAATGTATTGGAAGCCGCTTTGGAGATCAAAGCTGACTATCAGGATTTTGCCGCTGCGGAATCTATACATGAAGATTGGGTCCAGGGAATCAAAATAATGTACACCGAATACAGCAGGCGTTTTAAGGATATTGGAAGGACGGCCGTAATCGCTACAGGCTCGGCACCGGGGCTGATTTGCGTAGTTGCAAGAAATGCAATGCGCTATTTAGACAGGTGCGATACAATTTATAATATAGTATATGAAGGTGTTGAGACAAAACGGTTTATACCGTTTTGGTGGTCTCCCGTTACGGCCTTAACGGATATGAGCGCCGCTGCCTGTGCATTTGAAAACGGAAGACTGATGAAAACCGAGCCTTTCGGTGATCCGATATTTAGAAAATACAGTTATTTAGACAAGGAAATAATGTTCGTAGAGCATGATCATGATGAGCCTGTGCACATGGGGCTGAATGCCGAAAGATATTTCAAAGGAGCTAAAAATATTTATTTTAAATACGCAGGTTCAGGAATAGATTTTGCTAAGCCATTGTATAAAGCCGGTCTACTTTCGCATATACCTGTAGAAGTGGATGGACAGCAGGTAATTCCGTTTAACGTAGTGTTAAAGCACCTGCCCCCGGCTCCTAAATATCGGCATGAAATAAAGGAGATTTTGGATGAAGGTCTTGTCTCGGATACAGGGGCTATGGTGGTTGAGGCTATCGGCACAAAAAATGGAGAAAGCGTTAAAGTTGAAAGCCACGTGTTTTCACCCGGGCTTGCAGAATCTTTTAAAAGAGCCGGAATCACCTCAGAAATGTATCTTACCGGGCAAGGTGGGGCAATTTTTACGAAAATGTTTGTGGGAGAAAGATATACCCAAAAAGGGCTTATTTCGTCAGATATGCTTACTTTAGACCAAGTAGATTATTACCTTCAATGTGCGAAAGAATTAGGCATAACCTTGGATATCAAGGTGGAACAAATAGAATAGAAAGGAGAAAACATGGAGCTGTTAATATTAGGTGTCGGTGCGCAGGGATCAACTGTTGCCAGGCGAATGGATGAAGAATCAAATGTTTCAAAAATTATTTGCGCCGACTGTGATGAGAAAGCGGTCAATGAACTTGTAACAAGTTTAAAGAAGGGAAAAGGTATAAGGGTTGATGCATCTGATTTAAATAGCATCGTCTCCGCAGCAAAGGGGGTGGATTTAATCGTTAATGCGCTGCCATTGGCCTTCGGCCCCAATGCCTTAGAGGCGGCGCTGTCCGTTAAGGCGAATTACCAGGATTTTGCCGCAACGGATGTATTGACCGAAGATTGGGTTTTAGGGATAAAATTGATGTACTCCGGCTATGGCAAACGCTTTGCGCAAATCGGTAAAACTGCCATAATAGGTACAGGATCGGCTCCGGGTTTAATCTGCGTTGCCGCAAGAGATGCCATGCGCTACCTGGATACCTGCGAAACCATTAACATGTTGGTTTATGAAGGTGTAGAGGCTAAAAGGTTTTTGCCCTTTTGGTGGTCGCCTGTTACGGCGTTATCCGATATGATGGAGACGGCCTTTGCCTATGAAGATGGAAGGATAATAACTACGGACGCCTTCAGCAGGCCATATTACAGAAATTTCAAAGGTGTTAAGGGTGAGGTTGAATTGGTTGAGCATGCTCATGACGAACCTGTATATATGGGACTTAATTCCGAGGAATTTTTTAAAGGGGCAAAAAATATTTATTTTAAGTACGGAGGTGTGGGAGTGGAATTTGCAAGGCCTCTTTACAGGGCGGGCCTGCTTTCTAAATCGTCGGTTACTGTGGATGGAAATCAAGTAATTCCGTTCAACTTTATATTAAAACATGTTCCTCCGGCACCTAAGTATAAAGATGAGATTAGGGAGATATTGGAGGAAGGCTTAATTTCGGATACAGGCGCTATGGTGGTTGAGGCTATAGGGACAAAGGAAAATAAAAAAGTGATGGTTGAGACATATGTTTCCTCCCCGGGTCTTGCAGAATCCTTTAAAAAATCGAATCTGAGTGCAGAGATGTATGTTACGGGGCAAAGCGGCGCATTGTTTACGAAAATGTTCGTGAGAAAAAAATATACGCAGAAAGGTTTGATTTCCTCTGACATGTTAACATTTAAACAGGTAGACTATTATTTAAAAGAGGCACAAAAGCTTGATATTACTCTGGAAACAGAAATTAAACAGTTGTAAGCAAGGGGGTGAATTATTTGACTGATCTTAATCATGTGGAAGGTGTTGCCGGGTTAAAAAAATATGATGTTAAAACCGTAAATATCGTTTTTATGATTTATTGCCTTGTCGCTGCAGGGGCATTTGGTATCGAAGAAATGATACCAGCCAGCGGACCGGGAGTTACACTGGTAATGCTAATCGCTTTTCCTTTCATTTGGGCGTGGCCGATCAGCAGTATGGTAGCGGAGATGGGGGCAATCTTACCCTCTGAAGGCGGGGTATATGTCTGGGTAAAAGAGGCCTTTGGCGAATTCTGGGGATTCCAGGCGGGATGGTGGAACACCGTGTCGATATATATTACCAACGGAATCTATGTGGCTTTGGTTGTGGGCTACCTCAGGCATTTTGTAGAGATGTCGGATTTTACGGGATTCGTTGTAAAGATACTGATGATTGTAATTTTTACAGTCATTAACCTTTTAGGTATCAGAGAAGTAGGCTGGGTCAGCACTTTTTTATCTATTTGCATACTGATAGGTTTTTCCGTTGTTGCAATTGTGGGTTTTGCTAACTGGAATCAAAATCCGTTCATACCTGTAGTTGCGTATGAAATGACGGGTTTTGAAGCTATTGGCGGCTGCATTGCCATATGCATTTGGATGTATTGCGGATATGAATGTATATCCAATATGGCCGGAGAGGTCACAAATCCCCAGATCATACCTAAAGGTTTAATCATCGCCATGCCCCTGATCGCCTTGACATATGTGCTTCCTACGATGGCAGGTCTGGCTTCCGTCGGATTATGGGAAGATTGGGCAACAACCGGAGAGGGTACGGTGGGATATTCCGATGTACTGACACAGTTTATGGGTCCCGCATGGGGCATAGGATTTCTGGTGGTCGCCATAATATCTCAATGTGCAATTTTTAATACATATTTGGCCTCCGGTTCCAGGGGTTTCTTTGTATTGGCAGACGACCATCTTTGTCCTAAGTTCCTTGTTAAGATCAGCAAAGGGAGAGGCGTCCCGTATGTAGGGATTCTTTCTTTGGCTTTTGTCACCATGCTTCTCGCTCAGTATGATTTTGCAACACTGGTCATGGCGGAGGTTGTCTTTATTCTAGCTTTGTATATTATTCTGCCTTTGGCGGTTGTGCATTACAGAAAGATAATGCCTGTTGAAAGGCGGGGCGGTCTGTTTATAATTCCGGGGGGTAAACCCGGCCTGTATTTTTGTTGCGGAATCGTAGTCTTAATATCGGTTTTGGCTTTGATGATAAACGGGACTGACTATTTTGTCATCGGCCTTGCCGGTATCGGCAGCGGACCTATAGCCTATCTGTTTTTTAAATGGATGTATGGCGGATTGCATAGAACAGAACCTGAGAAATATCCCATTAATCCCAAAACCAGGCTGGCTGCAGGTGATATAATGAGGTTTTCCTTCTATTGTTTGATATCAGGTATCGTCGGTATATTGGGCAGATTCTTTTTGGCGTGGTTTGAAGGTGATTGGGGCGAAGAATACTATCTCGACGTAAACGAAAGCGGTTTTTTCAGCAATTTTCAAAGCATGCTTGATGTGTTGCTCATCGGAAGTCTTATAATAACGGCGTTTGGTGTCATTCTTCTCATAATAGGACGCAAAACCGACAGGATGTCTACCTCTAAAGAATAAAGGGAATATGTCGGCAGGTAACGTTTGTTATCTGCCGATCTGAATTTAATGTTTTTCATCAGTAATATTATCTTAGAAAATTTTTAGCGGGGTTAAGCTACATTTTATCAATAACTGTTAATTTAATCCTATAAACATTTTGACACTTCTGCTTATTGTTTATATAATTTCCTACAAGAGTCTAAAGATACCGGGGGATTACTATGGGTCATGATACGCTGAATATCACAATGTTTGGTGTTTTTACTGCAACGTATCGGGGAATATCTGTATTGCCTGACTATGTACGAAACAGCAAGGTTCACCATTTGTTTCAGTTTATGTTGGCAAACAGAGGGGAAAGCTATTCAAAAGAAGAGCTAATAGATTTACTTTACAGGGATGCCGACGTCGATAATCCCGTAAACGCTCTTAAAATAATTATCCATCGATTAAGAAAGATGCTGGCAGCTGCGGGTCCCTTGCAGAATTGCCTGATTTTTAATGGGGGCAGGTACTCTTGGAATCCCGATTGTCCCTGTGTAATTGATGTGGAAAGCTTTGAGGATATAGTAAAAAGGGCAGAGGGGAATGCCGAACTATATGATGCGGCAATTGAACTATATAAAGGAGAATTTCTTCCGCAGCTGTCTTCAGAAGATTGGGTTATTCCCCGTTCCGTACGCTACCAGGAAATGTATCTTTCATGCATCAGGAAGATGTTCGAGCACTCCAACAATACATCGGATTTTAAAAAGATGTTGGACATCTGTTTAAAAGCCATATCCATATACCCCTATAACGAAGAATTGTATTATCTTTATACTTTCTGCCTGTACCGGGTTAATCGCATAAAGGAAGCCATGCAATCGTATAATCTGGCGGTGGAAATGCTATTTAATGAATTTGGTGTCAGCCCCGGAGATGAAATGCAGGAGCTTTATAAGGCAATAACAAGCAGCCTTAAGAATGTTACGGATTCTGTGGTTGATATTCGTCTTGAAATGAAGGAGGATTCCGAAGACAGGGGCGCTTACTGCTGTAACTATCAAAACTTCAAAGACAGCTACCGATTTATTGTCAGGGGGCTTGAACGAAGCGGCCAATCTGTGTTTTTGATGCTGTTAAGCCTTGTCACAAAGCAAGGCGCCGCTTTATCAGTTGGTTATGCCTTGCAGGAGGCTTCCATGGGTTTACATAAGGCAATTAAATCCGCGCTTAGAAAAGGCGATATGTTTACTCGTTACAGTTCGACACAATATCTGGTTTTGCTTGTGGGTATAAATCAGGAAAACTGCAGCCAGGTTTTTACCAGGATAGAGAAGGATTTCCAAAAAAACAGCAAAAATAATGCGGTACGCCTGCGGCATAAGGTGGCTTCAGCGGTGGATGTAGGCATTATCAGCCGGTAATCCAATATATTTATTGTTTTTTACGGATATATGAAACTCATTATGAAACCCGAATCCTTTATACTGGATATCAGAAAAGGGGAGATGATGTGGATGGGTGGTTCGGAAATCAGAATCTTTGCACCTAATATGATTGTCAATTGTGTGGACAGCCGAGCCGGGGGATCCTTTACAGGCAGATTATATCATTCCTATTCTGATAAACCGAAGCATTACAGCGATATAAACGGTATGCTGCTCGCAATGGATAATTTTTATGATCACATTCAATTTCCGATGGCTTCAACCGAAAGCAGAACATTCCGTAAGACTTACGGCAAATCGGACAGGAAGGAGAAAGTGAGGCTTATGCAGGATAAACAAATATGCAAGCAAAACGGAAGACAGGCCACATTTATAATCCAGGTGCAGTATAGACAGAATGCAACCTGGCAAGGGAAAATAATTTGGACGGAGGAAAACAAGGCACACCACTTTCGCAGTGCACTTGAACTGATTAAACTTATGGACAGTGTTCTTGGTGTTGAAGATGAGAAACAGCATAAAGCAGAGCATATAAGCGATGCTGATTCATCGGCGAAAGAACACATAAAAAGCGGATAACGATAATGTTTTAATAATTTTGCATTCTCAATGTTGACAATGCCAATTAAAGTAGTATAATTTTTATAATAACTGAATGCAGATAAACTTGTCACCGACAAGGGCAAACCATTTGAAAGGATGGGACGCAAAGCCATAGGGCCTTAGCGACAGCGCATGGCAGCCTGGCTACCGAAAGAGAAGTTTTTTATTGTGTAAATTTAATCGGTTGATTTAAGAGCGTTTAAAAGTTCTTCGCCGATAAAGGCAAACCATTCGAAAGAGTGGGACGCAAAGCCATAGGGCCTTAGCGACAGTGCATGGCAGCCTGGTTACCGAAGGGAGAGTACATACCGTGAAAAGAATTTTTGCGATTATGCTGGGTTTTTTGCTCATGTCAACCCATATCTCATTCGCAG
>CAYRNC010000045.1:0-7047 GCA_964425645.1 uncultured Oscillospiraceae bacterium | reverse complement strand
CCCGAAGCCTTTATAGATACCTCTAAAGCGGATCTCGGTATTGTGACGGTGAAGCATGAATCACCGGATGTCAGAATCAAGGTCATAGTTGAAAAAGATGGATTAAAGTATACATATGACCTAAACAAGCATACTGAAGCTTTCCCTTTGCAGATGGGACAGGGATATTATAAAGTGACGGTATATAAAAATATTGGCGGAAGCAAATATCAGGGAATTAAATCCGAATCTTTTAATGTCATTTTACATGATGTAAATTCACCATTTTTACAGCCTGTTCAAAGTATAAACTGGAATGAATCTGTAAGCGCTGTAAAAAAAGCAAAGGATCTGATAAAAGACTGCACAAATGATGCTGAAAAAGTGGCGACTATCTATAATTACATAGTGCATAACTTAAGGTATGATTATGCAAAAAAGAATGTCACAACCGGTTATGTTCCGGATATAGATGAAATTGTTGAATCCGGGGGCGGTATATGCTACGACTTTTCTTCGGTAATGGCAGGAATGTTAAGAAGCGTTGGAATTCCCGCCAAACTGGTAAAGGGATACTCAAAGGTAACCACCGTATATCATGCGTGGAACGAGGTATACCTTAACGGTAGGTGGATAATAATAGATACGAGCTATGATTCGCAGATGAACGGATATGGATCTTCATACGCTATGGAAAAATCGGCCTTATGGTATGATAAGAAATATGAATACTGACGTTTTAGGAAACGATAAAGACCGGAAAGCTTCCGGTCTTTTTATCGCTATTTCTTGTTTGTATTTACCCACTCCCTGGCCTCATTTGCTGCGTCATCGCTCGGTATTGCGACTTTTGAATCCGCATCTATGTTCGTTTGGTCTGCGATGGGAAATGTAGTAAATGCGGGTTTTTTAATGTTTGCGGGTTGTTTCTTTTTCATTTTTCCCTCCTTTTGTCGATTTTTATTAGTATTTGCTATATAAAAAAAGTGATACATTAAAGTAAACATATGTTAGAATCAGGATGAAAAAGTTCTTAAGGAGGACGCGGTGCAAGCATTTATACAAAACAGACATGAATTCATCCTTAGAATGATCCACGATCTTAGAACCCCTTTGAATTCTTTAAGGGGACTTATTTATATGGCAAAAGAAGATAGGGCTGAAAATCCTTTAAAAAGACTCGACATGATGGAGGCTTCTGTGGATTATCTTCTGGAGATAATCGATGGGTCTTTAGAATTCAATCAAATTTCGGAAGGGAGTTTTTTTTTAAAGCAGAGGGAATTCAGCATGAAGAATCTTACCGACTCTGTTAAATCAATTATTTTACCCCTTGCCCTGGAAAAAAAGCAGATTTTTGAAGTTATGGTCAGCGGGAAAATAAGCGAGAACATGATAGGTGATCCGTTGAGAATAGGTCAGATTCTCATCAACCTTCTTTCTAATTCAATAAAGTTTACGGCCTGCGGAGGCAGTATAAGCCTTAAAATAAGCCAGACAGGTCAAATCGTAAGCAAAGATTTAATCGAATTTCAAGTGACTGATTCAGGCATCGGAATGAGCAAGCAGTTTATGGCTAAAATGTTTCATCCTTTCGAACAGGAAAAAACCGGGACGGATTCAGCACGAGGCAGCGGACTGGGTCTTTGCATCGCAAAGAACCTTATTGAACTGATGGAAGGAAAAATCGATGTCAGCAGCAAACCGGGAGCAGGTTCGGTATTTAAGGTCACATTACCTTTGTTTAAATCGGATAACTCACCCGCAGACTATTGCAAGGAGGACAGGGATAACTATGATTTTTCAAAACGACGCATAATCGTTGCCGAGGATGATCAGGATTCCCTTGATATACTGAGGGAGCTTCTTGAGAAAACGGGCCTGATTGTGGATAAAGCAAAAAACGGACTGGAGGCTGTCAAATTGTTCAAGGCCTCCCCCAAAGGGCATTACGATGCTGTTTTAATAGATATGATCATGCCTGTAATGGGTGGATTAGAAGCGGCAAAGAAAATTCGTGATTCAGATCATCCCGACAGTGATAAGATAATAATTATATCTACCACAGGAAATGAATACAAAAATACAGAGCATGAATCTTCGGTAATTGATGCGGGCATCTATAAACCTATAAACTATCAAAAGTTATATCTGCTGCTTGATAAAATGCTGCCCAAAAACAATGTTTAGTAGGCAACTATCGATTCGCGGGAAACACCATTCTTTTTTTGAATAACCCACTACCTATAAGTAGTACGGTCTTATTTTTTTTTCGATAATTATGATACGCTTACCCCATAATTTTTCCAACTCCGATACCGTTTCCTTGTCGGGTATCCCTATTATACCAATCGATGCCGCTTTCTTCTGCATTTTAAATCTCCCAACCTAAAGTAAATCCGACTAAATCATAACATAATTTAACGCATTTATTAAATAATAATAGGCAGGAGAGGGAAAGACGGTGAAAAAATGAAAACAAAACAAACCAACAGATTAATAGATGAAAAATCGCCATACCTGTTACAGCACGCCTACAACCCGGTTGACTGGTTTCCTTGGGGCCAAGAAGCATTTGATAAAGCTGAAGCCGAAGGTAAACCTGTATTTTTGTCTATAGGTTATTCAACTTGTCATTGGTGTCATGTTATGGAAAGGGAAAGTTTCGAAGATGAAGAAACAGCGAAAATACTGAATCATGATTTTGTATCGATCAAAGTTGACAGGGAAGAGAGACCCGACATAGATTCTGTTTATATGTCCGCCTGTCAGGTATTGGCGGGACAGGGTGGCTGGCCCTTATCGATTCTGATGACCCCCGATCAAAAACCTTTTTTTGGCGGGACGTATTTCCCGAAAACAGGTCTGCACGGTATGCCTGGATTTAGCGATATTTTGAAGGCAGCTGCAAAGGAATGGAGCGATGATAAGACTAAAATATGTGAATACGGTGATAAAATCGTATCCCTATTGAAAAAAAATGAAAGAATATCCTTGAAACGAATCAAGGAAACAGAATTATCCGGAAACTTATTTGCAAAGGCTGAAAAAATGTTTACCGAAAGCTATGATGTGCAAAACGGCGGATTCGGTAAGAGCCCCAAATTCCCTTCAGCCCATAATCTGCTGTTTTTAATGGAATTATATGCAACAGAAAAAAAGAACTACTGTCGCAAGATGGCGGAGACGACTTTAAGACAGATGTACAAAGGCGGGATTTTTGATCATATAGGGGGAGGATTCTCCAGGTATTCTACAGATAAGTATTGGCTCGCTCCCCATTTTGAAAAGATGCTTTATGACAATGCTTTGCTAGCAATAGCTTACACCGAAGCCCACAGGATTTTCAAAGAACCTCTTTATGAAGATGTGGTAAAGGGTATTTTATACTATGTCCTGCGCGAAATGACCGATAAGGAGGGAGGGTTCTATACTGCCCAGGATGCCGACAGCGAAGGGATTGAAGGCAAGTATTACCTGTTTACCCCTAAAGAGATTATAACAGTATTGGGCGAAGAGGAAGGAAATAGCTTTTGCGAACTGTTCGACATAACAAATGAAGGAAATTTCGAGGGGCTTTGCATTCCTAACCTTCTGAAAGCCGGGGACTCCGACATCGGATTTTGCGGAATGCGGGATCAAAAGAATAAGCTGTATGAATACCGACTGAATCGTTATTCCCTTCATAAAGATGACAAGATTCTCACATCATGGAACGGCATGGCGATAGCCGCTTTTGCCATGGCCTACAAAGAGTTCAATGATCGGCATTATCTGGATTCTGCAATCTGTGCCAATACCTTTATTCAGACAAAACTCATGAGCTTGGATGGCAGTCTGAAGGTAAGGTACCGTAATAACGAGGGCTCAGGCAAAGGGTTTCTTGACGATTATGCGTACTATATATTCGGGCTTTTAAAGTTATATGAGGCTACGGGCAAAGACGACTATCTGGATAATGCCTTAGGTTATTGCCGCTATACTATTAACCACTTTCAGGATAAAGAACACGGGGGTTTCTATTTGACACCGGATGACGGCGAAATTCTGATAGTAAGACCGAAAGATAGTTACGACGGGGCCATCCCCAGCGGCAATTCTGTACTGGCATACTGTTTTACAAGCTTATACCAAAAAACGGGGAATAAAGAAATGAAGGAGATGGCGGAGATACAATTGAAATTTCTTGTAAAAGAGCTTTCGGAATATCCCGCCGGATACAGTTTTGCGCTGTTTGCGCTGTCAAGATATTTAAATGGATATAAAGCGGAACAGTCCTGCGACAATAAAACATGTAATAAAGCCGGTTATTGTGGGGACGAGTATGGACATACCGGTCCATTTCCAACTTAGCGTTTCTTTCCTGATAGTGAGACAGGTCGTTGCACAGGGAAAGTGCAGCAAAAAAAACAGCATTGTGCACACCGCCGTAGATAATGTCCAGCCATTGTCAACAAGCAAGGTTTTTAAATTTGCC
Organism: uncultured Oscillospiraceae bacterium; assembly: GCA_964425645.1. GTDB lineage: Bacteria > Bacillota > Clostridia > Peptostreptococcales > Anaerovoracaceae > CAYRNC01. The sequence continues at coordinate 2,591 of CAYRNC010000045.1, read as the reverse complement.
ACATCCAAGTCCAGCATACTTCCTGTTGCCAGATAGGTCATGATGATTATGGGGACGACGATTTCATTTGCAGGAAATCCTAAAATAAATGCCATCAGGATTACACCATCAAGACCAATAAGTTGTGCAAAAGGATCTAGAAATCCTGTACAGGAAGAAAGGATGCTGTCGCCGTTAATATAAGTATTTGAAAGAACCCAGATGATCAGGCCCGCAGGGGCTGCTACGATGACAGCCCTGCCAAGAACGAAGATGGTACGATCCATAAGCGAGCGCACAAGCACCTGGCCAATTTTGGGGCATCGATATGGAGGCAGCTCAAGGGCAAATGAAGAGGGTATTCCTTTTAAAATCGTTTTGGAAAGAATCCTTGAAACCAAAAGCGTAAAAAAAATGCCCACTAGGATTATTGCGGTAAGGAGCATTACGGAAATAAAACTGTACCCCGGGTTAATTGAACTCCCGCCGAAAAACATGGCTATTATTACGATAAGGCTGGGAAATCTGCCGTTACAGGGTACAAAGCTATTCGTCAGTATAGCAATCAGGCGCTCTCTTGGAGAGTCAATTATGCGGCATCCGACAATGGCACAGGCGTTACACCCAAAGCCCATGCACATCGTTAAAGCCTGCTTTCCGTGGGCGCATGCTTTACGAAAATAGCGATCCATATTGAAAGCTATTCTGGGCAGGTATCCGAAATCTTCAAGCAGTGTAAAAAGCGGAAAGAAAATGGCCATAGGCGGGAACATAACCGATACTACAAAGGTCAATGTCTGATACACACCATACAGAAGGAGATTGATCACAGGTTCCGGTATTCCTAAAGCATTCATCCCCATATTGATATAAGTCTGCAGCCAAAAGAAAAAATCATACAGCATATCAGACGGGTAATTTGCCCCTGCAAGGGTGATCCAAAATATGAGGCAAAGCAGCGACAGCATTATGGGAATCCCGAATTTTTTGGATGTTACTATGTCATCGAGGCGCCTGTCAAAAGCGCCGTAATCCTGGCGTTTTTCCTGAACACACTGTCTGAAAATCTCGCCCGCAAGGTCTATCGTTTTCAGGATAGTCTCTTCTGATACGTCTATTTCCTTTACCGCCTTCACTACAGGATTTTCCGAAACCATCCGGATTTGTTCTTTTAAAGCTTCAAGATTGTATCCGGTTCTTGCGGTTATGCCCACAACGGGAACACCCAGATATGATGACAGCTTTGTTAAGTCTATGTGTATGCATTTCTTCTTTGCCTCATCCATCAGATTTATGCAGACGACTACATTTTCGAAACTTTCTATAAGCTGCAATGCCAAAATAAGATTTCGTTTCATACAGGTTGCGTCCATTACAGCTACCACAACCTGGGGATTTTTTGTGTTGATGTAATCTCTTGTTATTTCCTCTTCTGTTGAGCAGGCCGTTAAAGAATACGTGCCCGGCAGGTCCATAAGCGAATACGTTTGATTTTTGTATTCATACTGGCCTGATGCGAGGCTGACGGTTTTACCCGGCCAGTTACCGGTATGCTGATTAAGTCCCGTGAGCGCATTAAAAACCGTGCTTTTACCTACATTAGGGTTCCCCGCCAAGGCTATTTTTACCTTCATTACGTCGCTAATCTCCTTCTGAAAGCAAAGGGCTCAATGGCTTTCGACAAGTATTTTTGATGCATCTTCGTTTCTAAGCGCTATAACGGCTCCCATAATTGAATAGGCCGTGGGATCTCCGGACGGACTTTTGTGGAGTGCTTTAACAGAGGTTCCCTGCGCTAAACCCAAATCAAGAAACCGGCGCCGCTCTTGACCCTCTGTTCTAAGTATTCTAACGATAGCGTTTCTGCCTATCAGCAGTTTGTCAAGTGGGAACAAAATATTTTCCATTTAGTATTCTCCATTTCGGTCATTTCATTGGACTTTGCTACGGTATTCTATGAATGATTTCAATGGAATGTGCTTTGTCCGAACTGTAAATGTCATATTATAAACTGAACAGTGCCAACAGGCGATCCAGCAAAGACAGTTCTTTTTCAGGCAGAGGAGGAGAATATTCTTCTTTTGACACCCTTATATCTTCTGTATGCATGGCAAACTGCACGGACGTTATATTTTTGTTTCGTTCAGATACAAATGACAGCGGTTTGAAATTTCCACCGAGTATATTATCAATCTTCTTTTTGATAATATCTTTGATTTCTTTATCTATATTGGAAGTTTTATCGCGAAACTTTAATGTTCCTTCAGCAAGAATGACCGCTCCATCTAGGAATTCTATTGTTCCGTCATGCAGTTCTACAGACCCATCGAGTAGCTCCAGGATTCCGTTTCTCAATTCAAGGGTTCCGTCTTTTAAATTTATTATGCCATCGCCTAATTCTACGGATCCATTAAGAAGCTTTGCGGTTCCTTCTTTAAGTTCAATAGTGCCGTTTCTGAGCTCGACGGCTCCATCGTTAACCTTTTCAGCGCCCATTTTGTACTGCCCCATGCCTTCTTCCCATTCTTTAAGTCCTGCAGTTAATTCTGAAACTCCGAAAGCAATACCGGATACTCCACCCATATATGCAATAATGCCGCTATAGAAATTTG
>CAYRNC010000044.1:0-13834 GCA_964425645.1 uncultured Oscillospiraceae bacterium | reverse complement strand
CCTTCATTATGAGAAGGAGCTTTCACGTCTTATCTGTCTTTGAGACCATCTATTGTGATCCTGTCTAAAAACAATATTTTTTCATATCCGATGGTCACTTGTTCTTTTGCAAAGGTAATGCCCGGCTGGACGAATACGCTATAGCCGTCAATCTGATATTTAACGAAGCCCTCATTTGGTACCTTGTTTGAGATTTTCGCTGAAACTTCAGCATAAGAACCTGTTCAGCAGCTTTTTACAATAAGAGATATTACAATATTTTTAGACTTCTTTTTATCCATCGCCTTTCTTAAAGGATCGGTTATTACGAACTTCATATGAATTCACCTCCGGTATATGTTGTTTAGGCTTCTTATACCCTCTGATGGCGAATCTATTCAAAAGATTACAGTGCTTTAAAACAAATAAGATGATTTTCAATATAAAACATACAGATGATGAAAAGGCTCTAGCGACGAGCATATTGTAAGGGAAGTCAAAAAAATGGACTTGTATATAGCCTGAATATAAACATGCATTGTTAGTAATCATATGTTCCCACTAGGCTTTTGACTGCAGCTAAAATTTTGTTATAACCTGTACAACGACATAAATTTCCTGAGAGTGCATTCTTTATTTCCTGATCAGTTGGGTTACTATTTGTATCCAACAGAGCTTTAACAGTTAAGATCATTCCAGGTGTGCAATAACCACATTGTATTGCCCCATAATCTATAAAAGCCTGTTGTATTGGGTGGATTTTATCTTCCCTATATAGTCCCTCTATTGTTGTTACTTCTTTGTTTTCAACGGTTAAGGCGGGCAGAATGCATGATCGAACAGGATGGCCATCAATCAATACAGTGCAAGCGCCACACTCCCCTATCTGGCATGATTTCTTTGTTCCTTTTAATCCTATTTCATCTCGTATTACATCGATTAATAAGGCATCTTCTGATATAAATATAGACTGCTTTTTACCGTTTAAGGTAAAGCTTAATAATTTTTTCATCCTCTTAACCTCCTAAAGATTGCTGGAAAGCCCCCAATATTGTCCTTTCAATGATCGGATTCACGATATGATATTTATAACTTCTTCTAGGTGACGCTTCGGGTGGGAAGATATTGGAGATATCTTTTAGTCCTTGTTTTATTGTTTTGCCTTTCATGATTTTTTCTAATGTATAAGATCGAAAGGGCTTGGAGTTTACCGCTCCAATAGCAATCCGAATATTTTCACAGATATTACCCATTAATGATAAATGTACGAAAACTGATACTCGGCTTAAATCCTGACCTTTTCTACGGCCAATTTTAACATAAGAAATATATTGGCTTTCTTCTATGTTGGGAATAATAATTTTTGTGATTATTTCATTAGACTTTATGATACTTTTATTAGCAGATATAAAAAAGTCTTTGATTTGAACGTTACGTTTACCGTGCATATTCATTAACTCTATTTCTCCGTTTAAACCCAAAAGCATTACACTAAAATCACCTGCAGGAGAAGCAGTAGCAATATTTCCTGCTAAAGTTGCCATGTTTCGAATGGGGGGGCTGGCAATTTCAGATAATGCCTTTGCCATTCCCGGGAAAAAGTTTATGAGATTTGAATCCTCAAATTGTTTATAAGTAGTTGCTCCCCCAAATACAATATTATCCCCTTCATGTTTGATATATTTCAATTCAGACAGTTCATGAATATATATGAGGGAACAGCTACTGATGGTTTCATTATGTAATGAAACCATAACATCGGTACCCCCGTTAAGGATAAGGGCATTATCTTTGCAATCTAACAATGTCAAAGCTTCCTTTAAGGAAGTAGGGCGGGATAATTCAAAACTACTCAAAAGACACACTCTCCTTTTTTTCTTTATTCTTTATTTCATTAATGATTCTTTCTTGTGTAAATGGTATGGTGTTTAACCATACTCCAGTTGCATTGAATAGTGCACTTCTTATTGCTGGCGCGGTTGCAATCAAAGGTGGTTCGCCTGCTCCTTTTGCCCCATAAGGGCCTGCTTTGTTTGGTTTTTCAACAATGAAAGTTATTAAGTCTGGCATATCTTTAATGCTTGGAATTATAAAATCTTTCAAAGAATCGTTAACAACGATGCCATCCTTTATTATGATTTCCTCCATTAAAGACCAACCGATCCCCATTATTGCCCCTCCTTCAAGTTGCCCCTCGACAGCCATTGGATTAATAGCCTTACCAACATCACAAGCCAACACAGATTTTAGGATATCAATTTCTCCGGTTTTCTTATTGACTATGAGTTCGATGCCGTGTACACCAAACATATAAGCATGCATAGGTTCGCCTTGTCCATTTTCATCAAAAGAGGGTTCAGGGGGAAACCAGTAGCCTGAAGCATTTAAAAAAATCCTATAATTTTTAGCACAAGCGCAAATATTTTCGAATGAAATGGAGTTTTCCTCTCGGTCTCGTTGAAAGTAGAGTTCACCTTTGTGTGCGATTTCTTCCGGATCACATGAAAAATGCCTGGCTGTTGCTACTTTAAGTTTATTGATTAACGTTTCACATGCATTAATTAATGCGTTTCCAACAAATGTTGTAGATCTCGATGCTACAGTTGGCCCAGAATTAGGTGTAATATAGGTATCAGAATATGAAATGTAAATTCTGTTTATATCGACATGCAAAGTTTCTGCAATAATTTGTGCATAAACAGTATTTGAGCCTTGCCCCATTTCACTTGTTGAGACTGCAGCATGAACGGATCCATCAGGTAAAATATTTATATAACAAAGGGCCCCTTCAGACGCAATAGGCATCCCTATTCCATACATAAAAGCAGCAATACCTTTTCCTCTTTGAATGCTATTATTAGTTTGTTGGATGAGTGAATCTTTTTTTAGTTCCTGTTCAACTAAAGTTAAACACTCAGAAATCCCTATGCCCATGCTTTCCTTTATTTCCTGCCCAAATATTGTTTTATCACCGGCATTCAACATATTAATTCGCCTTATTTCTATAGGATTTACATTTAGAATAGTTGCTAACTCATCAACTTGACCTTCCATTGCAAAATGAACCTGTGGAGCCCCAAATCCTCGCATAGCTGTAGAATATGGATTGTTAGTAAAAACAGAAAATGCTTTTACACTAGCATTAGGAATTGAATAAACACTTCCTGCATACATTATGGTTCTTTGGGTCAGTGCGTGAGCAGAACTGCGTAAACCACTCATTGAAGCATAAGCGCCTTTATCAAGAATGATTTGAACATCGATACCTGTTATTTTCCCATGTTTAGTGGCGGCAAGTCGGTGATGTATATAAGCAGGATGTCTTTTCCCCGTGATTCTGAACACCTCCTCGGCAGAAAGTTCTACATAGACAGGTTTATCGGTTTTCATGGCAAGTAAGCCTGCAATGACTGCTACATCAAGACAGGAATCTTCTTTGCCTCCAAAGCCACCACCTAAAAAAGGAGAAATAACACGTATATTACCCTGCGGCAAATTAAATACTGTGGCTAACGCACCAAGGCTTGAATATACAGCTTGCTGTGGGGCGGTAATTACCAGGCTTTTGCTGCCCAGTTCATATTCCGCTATACAGCAATCAGGCTCTAAATAAGCATGTTCAATCATAGGTGTTTTATAATCATTTTCGATTATGATTTCTGCATCTCGAAATGCTCTTTCTGCATCTCCCTTAGTAAGGTTCATTTCTAACATAATATTTTTATGTATGGCGCAGGGATGATTTTTATGGATTAAAATACTGTTTTCTTTCATAGCCTCCCTAGGGTCATTAATTACCGGTAGTATTTCATAATCTACTGTTATCATGCTTAAGGCCTGAATTGCAGTTTTTTCATCTATAGCTGCAACGAATGCTATAGGATCTCCCATATATCTTACTTTATTTTCAGCTAAGACTGGTTTATCTGCCGCGAAAACACCATATGTTTTGCTTCCCGGTAAATCCTTGGCGGTAATTATAGCCGCTACCCCAGGGATTCTATTGGCGCGGCTGACATCAATATTTTTAATATAAGCATGTGGGTATTTCGTAAAAAGAGCCTTCCCGATCAACATATTTTTTGTCTTCAAATCGGCTGTGTATTTGGCTGTTCCCAAAGCCTTAGATAAAGCGTCAGTACGTGGCATTCTGTTACCAATATAATGATATATGTTTGGATCTTTTCCCATTCAAATCCCCCTTTTCTTGTAAATGTTTACAGATTATAAGGCTTTAATATTGTCGAGGTTTATTGTATCTTTATCAAACAATGAAATAACACATAGACAATATTTATTAGAATTAAATTATTTATCTTATCTGGTATTCTTGCAACATTCACGCCAACTGGAATTATGGAAGTGTATAATTAATATTGTTAGGATAAATTATATCGGGTATTATTGCTTATTTTCTTATGATAGGTTAACATAAATATAGCAATACATTCTCCGATTGAATATCTATTACAGCTTTTAACAGAAACTGTATTGACAAAAAACCATATGGGAAAAGACTTGGATTAATTTAGTGCAGGAGTCAAATATGGATTTTTTCAAAGAATTTATTGATGTTTTTAATCATATTGATGATGAGATTCTAATAACGGACGCCAGCGCCCGTGTAATTGCTGTTACCCCTTCGTGCCGAAAAGTTTATGGCTTGGAACCTAGTGAAGTAATAGGAAAAACAATCAAAGAAATGGAGCTTTCGGGTGTGCATTCCCCTTCAGCAACTCCAATCGTTCTTGAACAAAAAAAGAGAATAACAATTTTACAGGAGACTCAATTCAATAAGAAGATAGTTGTAACCAGCAGTCCGGTTTTTAATAAAAGAGGAGAAATATCCCGGGTGGTTTCGGTTTGTAAAGACGTAACAGATATTATTAATGGATTAAGAAGCAATCCTTCTATTGGACCCAGAACTAACCATGAGGAGTTGTCCCCAAACCACATGGTAATAAATTGCCAAGCAATGAGGGAAATTGAACAAATAATTGATAAAATTGCCTATGTGGACTGTAACGTATTGATTGTCGGTGAGACTGGAACAGGTAAAGGAATTATTGCAAAAGAAATACATAAAAGAAGCAACCGGAAACAAGGTATGTTTGTACATATTAATTGTAGCGCAATTCCAGAGAATTTGCTAGAATCAGAATTGTTTGGTTATGATTCGGGGGCTTTTACCGGCGCAAATAAGCAAGGTAAAATAGGCCTGTTTGAGATGGCTAATGATGGATATCTATTTTTAGATGAAATTGGCGATATGTCGTTAAACCTACAAGCAAAACTCCTATACGCCATTGAATCTAAAGAAATTATTCATCTTGGCGGATCAAAACCAATTAAGGTCAATTGCCGTATAATAGCTTCAACAAACAGAGATTTAGAGGAATGTGTTTTTGTGGGCACCTTCAGAAGGGATTTGTTCTATCGATTAAATACTGTTTATATTTCTATCCCTCCTCTCCGGGATCGATATGATGATATAGGACCTTTAGTCAAATACTATGTAGGATTGCATAATAAGAAATATAAAAAAAATATTTCGCTAACTAAGGATGCCATGAAAACCCTTTTAGAATATCATTGGCCGGGGAATGTACGTGAACTTTCAAGTATTATTGAACGCTTAATTATTTTTTCTTTCCAAGATGTTATAGAATCTGAGGATGTGATTAAATGCATTTCTCCAATCCAGTATTTTTCAGGTCCGGGTTCAAGAATATATTTAAAGGGATTGATGCCTATTAAAGAAGCAACAGAAGAAATAGAAAAACAACTATTAATAATGGCTAAAAAACAATATGGATCGACATCGAAAATGGCATATGCATTAAAAGTCGATCAGGCTACCGTTTATAGAAAATTAAAGAAATATGAATTGCTATAATATATTTTTATTGCTAAAGACAAGTCTTAGGGACTGTGCAAATATGCGAATTCCTCGTGCAGTTATGCATAATGTGATTTATTTATATATGTAATTTTAGACAACTTCTATTAATACTATCATACCGATCCATTTATCTTTGACACTTGTAAGAATAAAATAATGTGGATTAAGAAAATACTATATTTTTTTGATAAACACCTGGGTTATAGTCATGCAAACATGTGAATTTACATGCAGATATGCAATATAGTCAAATATAATATTCAATTTTAAATAGTCTCTCTTATCGATATCTACCCACTATATACTCTAATTTCAATAATTCGTATGGCGGAGTAAAACAAACCAAGTCACTGACATGCAACACTAGATCACAAAATGTCTTGGTACAGATGTTGCATTAAAATGTTTCGTGTTATCGTTTTTCTCTTAATCGTTATCGCAAATAATTATGGTTATGGGGGTGGATAGGATATGATGACAACAACTATTTGGATATTTGTTATAGCTTTTGCTTTAGCTTTGATCGTTATTGGCATATATTTTTATCGAAAGCAAGGCAACATGGATGATTTTTTAGTTGCCAAAAGAAACCTTGGATTTTGGGTGATGATTGGGACCGTAGTTGGTACTAGTATTGGCGGATCGACAGTTGCCGGGTATATGAGCTATGGTTGGACTTATGGTATAGGTGGTTATTGGAACGCTTGGCCGATTTATGTCGGTATGCCAATATGGGTCTTTTTATTCTCTAGAAGGCTTAATAAATTTGCACAATATACTATACCTGATGTGGTGGAAATGCGCTACGATGAAAAAACTCGAACAATAAGTTCTATTATTTTTATCTTTCAACACGTAGCAGTTATAGGTGTACAAATAGTGGCAATGGGTTCGGCATGTAAAGTATTGTTTGGTATGTCGTTTAGTACCGGAGCTGTAATTGGAACAATAATTATAATGACGTATTGTTGGCTTGGTGGGTTATCTGCTGTGGCCGTTACCGATGTTATACAAGCTATATTACTGTCAATCACTATGATCGCAGTATTAGTGGCAGGAATCAGTTTTTTGAATGGCGGATTCGGAGAGTTCGTTAGTTTGGGTAACTCTCAAATGCCTTCTGGGGGATTTAACTTTTTTAGCCCTGGTGGTGCCAAGCTTGTTTCGTGGGCGTTAATATGGTTTCCGGGAAATTTTATATGGCAAGGCATGTGGCAGAGGGCCTATTCTGCAAGAGACGAAAAGGCTGGGGTCACCGGAATGACAATTGGTTTTATTATAACTCTTATTTTATGTTTACTCCCTTTCCTGGGTGGGATTGTAGCACACGGTATACTCCCTGCAGATACTGTAGGTGGAGATGTGTTTACCGCTATGATAGTGACTCTTTTTCCAAAAGGCGTAGCGGCATTCTTGTTGGTAGGATGGGTTGCTGCTATTATGTCCACCGCTGATTCATATGTTCTTTCGGGAACTGGTAATCTTGTTCGCGATATTTATCAAAAAATGATAAATCCAAGGGCTAGTGATAAACAATTATTAGGCGCGAGTCGTTGGGCGGTTATAATTTTATGTGGCTTAGGGTTAGTATCAGCCTTATGGTTACCAAATTTAATGTCTTTATGGCTGCTTGGTTCGGGTATAAATATCTCTGCGAACTTTTTCCCGATCTTTGCTGCATGGTTCTCACGCCGTGTGAACTCAACAGGTGCTTTTTGGTCAATTATCGCTGGAGCGGCAGGTTCGATTATATGGACGATACTGTTTGGTCCCGACGGGTACAATAACGTTGTTCATCCGGTGCTTATCGGATTCCCTGCTGCAGGAATAACAATGTTTGTTGTTAGTTATTTGACGTCGCCCCCTCCTGCAGAAAAAGCAAAAGCTTACTGGTGGGATTACAAAGAAAAAGTAGATGAGAATTAAAATATGAATGATCAATTATAAACATTTATCAGTATATAAAAAAGTAAATTAAACGCTAGTTAAAAATTTGATGAAGATTGTAAGGTGTTGGTGGATGTCAACTACTACTGGTATAAAATATTATAAGAACATTCGCCAACACGCCATAGATGATTTTTACTACAAGTTTTTTTGATTTCTATCCTTATCTAGTCAATCTTAATATAATTATGAATTAGGGCTCAGCAATTTACGTAAAAATATCACACTTTTATTCCTATATTTGAATTAAATAAGCTGCACATAGGATAATTAAGAAAGGAATAACTATATGAAAGAATATTGTTTTAATGGAGATCGGCTTTGGCCGCCGCCAGAAGAATATTCTGCGTTATCAAAAGCAGAATTTCCGATTAAGGAAGAGGAGTTCAGACTCCGTATTTCAAGGACGAAGGCTGCGATTTCAGCAAAAGGGCTCGATGCTATGGTTCTTTTTGGAGATGGCTACCGTCCGGGGAATTTACGATATCTTGTAAACTATCTACCGCCCAGTTCTTGGCGTGTAGGAATCGTTCTTATGCCATCCATTGGCGAAGATACTCTGTTTATTGACCGTCCTATTGAATGGTGGGTTAAGGAAAGGGCATATGTAGATGATGTCCGTTGTTCAATTGTTCAATGGCACGGTGATAATCGACATGTACATAATTTGGTCGAATGCATAAAAGATAAGAAATTAGATAAAGGGAGAATTGGTATAGCCGGTATGGATATTATGCCTGCAAGCTTTTTTATGAAAATCAAAGAGGAATTACCACAAGCAATTATTTATGATGCAACAAGTATAATAGAGGATTTAAAAATAATTAAAAGCCCAGCAGAAATTGCATTGATTGAAATAGCATGCAGAATTGGTGGCGCTGCAATGGAAAGTGCAATAGATGCTATTAAGGAAGGGGTTAAAGAAAGTGAAGTCGCATTAATTGCCGAGAATACAGCAATTAATTTAGGGGCAGATTCTTGGGGCTGGTTGCAGTTTTTTAACGTCATCTCTGGTAAGGAAACTAGTTTACCTGTTATGAGACAACCTCTAGCAACAAGAAAGAAAATAAAGCAGGGAGATTTAGTAATTGTTGACCTTGCAATATTTTATCAGGGTTATTGTTGTGATTTTAATCGCATGGCGATCGTGGGAGAACCCACAGTTGAACAGCAAAGGATGTTTGATGTATCGTTAGAAATGGAACAAAGTGTGATAAAAATGATAAAGCCTGGTGTTTTAGCTAAAGACCTATTTAATCATTCAAAACAGATTGCAATCGATGCCGGGTATGGTAATTATGCTCCTGAAGTGCATGCAGGTCATGGGATTGGGCTGGAGGTGGGTGAATTGCCCATGATTACACCTTATGCAGAAACAGTCTTGCAGCCGGGTATGGTGATAGCGGTTGAGCCAGGACTGGGCATTCCCGGCAAAGAAGGATATAGAACAGAGGATAATATTGTTGTAACTGATACTGGTTGCAGAATCTTAACAACTATTCCCCGAAAATTATACTGTCGATAAAGATTTTTAATGATATAAATTATTAGATCTTGTATTCTAAATGACGGAGGATGGAAATAATGAATGATTTTATGCTCGAGCAGGATTTGTATATTCCAATGGAAGAGTTTGAAGAGCGCTGGCGCAAGGCAAGAAAATTAATGAAGAATGAGAACATTGATGTTTTATTGGTTTTTTCAGATGGATACCGTTATGGAAATGTACGTTATATGGCCAATTATATTAGTCCGAGCTTATGGAGAATGGGACTACTAATTCTACCGATGGATGGTGAACCGACTTTGGTGATAGATCGTGAGAATTGGATCAAACGTCTAAAACATTTTTCACCGGTGAAAAATATTATAGCAGCGCATACAGCCTGGCATGGGGGATTTACACTTCTTGAAACTACAATTAACCTGTTGAAGGAAAAAGATCTAATAGATTCAAGAATAGCGATAGCCGGAATGGATATCATGTCAGGAACATTTTATCAATATATCTTAGACAAAATACCTAACGGAGTAATAAATGCGGATAGAATAATAGAAGAGCTTCGTCATGTAAAAAGTGAAAATGAACTAGCGTTGATAAAAAAAGCCACCGCTATAGGCGAGGAGGCACTTTTAATTGGTATGGAGATTTCTGTAGAAGGGATAAGTGAGTTGGAAGTAGCAGCAGAGGTAAGAAGAAATATGATAGCTGGAGGGGAATATTTTTGTGGAAGTCTACCATATCTTTATGTTCAATCTGGACTAGAAACGATTTTCCCATTGCGGCAACCTTATGCTACGCAACGGAAAATGCAAAAAGGGGATATGATATTTATTGATATGAGTTTACCGTTTGGAGGATATGTGACAGATCTTACCCGAACAAAAGTTATAGGCCCGCCTAATCTAGAACAAAAACGAATACTTGAAGCAGTAATGGAAGCTCAAAAAGCTTGTTTCGATGCGGCAAAGCCAGGAAATAAGGCTTGCGATATCTGGGAGGCGGGGCGTCAAGTAGTAGAAAGATACGGCTATGAAGATGGCTATACACAAGCTTATTCAGGTCATGGAATTGGGGTTGAAATCGGCGAAAGTCCGCTACTGAATAAGGATGATACTACTATATTAAAGACAGGGATGGTTTTAGCAATAGAGCCGGGTTTATACTTTGATGAAATAGGTGGAGCAAGGATTGAGGATGTGGTTCATATAACTGATAATGGATGCAATGTCTTGACCACCATTAAATCGGATATATGGTAACTTATCCATTTAATTTTAGAAAGGATGGTATTTAAGTGAAAGAAGCGATTGAACCGAATGGTCTCCCAAGGCCTAAGGGCTCTTATGCTAGATGCGTAAAATCAAATAATATGATTTTTACAGCGGGAATTGGACCCGTTGATCCTGGGACAGGGCTTTTAAATACTGGAGACATCAAAGAACAAACAAAACAAACAATTGAAAATCTCAATATTACACTAAATGCAGCAGGGGCAACGCTTGATAATATTGTACAATTGACTGTTTATCTTAGCGATTTTAACGATTATAAGGGATTTAATAAATCTTTTGATGAATGTTTTTTACCACATATTAAATCTTTACCTGCCCGTGCTACAATTCAGGTCGCCACCTTATATGGTGGAATCAAAATTGAAATGGTTGCTATAGCGATCATATAGATAAGATATATTGTAACTTATTGAATAGGCTTTCATAATTTGTATACTTAATGGGGACAATAAAATTCTCATGTAAATAGTGTGGAATAATGGTAAGCTAAGAATGGCTGAAAAGCAGAACATAAACCGGGAACGACTGGTGCATCCTGTGAACCCCTTGTATGACAGCGAGTGCAGAGTTTTAATACTGGGAACATTTCCTTCACCGAAATCCAGGGAGGGTAAATTTTTTTATCACCATCCCAACAATCGGTTTTGGAAGGTCATGGCTGCCATTACAGGATACCCTATGCCTTTAAATGTACCGGATAAAAAAGCTTTAATGCTTGACAACCACATTGCTTTGTGGGATGTCATAGCAAGCTGCAGTGTGCAGGGTGCGGCAGACAGCAGCATAAGGGATGTGGTTCCCACGAATCTGGAGGATGTTATTGCAAAATCGTCTATTGGTAAAATCTTTGCTAACGGTAACACCGCTTCAAGGCTGTACATGAAGTACCATTTTCCCGTGACAAAGATACCTGTCACAGGGTTGCCGTCGACAAGTCCTGCCAATGCAAGGTGGAATCTTGAAAGCCTTATTTTAGAATGGAGTCAGATAATGGAGTGGGTTCAAAAATAAAAGGGCGGTAAATTACTGCACAAAATCACCTGCCGTAAAATAGTCTGGTATATGGATGTTTAAAGGCAGGTGATTTTTTTATGTATAAAATAGTTGTCATAGGTGGCGGTTGGTCAGGCTGTGCAGCGGCTCTGGCGGCGAGGAAGGCGGGTGCGGATGTAACTTTAATCGAAAAAACCGATATGCTTTTAGGGCTCGGAAATGTGGGCGGCATAATGAGAAATAACGGGAGATATACTGCAGCGGAAGAGAATATCGCATTGGGCGCCGATGAACTCTTTGATATTACCGATCGATTGTCGCGGCATGTGAACATAGATTTTCCCGGTCATAATCACGCAAGCTTGTACGATGTTATGAAGGTTGAGCCAAAGGTTCGCAGGCTGCTTTTGGAAAAGGGCGTTAATATAAAGACGGTCGCAAGGGCTGTAGATGTTACCATGGACAGCGAAGGAAAAATTATGAGCAGCATAATTCTCGCTGACGAGACTGCGGTCGAAGGTGATGCCTTCATTGAAACTACAGGCTCTACCGGTCCTATGGGCAATTGCCTTACTTACGGAAACGGATGCTGCATGTGCATACTCAGATGTCCCGCTTTCGGTCCAAGGGTCAGCATTACTCAAAAGGCAGGCAAGGTGGACATAATGGGGCAGCGGAAGGATGGTGCTTTCGGTGCATTCAGCGGCTCAGGCAAATTAGAAAAAGGATCTCTTTCGGATGAGATCAGAAATGAGCTGGATGAAAAGGGCATCGTCATTTTGCCTTTGCCTGACGGTGAAGTGTCAAAAGACAAGCTCGACCTAAAAGTATGCCAGCAATATGCAATGGATCAATATGCGGAAAACATAATACTGCTGGACACAGGCTATGCAAAAATCATGACACCCTATATGCCCTTAGACAAATTAAGGCAGATTGCGGGGCTTGAAAATGCGCGCTATGCAGATCCTTATGCAGGAGGCAAGGGAAATTCTATCCGGTACCTTTCTGTTGCGGAACGAGAGGATGATATGAAGGTGAAGGGTATAGAAAACATGTTCTGCGGCGGTGAAAAATCGGGGCTGTTCATCGGGCATACGGAGGCTATTTCCACCGGTACTTTGGCCGGCTATAACGGGGCCCGATATCTTAAAGGCATGCGCACCCTGGAGCTTCCCAATCAAATTGCGGTGGGAGATCTGATTTCCTTTGCCAACAGGCAGATCAACAACAAGGATGGGCTTATGACCAGATATACCTTTGCGGGCTCCGCCTATTTTGACAGGATGAAGGAAAAGGGACTGTACACAACCGATAAGGAGACAGTCAGAGGGCGAATCAGAAAATATGACCTTGAGAATATATATAAAGAAAAGATCCTATGATGCAGCGGCCTTGATGCACCTTTTAAAAAAAGGTATAATAGCGACAGGCAGGTGAGCATATATGAGACTTAATAAATACATTGCGCAGGCCGGTTTAGCCTCGCGAAGAAAAGCAGATGAACTCATTGCGTCAGGAAAAGTTAAAATAAACGGAAGCGTGATGAATGTGCAAGGCTATAATGTCGGGACAGATGATGTGGTTGAGGTGGACGGCAAAATAATTGAACCGATAAAACAGCTAGTGTACATCATGCTCAATAAACCTAAAGGTTATGTGACAACGGTTTCAGATGATAAGGGGCGGCCTACCGTTATGGATTTGGTAGGTGATATGGAGCAAAGGGTATTTCCTGTCGGGAGGCTGGACTATAACACTGAGGGCATGCTCCTTATGACTAATGATGGAGATTTTGCTTTCCGCATGTCACACCCAAGCCATCAGGTTCCTAAAACCTACAGAGCCAGAGTCGCAGGCAATCTGTCGCGGGAACGGGTTGCCCGCCTTGTAAAAGGTATTGATATAGGCGGTTATGTTACATCTCCCGCCAAGATAAATGTAATCAGGCAGATGGACCGTTCAGCTATTGTGGAAATCAGAATCAAGGAAGGCAAAAACCGCCAGGTCCGCAAGATGTTTGCTTCTGTAGGTAATAAAGTGATTGACCTGGAACGCATTGCCATTGGAGATTTAATGCTGGGGCATTTGATGTCCGGTCATTACCGTAAGCTTGCCAAAAACGAAGTAGACAGGCTGCTGTTTGAATAACCCTTTATTTTGAGACTGTGAAAGAAAGTCTGTAAATATAAAAGATAATAGCCTTCTGTGGTAAAA
>CAYRNC010000043.1:9240-14005 GCA_964425645.1 uncultured Oscillospiraceae bacterium | reverse complement strand
TTTGCAACTTTTTGGACGTTACCGTCCAAAGCATATGTAGCTCCGCTTAAAAAATCAAATATCTTGCGCGCTGTATCGGATTCTATTTTTTCAAGGTTGATTATAACAGGTTTTTTTGATTTCAAACTGTCCACAAGTTTAGGACATTCATCAAACGCCCTGGGTTCAATGACGACCATTTTAAAATGATTGGGTGACGTCGATCTGCTGGCCATGCTAAGTACCCTGGAATCTTTATCTTTTATTTCCTTCGCTTCCGCCCTCTGCGTCGAATAAACGCTCCTTACTTCTGCCGGCTTTCGATCTTGTTTCGGCGGGAGAAAATCCTCACCCACATCCTCGTCTTCAATTTCCTCTATGCCGATCAATACCTTTAATTTGCTGAAAAACCCTTCGCCCATTTTTTTCTCCTTATTTGCATTATTAATTGATTCGGCTTCAGTAGCTGCGGAGACCGAAAATCGAGGATCCGACACGGATTACATTAGCCCCTTCCTCGATGGCCACTTCATAATCGTTGGACATCCCCATAGACAGATACCGAAAATCCAGGTTTTTGTGCCTGATCCGTGAGCATGTATCGTACAATTCCTTAGCTTTGCGAAAAAACATACGAACATCTTCCGGATCTTCCTCGAAAGGAACTATGCTCATAAGCCCCTTGATGCGAATATTCTTGCAGGATTCCAAAACAGCCATTATGAACTGTTCGGTTTTCTCTCCCGATACTCCAAACTTGCTTTCTTCTTCGGCTACGTTAACCTGAACGAGAATATCCATAATGCTCCCGATTTCTTCTGCCCTTTTCTGGATCTCTTTCGCCAGCCTGAGTGAATCTACCGAATGAATAAGGCTTACTTTGTCAATGATATATTTTACCTTATTTGTTTGCAGATGTCCAATCATATGCCAGCGGACAGGTTTAATGTGCTCATATTTTTCTAAAATCTCCTGCACCCTGTTTTCACCGATGTCCGTAATGCCGTTATCGATAGCATAATTGATTTCTTCCACGGTCCTCGTTTTAGTCACAGCGACGAGCAGCACATCTTTTGAATTTTGCCCCAGGCGCGCTTTTGCGGCGTTCATATTTAAAATAACAGAAGCTATATTTTCTTCAATAGTATCCATCTTCAGCTCCTTTCAGGATGGTTCAGGATTTCATCATAAACATCTACTGTCGGTATTCTTACATTTTCACCATCCCTCTTTTCGTACATCCAAGTGCTTTCCACAAGCGAATGCTCCCCATCGCTTGTAATGACCGATACGGGAGTAAACACAAAACTACCGCTTTTATCCTTAACGTATACCCCAATTCTTCCATCCTTTGATGTTATGCTTTTATTAGCTATAAGCAGGCCTTCATAATCGGAAGTTACAACTTCTGCCCCAATTTTTCGAAGTTTAGACAGATCGCTGTAATAGCGGTTGAATTTCAATATGACCAACCAGCCGTCCCGGCTGTCAATTATATCATGGACGCTTCCTTTTACCTGGCCAAGGGGAAGAGACAGATGTATAGGTTTATCCTTTTTATATTTAATTATATCCCCTTCCGACACCCAGAATAACGTATACCATACATCATTGTCCACGCATTTACAGACAGGCTCTCCCGCTATTGCAGAATCGCGTTTAATGTTAACAACTGATATATCCAAGGCTTCAATCTTTTCCTTTTTCAAAGAGGCCATCGCATCAGGTGTAAACAATGTTTCAAGCCCGTCATGAAAGTAACTTATGACGCAGTTGCCTGATGCAGAGTAATTTTTCAAAGGGGGGGAAATGCTAAAAATCTTTGTTCCCTTCCGTATGTATTCCCCTTCTTCAATGTAATGCTGTATTTTCCCTGATTCTGCGGCTTTGACGACCTTTTCATCCCTGACAAAATAGCAGGTAACTTTATCGGTCACACGGATGCTGCCATACAAAACAAGAGATGTTCGCGTCAAAGCCCCGGTAACAGCAGGGTATACGTAAATGATCAAAAATAACGCTAAGACCGAGATTCCAAACAGATACAGAATCGCTTTCTTTACATTATTAATCCTTTTCCTTTTGTTAATCATTTTTGTCTTCAACCAGCCGTTTTAAATTTTCAGAACAAATGCCGTGCCCTTTCAGAAAATTCGTTAGAACCTTCATTTCATCTTTATTGAGTTTTTTATAGTTCGTCAAAAAAGCGTTAAATAAATCGGGTCGACGATCATAGGTAATCTCAAGCGACTGCATAAAACGCCACAGCTGAATTTCTTTATGATTCCCCGATAAAAGCACATCCGGAACCTTTTGGCCCCCATATTCCCTTGGCCTTGTATAGTGGGGATATTCAAGCAATCCGAAACAGATAGATTCTTCTTTATGCGATTCACTGCTTCCCAAAACCCCGGGAATCATTCTCGATACAGCATCCATAAGTACCATTGCGGGCAGTTCCCCTCCGGTAAGAATATAATCCCCTATTGATATCTCCTGGATATTCCAGCTGTCAATTATTCTTTGATCAATACCTTCATAATGCCCGCAGAGCAAAATCAATTCTTTTTCAAGCGACAATTCACACACAAACTCCTGATCCAGCAACCTGCCTTTCGGGGATAAGTAAACGACAGGGGCTGTGAATGGTGACAGCGCTTTGAAAGCGCGAAAAACCGGATCCGGGCTCATGACCATTCCGGCTCCTCCTCCGTAGGGGGCTTCATCCGTTTTTTTATGTTTACAGACGGCATAATCCCTGATATCGATAAGATTTATTTCAATCATACCCCTGCTTCTTGCGCGACCCAATATGCTGTTTGCGACAGGAGTAAACATCTCGGGAAACAAGGTCAGAACATTAAAGATCACTGTTGCCTCAGGCCCTCTATCAGATGCACTCTGACAAGCCCCGCCCCCAAATCAATTGCTTTGATAAATTCTTCGACCGCAGGGATCAGAAAGGGCTTGCCCCCGTCAAAAGGCGTAACCTGATAAATGTCCTGCGATTTATTTTTAATTACATCGGATAAAACTCCCAGTCTTTCTTCCGAACTATCCTCCTTTACAATTAATCCTATAAGATCTTTTACATAATAAGTATCGGCAGGCAACGGCGGTGAATCTGCTTTTAAAATATGAAAATCGCAACCGCTGTAGCGTTCTGCAGCCGTTCGATCGCAGATACCTTCAAGGCTGAGAACCGCTAAATTTTTCGTGTAGCGCATTCCGAGGATGTTAAACCTTTCATTGCCAATTAAAACATATGAGAGTTTTGAAAATTGGTCTTTATCATCCAAATAAAGATAGGCTTTTACCTCGCCTTTTATCCCTGAAGCACCGGTAATATGCCCCAATTTAATCCGATCCATTATCATACATCCGTTTCACTGCATAATTTCAACTGCAATCTTCTTATTTGCCTTTGTCGCTGCAGCCTTTACTACAACGCGAATAGCCCTTGCAATTCGCCCCTGCTTACCTATAACCTTGCCCATATCCTCCGGGGCTACCCGCAATTCAATTACGGTGGCGGTACGACCCTCGACCTCTCTGACATCTACAGATTCAGGATATTCAACCAAAGATTTTGCTATCGACTCAACTAATTCTACCATACGTGCTCACCACTTTCTTTAGAGGTTCTCTCCTTGAACCTCGCTTGCACCCTCAGATACTTTGGAATCCGATGGAAACGGTTTTGCAATACCCGCTTTTTTAAACAGGTTCCTTACTGTATCAGTGGGCTGTGCGCCGTCAGCTAACCACCTCGCTGCTTTCTCCGCATCGATTTTTATTTCAGCCGGTTTTTTTAAAGGATCGTAATAACCCAGTTCCTCAATAAATTTTCCGTCCCTGGGAGAACGGGAATCTGCAACGATGATGCGGTAAAAGGGCCTTTTCTTTGCACCCATTCTCCTAAGTCTGATCTTTACTGCCATATGTTTTTCCTCCTTGTAGTTAAAAAATTGCATATAATATGCGTATGTAAAAGGTTTAAAAACCCTTGAACAACAAGTTCCTTTTACCCCGGGATTTTGATGTGAACTGTTTCATTATCTTTTTTGTCTCTTCATATTTTCTTATAAGCTGATTGACCTTGGATACATGCAGACCGCAACCGGAGGCTATCCTTTTACGCCTGCCCGCATTCAGAATTCCGGGGGTCCTCCTTTCCTTCATGGTCATTGAACGAATTATCGCTTCCATATGAAGGAATTCCTTTTCACTTTGTTCCACATCAATATTTTGGATGTCTTTAGCATTGACTCCCGGCATCATATCCACAAGGCTTGACAAGCCACCCATCCTGCGTATCTGCCCGAATTGATCCAGAAAATCTTCCAAAGTGAATTCATTTTTACGCATTTTCCTTTCGAGCTCAACAGCCTTGGATTCATCAAAGGATTCCTGTGCCTTCTCTATCAAACTGAGCATATCTCCCATGCCCAATATGCGGGAAGCCATGCGTTCGGGATGAAAGGGTTCCAGGGCATCAAGTTTCTCCCCCACACCGATAAACTTAATGGGCTTCCCCGTTACAGCCTTTATGGATAATGCCGCCCCGCCTCGCGAATCCCCATCTAGCTTGGACATAATAATTCCGTCTATACCAAGTTTTTCATCGAAACATTCTGCAGCATTAACCGCATCCTGCCCTGTCATCGCATCCGCCACAAGCAGTATTTCATGGGGCTTAGACTCCTTTTTTATCCTTTGCAATTCATTCATAAGCTCTTCATCTATATGCAAACGGCCGGATGTGTCAATAATGAGCACATCGTGT
>CAYRNC010000043.1:0-9230 GCA_964425645.1 uncultured Oscillospiraceae bacterium | reverse complement strand
TGCCTCTTTACATGCTTCCGATGCGATTATTTCGGGGACTTTAACACCCTTTCGGGTAAACACGGGAACGCCTGCCGAACGTCCTACAATCTCCAACTGTTCGACAGCTGCCGGACGATGCACATCGCAGGCAGCCAACATTGGATTCTTCCCTTGTTTTTTTAGATACACCGCCAGCTTTCCGCATGTGGTGGTTTTGCCCGTACCTTGAAGCCCTGTCATCAATATCACGGTAAAACCTTTTGATGAAAACGTCAGCCTGCTGCTTGATCCGCCCATCAAATCCACCAGCTCTTCGTTTACAATCTTTATAACCTGCTGCGCTGGTGTCAGACTCGACATAACCTCTTCACCAAGAGATTTTTCTTTAATTTTATTGATAAATTCCTTTACAACCTTGAAGCTTACATCTGCCTCCAATAACGCCAGCCTTACCTCTCGCATCGCTTCATTTATATCTGCCTCTGTGAGAAGGCCTTTTCCTTTTAGCTTCTTAAATACCCCAAGAAGCTTATCCGACAGCCCTTCAAAAGCCATTTAATACCTCTTTTCGATTCAGGTTGACAGTTTACACTTTCATATCATTTATTATAACTTTTATATCTTTAAGATACTTGGCCAGATCCTCGTCATCATACTCATCGATCAGTTTTCCTATAATCCCGTTAATTGACTCTAAAGCGATCTCTTTTTTGGCAAATTCTTTTACCAGCCCAAGTCTGTCCTCGTACGATAAAAGTCTCTCTATCGATTTTTTTAAGGCTTCGTGCACGCCTTGGCGGGTGATCCCGAGTTCCTCACCGACTTCGCTCAGGCTCAAATTATTCTCGTAATAAAGACGAATTATATTCCGCTGTTTTTCGGCAAGCAATTCACCGTAAAAATCGTAAAGCAAATTGATTTCTGGAATCTTGTCAAGCATGTTATTATTTCTCTCTTTCCGCATGTACAAAAATAACACATGCAAAAAGCGATGTCAACCATTTTACTTTACAGCATGCTTAAAAATTCTTTATTGTTCATCCGAACATATTCCATGGTGGCAGGATCACCGTGTCCGGGGTAAATAGTGATATCGTTTCCCCACTTGTCTATTATCTCCCGAACAGATAACCTCATTGAATCTGCGGATCCGTCTTTAAGATCCGTCCTTCCTAAATCCACATTGAAAACGGTATCGCCCGTAAAGGCAAATTTACTTTCATTGCAAAAGAAGCAAACGCTGCCCCGAGTATGCCCCGGTGTGTGCAGAATCAAAATATCTTCCTTTCCCAAAAGCAGAATCTGCCCATGCTCCAGCGCAAAATCCACCCGAATGCCCATAGCTGTCCAAATCTTCTTCATGAATAAAAACCGGACACCCTGTTTCCTTCTTTACTGCCTCTACGCCTTCAGTATGATCATAGTGATGATGTGTGAGTAAAATGCCCTTAACCTTCACCCGAAGGCGACGAAGCCCCGAGATGAAGCGCAAAGGGTTATGACCGGGATCAATCACGTAGGATTCCCCTTCTTCTTTATCGTAAATAATATAACCGTTGCTGTATAAATTTCCGCCCGTTAAAATATCAATCAACATCCTGTCACCCCTGCATATGATAACCGAAAACACTATTGATTTCAATAAGAATAGGGATATAATAGGGGAAGTAAAATGAGCCCGGGATATTAATGCGGACCGCATCAAACAACCCTGCCGTCAGGTTTTTAACCGTTAGACTGCGGGCACAGAATCATTACTATAAAAAGCAATTGACATATTGTCGGAAAGGAGGGTGCAAGAGATATCGATTGTCCACAGCGGCAATTCTGCTCCCATCCATGCAAAGCTTACAGATGGGGATATCCTTGCAAGGCTTTGATGAAGATTGCCATCGTAGGCGCGGGGAAATTGGGACTCACCGTAACAGAGGCTCTGCTGTCCGGCGGTAACGAAGTAACATTGATAGATAAAAATGCTGATTTGCTGCAGAGAATCAGCAGCAGACTTGATCTTCTGACTGTTACCGGGAACGGCAAAAATACAATGATACTAAAAGAAATTAAAATCAACACCTATGACTACCTTGTAGCCGCCACCGACGATGATGAAAAAAACATCGTCATATGCGCTTTTGCAAAAAAACTCGGTTGTGCTCACGTAATCGCCCGAATTCGAGATCCTGAACATGTGGGGCAGCAAGCATTCATTAAAAAGGCTGTGGGTATTGATTTTATCGTAAACCCCGACTATTCAATCGCCCATGAAATTTACAAATATCTTGTTGAAAAATATACCCTAAGCGGAGGTTATTTTTCTTCGGGCAAGATTGCGGTGATCGAATTTCCCGCAGAAAAGCTTCCGGTAATAATAGACAAGAGGATTTCTGAAATTGCAAAAATGCTGGATAATATGCTCGTAGCAGCTATATCAAGAAACGGTAAAATTATAATTCCAAAGGGCAAGACACAGGTTGCGGAGGATGACATTCTTTATGTGTTAGGAAAAGAAGAACCGTGCCGGAAGCTCGGCGCAATCGTGCTTGAAAAAAACACCTATACCGATCTCCAGAAAGTCATGATAGCGGGAGGAGGGAAAATCAGCTATTATTTAGCTAAATTACTTGCTGATTTCGATATTTCCGTCAAAATTATTGAAATCGATAAGACCCGCTGCCAATACCTTTCGGAACACCTTGAAAAAGTTCTCGTTCTCCATGGAGACGCTACCGATCAAAACCTGCTGGAGGAAGAAAACATCGGCGATATGGATGCCTTTGTTTCAGTAACCGGATTTGATGAAGAGAATCTGCTTTTGGCTCTGTTGGCCAATCAAAAAAATATTGAAGATGTAGTCGCAAAAGTTAGCCGCAGAAGCTATGCTGATCTCATTGAAAAACTTGGAATAAGCATGGCTCTTAACCCTTTGGATATCACTGCTACCGGTATACTTCGATTTATACAGGGATCTAAAATGATCATATTCTCTAAAATGATACAAGGTCAGGCAGAATTCATAGAGATCAACATCGACCATAAAATGAAATTGCTCGGTACAAGGATAGCCGATCTGAATCTCCCGGACGGAATCATAATAGCTGCTATTCACAGAAATGAAGATGCTATTATTCCCAGAGGGGATACTGTCATTGAGGAAAATGATAAGGTGATCATTTTGTGCCTTCTTTCCGAAATACCCAGCCTTGAGAGGCTGATACAAAGCAGAAAATGGGTTTTCCCCGAAAAAAAATCAGGGGGCAATCGTCTATGAGCTTAAATTACCGACTTATACTGCGCATAGCGGGGATAGTGGCCATGATATTGGGAATATCGATGGTGCCACCGATAATAGTGTCCTTAATCTACAATGAAACCGGCGCAGCATTATCCTTTACAGCAACAGCCCTGCCCGTTTTCGCAGCCGGTCTGTTATTATTCTTATACAGCAGACCGCTGTCTAATATTGTCAGGATAAGAGACGGTATGATGATAGTGGGAATCAGCTGGATTATAGCTACTGTTTTAGGGGCTTTGCCTTATACAATATCCGGCTCAATTCCTAATTTTGCAGATGCAATCTTCGAATGCGCTTCCGGTTTCAGTACTACAGGTGCCACCGTATTAGCGGACATCGAAGGTTTACCTAAAAGCATACTATTCTGGCGGTCTTTTACTCATTGGCTGGGCGGAATGGGCATACTCATCTTTGCCATCGCACTTTTGCCATCCCTTGGTATAGGAGGATTAAGAATAGCCAAATCAGAGTATCCGGGTCCCACCTTCGATAAGCTAACCCCCAAAACATCGGATTCGGCGAAAATTTTATACACTTTATACATCGGCATGACGGCTGCAGAAACCATCCTTCTTTCGCTTGGAGGTATGAATATATATGATGCACTGAGCCACTCCCTGAGCACAGTGGCTACAGGAGGGTTTTCCGGTTATAACGACAGCATAGCACATTTTGGCAGCCTGTACATCGAATTGGTAATTGCTCTATTCATGATAATGGCTGGAATTAATTTCACATTGTACTATATGGTGTTCAGCGGAAAATGGAAGGACTTTTTCAAGGATGAAGAACTCCGCGGCTACTTTTTTATCATAGGGGCGGCCACGGTTTTGATTTTCGGCGTTTTATGGTTCTCCCACCCTCAGGCTTCCCTTTGGATGGGGCTCCGCCACAGTTTCTTTCAAGTCGCCTCGGCAATAACCACAACCGGGTTTACAATCGCGGATTACGATCTTTGGCCATCGGCCGCAAAATTCATCTTGTTTGCATTGATGCTGATCGGCGGATGTTCTGCCTCAACAAGTGGTGCTGTAAAGGTTGTAAGAGTTGTCGTGCTGTTCAAGTTAATCAAGCGGGGATTCCACCGCAGGCTGCATCCGAATGCGGTAATTCCTATTAAACTTGGGGGACGAAACGTTTCCTCCGATACCATATCTGGGATCGTCAGCTTTCTCTTTTTATATATGACGCTTTTCTTGGCCGGAACCTTTATAGTATCGTTAGAAAATGTAGATCTTATCACCGCGGCAGGCTCGGTGGCGGCCTGCTTAGGTAATGCAGGCCCCGGGTTCGGGCTTGTGGGACCTGCATCAAACTACAGTCTTTATTCTGATTGGACCACGGTTTTTCTTGCTGTCTATATGATTGCAGGGCGCCTGGAACTGTTTACAATTTTACTCCTTTTGACCCCCTCCTTCTGGAACCCCGACCGCTAGAACCTGCTGCCATTATGAAATTGATCTCTGCTTTATTCACGTCTACAGATTCAACTTTTATCAGAACTTTTTGACCTAAAGCATAAATATTTCGACCGGTTTCTCCTACAAAGCGATATTTTTCTGCGTCAAGATTATAATAGTCATCTTTCAACGACTCAAGACGTACCACGCCTTCGATGGTCCTGCCTATATCAACAAAAAAACCGAAGGAGGCCACTCCGCTTATGATTCCCTCATATTCCTCTCCTAAATAATTGACCATATACTGGGCCTTCTTCAGTTTTTCCGCATCTCTTACAAGCTCATCCGATCTGCGCTCTGTAAGGGATGATGATATCGAAACCTCTTCAGCGATTTTCCTGAGTCTTTTTATGCGGGAGCCATATAAATTCCCTTTAAGGGCCTCTTTGATGATCCTGTGAATAAAAAGATCGGGATACCTTCTTATAGGTGCAGTGAAATGACAGTAAAAGGCCGTTCCCAGACCAAAATGCCCCATGCATTTTGTACCATAATAAGCCTTCTTCATTGAGCGAAGCATAAGGGTATTCACTACGTGTTCCTCTGCTTTTCCTTTAACTTGTTCAAGTATATCGTTTAACATCCCGGGATGAATATTTTCTATGCTTCCTTTTATATTTAATCCGAAGCTTTGAATAAATCTTCGGAATTCTTCAATCTTCTGCATGTCCGGTTTTTCATGGACGCGAAAAATAAAAGGAATATCCATGCGCATGTAATGTTCAGCAATCGTTTCATTTGCCGCAATCATAAATTCCTCTATAATGCGATTTGCCGTCCTTCTTTCTGCCGCATCCACAGAGATCGGCATTCCTTCCTCATCTACCGTAATATGGGTCTCATCGAGATCAAAGTCCAGGCTCCCGCGGTTGCGGCGCTTTATTCCCAGCACCCCTGCAAGAGCCTGCATCTGATAAAGATCGGAAAGCACCCCTTTATGGCGTTCCGTCAGCTCTTTATCCCGGTATTCCAGTATGTCCGACACATCAGTATATGTTAGCCGCTCATTTGAGGCTATTATGCTCTCATAAATATTGTAGCCGCGCACTGTTCCATTATCATCGATTTCCATATCCACAGAAAGAGTCAGCCGATCTTCTTTAGGATTTAGGCTGCAGATACCATTGGACAGTTCCCTTGGCAGCATCGGAATGACGCGGTCAGGAAGATATATGCTGGTGCCCCTTTTTACAGCCTCTTTATCCAAATCGCAGCCTTCTTTTACATAATGACTCACATCTGCTATATGGACGCCCAGAAGATAATTGCCGTTATTGAGCCTTTCGATGGAGACAGCATCATCAAAATCCTTGGCATCGGCGCCGTCTATTGTAAAGATGCATTTGTCCCGCAGATCCTTTCTGCCTTTGTAATCAATCGCAATCAATGTGTCGGGACAGGAAACAGCCTCGCAAACCGCCTTTTTCGGGAAAGCCTCCTTAACTGCATAGGTCCTCATCAAAGCGCGGATTCCGCCGTCTGCTTCATCCTTGCGGCTGATTATTTCCGTGACCTTCCCCAAAGCAGGATTAATGGGGGAAGGCCAGCGAATAATTTTAACGACTACCATGTCCCCTGAACGGGCGCCCTTGTAATTTTGTTTATGCACCAAAACCGTTTCCCCTTGTTTGCCGATTTCGGGAGCAACATATGCGACAGCCCCTTTTTTTCGGAACGTACCCACAATCTCTTTGTCAGATCGGGATAAAATCTTTTCAATCCGACCTTCCGCATTTTGACCTAGCGAACCGGGACCTGATGTTATGCGAACAGAAACAGAATCTCCGTCCATGGCCGTAGACATATCCTCCGAAGATATGAACACATCTTTGCCTCCGGTTACATCCTTATCATTTAAGCTTACAAACCCGTATCCACGTCTGTTTTTTGTTAATATACCGGAAAATATGCGCGCATTCCTTGCCATAAATCCAACCTCTCCTCCCCGGATTTGATATTAGTGTATCATAATCTTTTAGATTATTGCATCATTAGCTATGATAAAAATTTCCTGCATGGAAACAATAAGCTTATGCAAAATCAATTAAAGTAAGGAGGAAAGATGTGAAGGTAAAAGATTTGATGTCTACAGCAGTTATCCGCGTCCATCCCGAGACTCCCATTGAACAAGTGGCAAAACAATTGCGTCAGGGTGATGTGGGAGCCGTCCCCGTTTGCGACGACCGCGATCGGGTTGTTGGAATTGTCACAGATCGGGACATCGTAATCAGAGCCGTATCAGATGCGGGAACCGAGAAACCAAAAAAAGCTCAGGACATTATGACAAAAAATCCGGTGCTGGCCGGCCCGGAAATGAATGTACACGAGGCGGCATTGATGATGGCTAAAAACCAAATAAGGCGTTTGCCTGTCTCCGAATCAAATCGCCTGTCAGGTATGCTTTCAATGGCTGATCTGGCAAGAAAAAGCATTTACGTTGACGAAGCCGGAGATGCACTTTCGGCAATCTCCAAACCCGGAACCCTGACTTGATTCTGGAAAAGAAAGACAACTGATTATCAGCTGTCTTTCTTTTGCCTATCGATTTAGATTGTCGATGTTCCTGTTTGTTGTGTTGTTGTTGGGGAGCGTATTATTGTTATTTACTCCATCACGATTGTTCACACCTGGATTTGTCAAGCCATTAGTTCCGGTTCCGTCATGCGGGTAATTTGTCCCGTGATCAGTGACGTTATTTGTCCTGTATTGGTCAAAGGTTCCGTCATATCTGGCACATCCCGAAAACATCAACAAAGCTAAAACCAATAGAAAGATTAGATAGATTCCTTTATGCTTCATGCTTTCATCTCCTCTCTTTCATGCCTTATTATTTGCATTCTATTTTATTTAAGACATAATAAAAAAAGGAAACTTTTATACCTGACGATATAAACAGTTTCCTTAATTTACAACTTTTTATTTTACATCAAACCGCCGATTTTAAGAAAAAGGGGTGCAAAAACCAAAGCAACAATTGTCATTAACTTTATAAGTATATTAATTGACGGTCCGGAAGTATCTTTAAAAGGATCCCCTACCGTATCGCCTACAACTGCGGCCTTGTGAGTCTCGCTTCCTTTTCCTCCGAAATGCCCTTCCTCGATATATTTTTTGGCATTATCCCAGGCACCACCGGCATTAGCCATCATTATAGCTACAAGAACCCCGGCTGAAAGGGAGCCTGCCAGCATGCCGCCAAGTGCCTCTACACCCATAACAATCCCTACCGCCAACGGAGCTATGATAGCCAGTAAACCGGGAGCCATCATCTCTTTTAAGGCGGCTTTTGTGCTTATATCTACGCATTTTGCATAATCTGGTTTTGAACTTCCCTCCATGATACCTTTATCTTCACGGAACTGCCTTCTCACTTCTTCTATCATTTGATTCGCTGCTCTTCCTACTGAATTCATAGTCATTGCAGAAAAAAGGAAAGGAAGCATTGCCCCTATAAACAGCCCCGCTATTACCATGGGATTAAGAAGGCTGATATTTGACAGCCCCGCAACTTGAGAATACGATGCAAACAATGCTAAAGCAGTCAAGGCCGCAGAGCCGATTGCAAAACCTTTTCCAATTGCAGCTGTAGTATTTCCCACGGCGTCCAATTTATCTGTAATTTTTCTTACATCCTTTGGCATCTCCGCCATTTCTGCAATTCCCCCCGCATTATCGGAGACAGGGCCGTAAGCATCCACCGCCACCACCATGCCTGTTGTGGAAAGCATTCCGACGGCAGCAAGTGCTATCCCATAAAGTCCGGCAAATGCATTGGCAATCAAAATACCCGCCACAATGCATATTATGGGCCACACGGTGGAAAGCATGCCTACGCCGAAGCCGCTGATGATAGTCGTTGCAGGTCCTGTCTGGCTTTGCTCAGCAATTTTCTTAACATGTTTAAAATCACCGGAAGTATAAATTTCAGTGATCTTGCCTATGGCAATACCTACTATAAGACCTGAAATAATTGCGACAGCGCAGTTAAAATTGTCAAAAAAGATCTTGCTCATAATTATGGAAGCAATGATTACTATTGCACCGCTGATATAGGTTCCCGCATTCAAAGCGGAAGCAGGATTCCCTCCTTCTTTACCTCTTACCATCATTACACCCAAAATAGAGGCCAGAATACCGATAGCGGAAAGAAGTAAAGGAAAGACGGATCCTGACAGAGGATCCAGCGTGAACGCATCCCCGATTTTTGGCGTAATGGTGGGAATAATAACAGCTAAAGTAATGGCGGATATTATCGAACCCACATAAGATTCAAACAGATCGGAGCCCATACCGGCCACGTCTCCCACATTATCTCCCACATTATCAGCGATAACTGCGGGGTTTCTTGGATCATCCTCAGGAATTCCGGCTTCCACCTTTCCTACCAGATCCGCTCCGATATCCGCCGCTTTTGTATATATGCCTCCGCCGACCCTGCCGAAAAGCGCCATCGACGAGGCGCCAAGCCCGAACCCGGTTATCACGGATGCGGAATC
>CAYRNC010000042.1:9175-14032 GCA_964425645.1 uncultured Oscillospiraceae bacterium | reverse complement strand
CTTTGAGGGTTTTATAGTAACGATCAGGTCATTGATTTAAAAATAAAGCGGAAGCGTCCACCGCATTCTCAATGAGCCCGCTGTTAAGCATAAAATCTGCCGTATTTTGCAGCGAAGCAATATCTTTTTCGCTCACATTCATTCGAAAATCATAAAGTGCGAACATGTCTTCCACAACGTCAAGCTCCAACCCTGTCTCCTCTTGTACCATGGCCATTGCCTCATCATGATTTTGATTGATAAAAGTTAGGATATCCTGTTGAACACTTAGAAAAACGTCAATTATATCCTTATTCTTATCATAAAAGTCTTGGGTTGTGGCAGTTAGAATAGTGCCGTCTATAAGGCCATAGCCATCTGTTACTAAATGATATCCCGAGGAAGAACAGTTATGGGCATTGGCTCCTGCCTGAAGCGCGCAATCTATGCTGCCGCTTTCTAATGCCGCATAAGCGGAGGGAATATCCATAGATATAAAATCTACATCGTCTATGGTCATATCGGCTGTAGCAAGATAAGCCGCTAACAGCTCATGCAAATTAGTACCCTTAGGGCCGGCGATGACCTTGCCCTGTAAATCTTCAGGGGATTTAATGGAGTCATCGGCAGAATAAAGGCAGAATGCCTTGGGGGAAGTGCTATACATACTTATAATCTTAATATCGGCACCGTTAGCATAAGAAAGTATCACGGAAGTACCGCCTACAGCGTTAAGAATCTGGATATCGCCGGAGGCTAAGGCTGCTGTCTGATCCGCGCCGCTGGTAAGTTCGGAGTATGCGAAACCCAATCCCATATCAGAATATGCCGCTTCAAAGCTGCCTTGGGCCCTTTCTACAATAGAAGGTACGTTCAAAGGGGCCTTAACATATGTCATGGTGACGGTATCAACCGTATAGGCGGCTTTTTCACCGGGATTTTCACCACATGCCGCAAGAGAGAACACCAACATAGCAAATATTAGCATTACAACTGTTCTTTTCATTTTATTCGTCTCCTTAAAAAACTTTCAAATCACTAATTTACATTTCAAGCCCTGAAAGAATTCTTTGTTTTAGTAGAATAGCATCTTTGCACAGAAGATCACGACAACCATCTTTAGAATCCTGGTAAAACTCATGGGATATAACACCGTCGGCCATTATGCAGATATGATCACCAAGCAATATGGCCTCATCGATATTATGAGTGACGAAAATGCCTCCCATTTTAGTTTCATGGTGTATTCTTCGAAGTTCCTTTTGTAAAGCGGAGCGAGTGAAATAATCCAGGGCCGCAAAGGGCTCATCCATAAGTATCATTTCAGGTTTATATGCTAAGGCCCGGGCCAGAGCCACCCGGTGCTGCATACCTCCGGAAAGCTGGGAAGGATAAGCTTCTTCATAACCCTTCAGACCTACGGTACGGATAAGTGCATCTGTCCTTTCAGAATTTATCCGATCTTTAGCAAGACCGAAACTAATGTTCCTTTTTGTATTTAACCAAGGCATAAGCCTGGGCTTCTGAAATACCATACTGAACTTATCTTTATCCGGCAGCGATAAAAGACCTGAATCTGGTGACTCAAGTCCGCATAAAAGTTTTAACAAAGTAGTTTTCCCGCAGCCACTGCGACCCAAAATGACTGTAATCTCCTTCAAATCTATCACCAGATCCAAGCCCCTTATGACTTTGTGAGGCTTTCCGTTGATGATGAAAGTTTTATGCAGATTTTGAATCTTATACTCGGCCATTTTCCACACTTCTGCCACGGTTACGCACAGCAAAGCTCTCAATCAAAACACATATTTTGTCGGTTATAAGCCCTATAGTCCCAATGACTAAAATACCTGCTATAACCTTGTCTGTTCGGGACAATGCTTGGGCATCTAATATAAGATAACCCAAACCGCTTGCCGCAGCGATCATCTCGGCACCTAAAATAGCCCTCCAGGCATAGCCCAGCCCAATGCGTACCCCTACCAGAATTTCCGGTATTGCATTAGGTAACATGATTTTAAAAAAGATACGGTTTTTGGAAAACCCCAGGACTCTGCCTACTTCTACAAGACCTTTGTCACAACCAAAAATACCGCTTTCAGTATTTAGTAGTACCGGAAAAACAGATGCCAGGACGATTACGATCACTTTAGGCAGCTCCCCTATACCAAACCACAAAATAAAAAGGGGTATGAGACTGATGGGCGGTATATGGCGTATTACCCCAAGCAGACTGCTGTAATAAGGTTCAATGCCCGGAATCAGAGCAGCCGCCAAAGTTAGGATAAAAGTTAATATGCAGGAGATGGTAAATCCCTGAACAATTCTTCGCAGACTTATGAACAGATGATTTATGAGCTCACCGCTTTCAATCATTTTCACTAAGCTTATCCATACTTTTTGGGGGGATGGAAGGACATATGCTGTCCATAAACCGATGCGAGAAACAAAATACCACAATAATAGGATTACAGCAAATACTAAGATATTTTTGACGAAACTTTTTGTTTTTTCCATGAAACAAAAAATCCTTTCCAACCACAGGCAGAAAGGAACATCATAAAACAAGACATTATTATATTGTTGTTATGTATGCACTTTCCGCTCAGAAATCCTTTACGGTTAGCGCTTATACTATACTTTTAAATGGCTACTTTGTCAAGTAAATATCAAACAAATATATGGAATGCCCCATAATTATATTCAAACACCATCGACAGATCAATTAAATATTCATCAATTAAGCTTTAGAGGCTGCACTGTTCTGCTTGGGCTCTGATTTTCTTTCGCCACACATCCGCCCGGTTTCTATCCCTGTTAAAATAATATCCCTTTTCTCCATATCCTCCATATATTGGCGATCCGGAAATAGAAACCTATAGCACTATGTTCTGTCTCAATCCTTAATTAAATTAATTTTAATATAGTTCCGTTGCTTTTATTATTAAATACTTTTTGGCCTTCGCATACAACTTCACCATTAACTATTACATAGTCGATACCTTCAGGGGGAGCATTTGGATCTCCTGCTCCCACATAATCGGCACAGTCTTTAATTTTATCATAATCGAAGATAACTATATCTGCATCATAACCAATTCTAATGTTTCCTTTATTCAAAACTTTGAACCGTTTTCCGGGACCCCATGTTATTTTATAAATTGCCTCAAGCAGTGACAGTACCCCTTCTTCCCTTACATATTTACTGATTAATTTGGGGAACGTGCCTGCAGTCTCGGGATGACCTACATTATCATAATGAGGCCCATCGGCAGAATTGGATGATATAAGGACATAGGGTTCCCTTATTATCGTCTCGATCTCCGATTCCTTACATGCAAATACCGTAACGAGTGTTGCAGGATAATTTTCCCGAATGTATTCAAACCTCTCTTTTGTGCAGAATTCCCCCGCAAAAATACCCGAAGAGATCAATACATTTTTTTCAGAAAATCCTTTACCATATCGTTTTGTCCAATCGCCTGCCAGAATAGAGGAGCCTATGCAGTTCGGGTATGCTGCATATAATCCCGTATCAGCAGTAATGTCATAACCTTTTTCCCTCATGGCACGGATAATCTGTAAAGCTTTCAAGGTGATACCTTCGAAGGCAATCATGTAAACCAGGTGCACCAGATGAACCGAGGCCCCGGTTTCCTTTAAAACCTTTTCAACTTCTGCAAAATGTACCAGAGCATTATTTGCATCGCTGCGGGTGTGAATAAGTACCACCCTGTTGTATTTTTTAGCGACCCGTGACAGCTCAATAAGTTCATCTATGGATGTTCCGGGAACATATTCTAAGCCGAAATGTATACCGAAAGACCCGTTTTTAAAAAATTGTTCCGCCAGAATCTTCATGTCCTCTATTTCATTGTTGGTTGCGGGGCTGTAGATATCATTTCGGCCAACCGCCCTGCGCAAAGTGAAGGAGTGTGAAATATAAAATCCATGGTTGATCAAAAACCCATTTTCGGATATGTTTCGAATCAATTTACCATCAAAATTGCGCTCTCCGCCAATTGAAGTCGTGCCGCCTTGCCTTACTACACACTCGGCAGAAAAAAGTTTTCCTCCCACATGGGAATGAAAGTCAATAAACCCGGGGCATACGTATTTGTTACCTGCGTCAATAACTCGTCTTCCCTTCATTTCATTATCGGATATTTCTGTAATCCTTTGACCCATAATTCCTATATTGATACCTTTTAATATGACATCTGGTTCAAAGCTGATGACATTTCCGTTTTTTATTACAAGATCGTAAATCCCATCTTCCTTATTCATCCCGTATCTCCTGGAAGTTATCGCCCAAGTATTTATAAACGGTAGACCTTGAGATATCTAATATCCGAGCCGCTTTACATATATTATTTCCATTGATTTGAACAATGTATTTTATATAGTCCTCTATGGCCTGTTTTAAATCCACCTGGCGTTCATCCTTTGCTACTATTTGAATGGAATGTCCTTGCAGAAGTTCCAGGGGAAGGTCTTGAGCAAGAATAACATCTTTTTTACACATCATTTTTCCATATTCGATTACATTATGCAGTTGTCTGACATTCCCAGGCCAGTCGTAGGATGTTAAAATATCCAGCGCTTTCTTGTCAATCTTCTTACCTTTTGTTCCAACCATATTTTTCGATAAAAAGCTTTCTATTATTACGGGAATGTCATCCCTGCATTCCCTCAGAACCGGTGTTTTGATATATACTACGTTTAATCTGTAATATAAATCACTGCGGAATGAACCGTCTAGGACCTTATCCTCCAATCGGGCATTAGTAGCAGCAATTACCCTTACATCGACAGGAATTTGTTTGCTGCCCCCTATTCGTGTAACGACGTTTTCCTGAAGCACCCTCAGAAGTTTTT
>CAYRNC010000042.1:0-9165 GCA_964425645.1 uncultured Oscillospiraceae bacterium | reverse complement strand
TCTCTACAGGCATGTTGCCTATTTCATCAAAAAAAAGAGTTCCTGTGTGAGCCAGCTCAAAGACTCCCGGTTTTCCTTCTTTTTTTGCCCCTGTAAACGCCCCGCGCTCATAGCCGAAAAGCTCACTTTCCAATAATTCGGATGGCAAGGCACCACAGTCGATTGCGATAAAAGGCCCTTCACTCCTGTTGCTTTGGTTATGAATTGCCTGAGCAAACATTTCTTTTCCCGTTCCGCTTTCGCCTTCAATAATAACTCTTACATTATTTTGAGCAGCTTTTAAGGCCAGATCCATAGCTTGTTTGCATGCCGGCGAATTCCCGATAATATCAGAAAACTGATATTTAGCCTGATGTTCAATTTTGCTTGCTAATACTTTAATTTCATCTATTCTTTTGAATATAAGTACTGTTCCGATGTTTTGTACGTTTTCCCCGTATACAGGCTGGACATCAAGAAAACAATTGTACTTTTGTCCGTTGCCATATAAAATTATTTTTTCATTTTCACACGGTTTGGATTTGTTATTAATAAATTCTTTTAGTTCGGGACCGGTGTTAATCTTTTCAAAAATACTTTGACCTATGACATCATCATAAGATTTTCCGATCAGTTCGCACATACGTTTATTTGCTTGTATTATCATATTGTTAATCGTATATACGACGCCTTCACTGACCATTTCAATAGTGGCTTTAAGCCGACTGTTGTTTATAGACAGTTGCTCATTGATTTTTTGTATATAGACTTCATTTTCGATAGCTTTTGCTACTGAGGAGACCATGCCAAGTGTATGTTGATGAATCATTTCATATCGGCCGGCAACATTAAGAACTGCTTTAACATTTTTATTTTGATCGAGTATCGGTGCAGATGAGCAGGTCCATCGATGCAATTCATGTAAGTAATGCTCCGCTCCTGCAATTTGTATGGGTTTTCCTGTAATTATGGCTAACCCTATACTGGTCGTACCTGCGTGCGATTCTAATCTGTTGGCTCCGGGCAGGGAACCGGTTTTCACACATATATTTAATGTTTCCTCATCGCCTATGATTTTAAGAATATAGCCGTCAGCATCTATAAAAGAAATAACAAAACCCGACCCTTTAACAATATCATATAATGATTCCATATATGGAGCCACAATTTTTAACAAATCGGCATTTAACGCGAGTCGCCTTTTAACTTCTTCTGCCGGTTTTATTGGCAGTTTTCCCGCGAAGGTTGGATCGATTCCCATTTCCCGGCATCTTCGCCATGAATCGGCCACCTCAGTTTTAATAACAGAACGGTTAATAATGCCGCTTTTCATGAAGTTCAGCCATGCATTTTCAAAAGCCAGTAACTCTGGATTATAAGCATAAAAATAAGGGTCTAATAAACTTTCCATATAAATACGTCCCTGTTTTTAGAAGATATGATTAATACAGGATAAGTTCATTCAATAATCACTATAACATAATTATTGATATTCAACAATTTTAAGGCCGCATCGGCTAGGATTGGAATAACAAATAATAGCTTCCCCACTGTTAAAATTGTCACTTTGGCTAAACCTTCAAATCCTTTTAAAATTAAATTCTCCCCGCAATTGAGTATCAATAAATTGTCAATTCTCTGCCCTTGCCCTTTTAGCAGATTCCCGGGTTGGATACGTTCTTTTTATTTTTGCCACCTTTGTTAGTCGATGTAGGTCGGCAGATGAAATAATCACCTACCGACTACGCAAATATACTTTAGCTGCAGAGTATTGTATTTTAATCTGAAAACGCCTTTGCGAACAAGTCCCGAAAATCATCAATAGTTATAAATCTTGAATTATCTTCTACTGAGACATTGGTAGCCGATCTCATCGCCAATTCTTCCAAATCATCAATTTTTGCACCTACCTTACGTAAGTTTGGTATATTCAGGTCTTCATTAAGCTTTCGGATTTCTTCAACAGATGCATATGCAGCCTGCCTCAAGGACAACATGCGCACGTTGACACCCAAGGCATTGGCAATATTGGCATATTTCTGTAGGTCTGATACAAAATTGAACTCCATGATATATGGTAATGAAACTGCACAGGACTCACCGTGGGGGGTGTCATATAGGCCGCCTAACGCCTCACCCATGCAATGGGCCCCTCCAACATCGGAATTTCCAAAGCATATTCCTGCAATTAAGCTCCCGATCAATAGGTTGCCCTTAGCCTCCGATGAATCACCATAGACTGCCTCACGAATGTTTTTACTGATTAGCTCTATGGCATAGATGGCGCATGCATCTGTAATGGGTCCGGCAACCTTAGAAGTGTAACCCTCAATAGCATGTGTAAGAGCATCCATCCCTGTTGCAGCTATAATAGCCGGTGGCAGCTTTTCAACAAAAACCGGATCCACAAAAGCAATTTCGGGTGCAATAAAAGGGCTTCCGATGCTGAGTTTGTAATTTTCCGCGGTATCCTTTATAACCGCCCAGAAAGTAACCTCACTACCTGTGCCTACTGTTGTTGGAATTGCAAAAAGGGTTGTTATTTTTCCCGGCACCTTTCCAAGTCCTTCATAATCCTTTACTTTGCCTCCGGCTGTCATTAAAATACCGGCACCTTTTGCAGTGTCTATGGAGCTTCCACCGCCTAAAGCAATTAAGCAGTCAACATTGTTTATTTTCCCTATTTCCCCGGCCTTAGCTACTGTAACATCTCTTGGATTCGGCTCTACCTGATCAAAAATAACAATATCATCATAACCGGCCGTTTTTAAATATTGAATAATTTTATCTGCAAGACCTGCTTTAACCAAACCTTTATCGGTAATCAACATTGGCTTTAACTTATTTCTTAGCCTTAGTTCATTTGGAATCTCTCCGCAAATCCCCTTCCCGGATTTAATAACTGTTGGCAACATAAATTCAAATTCCTGAAAATTGTTAGACATAATAATACCCCCTCGGTGCATTTTTACATTATTGGTGATGGATTCAATTTAAACCAAGGTTGCCTTAAGGCCGACCCGGTAGATGACAATGATGCGCGATAACAACCACAATACGCAAAGGATATGCCAACGAAAGGTAAGGCCGGGTAATTTTACAGATGCTTAAAATGCACAGGACTTCAAATAGCAATAACTCCGCTAATTGTCAGAAAAAGATAACCAAAGATATTACGATATAATCAAAAT
This sequence comes from uncultured Oscillospiraceae bacterium, assembly GCA_964425645.1. Lineage (GTDB taxonomy): Bacteria > Bacillota > Clostridia > Peptostreptococcales > Anaerovoracaceae > CAYRNC01. The sequence goes on along the minus strand of CAYRNC010000042.1, from coordinate 5,995 downwards.
GCATGCATAATGGTTGGCAGCCTCTCCGTTTAACAGGCTAAAATGAAAGGCTCCCGGTAAATTGAATACAGGTTCCGGAGACTTTTATGAGTTAATTTTTTTACATACTTTCAGCGGAAGCTATTGCATTTTAGAATGTTCTATCCTGTTGCTTTAGCTATGTATAGTAGGACTTAAAACGGCTTTATAAGTCTTCCGATAAAAAATATGCGTTAAAATTTTAGGGTTCATTTGAGTTGCACTTTCCAATTGAGTGTGTTCCTTCAATAAAATATTGTATAAAATATGAACAGTCCGTTCAAACTGTTTATATTTTATACAGTGTCCCCATGGATCCACTGCTCTGGCAGGAGAACAGTCTTACATGTGTCGAAAATATGAACAGCATATAATTTCATGATTCAAGAAAAGCTTCATAAGATTCAAATGATAAACCAGGCAAAGAGAGTGCATTAATTGAAATTCCAACAACATAAGAATATAAAACGTATCTATTGAATTGGTATGGGATTTGCGAAATACGTAATATTGAATTGATGCGCGAATATATCATATTTCAAATAAAGAATAACAGGAGGATATTATTATGGTTGCAGCACAAGTAAAACTAAAACGCGTTTTAGGATTTTGGCAGGCATATGGTGTGGCAGTAGGACTTGTAGTAGCCGGGACATCGATGGTTTCGCTGGCAAATTACTTTGGAACTGTAGGCCCTGCATTTATAGTCACCGCTGCCATCGCAGGATTAGCAGCTATATGCATAGCGATGTCATACGCTGAGCTGGCGGCAGCTATTCCAAGTGCGGGTATGGTGGGAGACTATACTTTACCGGCAATGGGTAGGTCGATGTCTATCTTCGGAGTATTAATTGGATATGTAATAATGATAATATTTGCAGGATCGTGTGAATGCTTTGTTGCAGGATTATGCATACAGGAATTATGGGGCATTTCATATAAAATGGTAGCTGCTGTATTGCTAATCTTTTTTCTTGTATTAAATTTAATAGGTGTGGAGTTTTTCGCCAATATGCAGTTACTGTTGACCGGTATTAAGGTGCCCGCGTTATTGATACTGGGCATTTTAGGGCTGCTACAGATTGGAACGATCTCACCTAAAATACCTGTTGATTTCACCCCGTATGGATGGGCACCTGTTGCAACGTCAATGGTAGGGGCAATGTTCCTTTATTTGGGGATGGAGTATGTATGTCCATTGGCTGAGGAAGTAAAAAATCCGGAAAAAAATATACCCAGAGCTATGATAGCAGGTGTTGCAACCGTATTCGCTACCAACATGGTGTTTGGTGAAGCTATAGTAAGATACGTGCCGCTTGACATATTGGCAGTATCGGATGTTCCGCAATTATTAGGGGCAGAAATGATGTTTGGCAGGGTAGGAATGATTGTTGCCGCCACAGCTACTATTGTTGCAGGTGCGAGTGCCGCAGACTCACACATAGCAGCGCTCCCCAGAATGCTTTACGGACTTTCAAGGGAGGGAATGATACCGGGTATATTTAAGTATTTGCATCCGAGATTCAAAACACCGTGGGTAGGAATTTTCTTTGCATTTATTTGTTTATCAATGCCGTTTTTAATCAACTTACAAATCGATAAACTTATAAACTTCATACAATTGGCCTGTGCAACATGGATGATTTCCTACATTGTGGTGCAGTTGGATTTAATCATTCTCAGAAAAAAATATCCCAAAATGCATAGACCATTCAGAAGTCCCGCCTATCCATTACCGCAGATCCTGGGTATTATACTCTGTACATATATTATAATAACCTCCGGAAAAGTGGCGTTTATAGGCACAATGATTTCCTTAACATTATTTTTAACATACTCTATTTTGTGGGTCAAACTGAAGATGAAGGAAAAATGTTTTAAACCTTTGAGATTTGAAGACCTTCCTAATTTAACTGTAAAATTTGACGAATAACCTCACTATAAAAATGAAACAGCCTCGAAGGAACTATCAAAACACTCTTCTTTTACTGTTTCAGTTGACAGCAACCTGCGGCAAAGTCAAATAATTATTTTTACGATATGTCAGGAAAACATTGATTGAAGGGATTAAGAGAGAAGTGAGTGTATGGGAAATTTCGCATCGGAAAACGTAAAGAAAAAGGCTGAGTCAATGTTACATAATCATGCATTGGTGATTAAGGAAATTGATAATTCATTGCAATTGAAAGGAGGATCATATTATCTTAACAAAAAGGGTACTGATGACTATATTCAGTTTGGATACGATACATCCAACAAATTTCTAACTAAATTATATAATATATCTGTGAAGATTGTATCGCATAATATTACATTGGGAGCCGATTTCGAAGCAGCGTGTGTATTCAAAGGAATATTTCGGGTTGAAGGGGCCTATTTCAAGCGATTAAAAGGAGATGCAGGCATAGTTGATTGGTTAAATTCACAAGATTCTTTAATAAACAGAATTTGTGAAGCATCCAGGAAATTTGAAATTGAAAGCGTAAGAATCAGACACTCTAAAGAGAATGGTATTTTGGAAGTTAAGATTAAACCATATGCAGGTGCTTTGGTTTGGATTAGATTTCCCCCGGTTATGAAAACGATCCCGCTTTTTAGCGATGAATTACAGGAAATATATCACCTGTCTACATTCATACAAAATTATTATTAAAATTTGTGTTGATCATACATTAACAGTTTCGTCCCGGTCATTTTAAACGGCTTTGAATTTTAACTACCCATAGATGCTGTTCCGGCTGCCCATAGGAGGCAGCCGGAACACAGGCAAAGGATTTACATCAACCCTGCTAAGGAATTCTGTGATGAGTTAAAAGATAGACGACACTGATCCCATAATGAAACAAAAACAGTCAATCCATCACATTCTTCCCGGAGCCTTATTCTTAGTCGCCTGCGTATATTTTAAGACATCCATTCTTTAAATGTTCCCCTTGTAAAAAGATAAACAAAACTACTGCCAAGGCACGCCTTAGGGTTGCTGCCTAAGGCGTGTTTTCGTATTCCGTTTGTCTTTCCCGAACTGTCCTGTAAAGCCAAATGTTTCAGCTGGGCCCAAACATTATCATACCTCTAATTCAATGTCTTTTTTCTTTATTTTAGTTATAAAGTTGTAAACGATGATGCCAATGATAACCCATATAATACCCAGCTTCATAGCTTGTCCCGACAGACTGAACCAGACTATCCCTATGACAAATAACCCAATCATAGGAAGTACCAGATGCTTGAAATACTGTTTCGATTTTTTCTTATAAACGAAATAATAGATTACGGTAAAATTCAATATTATAAATGCTGAAAGAGCGCCGAAATTAATCAATTCCGCTAAATCTTGTATCCCCTGGGTAAAGCCGAGAGTAATAATTAAGGAGATTATGGCTATCAATATTGTGGCAACGTAAGGGGTTTTGAACCTGTGATGAATTTTTGCAAGGGGTTTTGGAAGAAAACCATCCCTTGCCATAGCAAATATGATTCTTGAAATTGCAGCCTGAGCAACAAGGCAATCAGCGATACCCCAGGCGAGACCGGTAGCTATGGCGCATATCCACATGACCTTTGCCCCTCCGGCTATCTGCGCTACTTCGTAGAATGCGCTGTCGATGTCGGTAAATGTTGACATACCTTCCCAGGGAAGTACACAGGCAGCCAGATACGTTTGTACAAAGAAAAACCCTCCAACCAAAACTAAGGCCCATATGCTGGCCCGACCGATTGAATCATTTCCTCCCTTGGATTCCTCCGCCAGCGTTGAGATTCCGTCGAAGCCTAAGAAGGATAACACGCAGACGGAAACGGCGCTGAGCACAAGGGCAATGCTAAAGCTGTCCGGATTGAAAATCGGTTTAAGAGTAAAGCTGACATCCGGGTTGTGCGTAATATAATTAATAGCTGCAATACAGAAAATAATAAAAACAATAATTTCATAGACCAGCATTATCCAGTTCATACGTGATGTAAACTTAATCCCGATTATGTTTACTACAGTGTTAAATGCAACGAAAAATACTACCCAAACCCAAAAAGGAACCCCCGGTATTACAGATTGCAGGGCAACGGCTGCAACAACATAAAGCAAAGCAGGGACAAGTATGTAATCTAAAAGAATGGCCCAGCCTGATACAAACCCCACGCCTTTTCCTATTCCATGTGTTGCATACCCGTATACCGAACCTGAAACAGGGAACTCTTCAGACATCCTCCAATAGCTGAATGCTGTGAAGATCATGCCTACCATACCGATCATATAAGCTAGTACGACCATCCCTTCGGATATGGACATGACCGTTCCGTATATCCCGAAGGGGGCGATGGGCACCATGAAAATAAGTCCGTAAACCACCAGATCAGCCGTGGTAAGAGTACGTTTTAATTCCTGTTTATAGCCCAGACTTTCTAAGGTTTTGTGTTCTGACATAACTTACCTCCTTTTTGAACACCATTTTGTTCAGAATAAAACCAAAATAAGAAATTTATGATCTAAAAAGAAACGCCGGGGGCGTATCTTTTTGGAAAAACGAATCGAACTGTTTTGTTTGGATCAACTACTTGACTGATTTCAACATTTCCTACAAGGCTCATAAGCATTATTATCTCCGGACGGGTATAGGACGGCATTCGCGATTCCAAAAATAGGCACATCAGTTTGGTAGCCAGAGATATTGCCTCATCGGCTGTGGGCCTTGACACAACTGTTGCAAAAGCCTCCTCATTTTCAATCATAGGATATTCCGGTGCTTTTCCCTTTATTACATCTAGAGTAAGGTTAACAGTGGCAGGGCATTCCATAGCGGAAACTCCGATTTCGCCATTTCCCATAACTGCATGGCAATCACCAAGAGCAAATAAGGCCCCGGGATAGGCAACCGGGAAATATACGCTGGCCCCTTCTGTAATCATCAATGTGTCCATATTTCCTCCGTGGGAACCCGGAGTCCCTGTGCTTATCGGTTCGCCTTGAGGAGCCACACCGATAACGCCAACCATTTTTTTTACAGGAATATTGAAATCAAGATAATTTACCATACCGTCTTTAATGGGGGCTATACGGATATGGGTTCCTTCTATCATATGACCCAGTGTTCCTTCGTTCTCAAGGCAGCATACTGTGCCTTTTTCATTGAGATCGATTCGATTGATGGTAACTTTTAATGCGTCACCCTTTTCGCTTCCTTTTACATAAATGGGACCGGTGGCCGGGTTAACTCGATCCCAATCTAATTTTTCCATGGTATCAGAAGGATCCCGCAGCTGATTGGAAAAACAGTCAAGCGTTTCGATATCAATCACTGCGGGAGTCGTTACCTTTAGCACAGGAGCATGATCCTTGCCAAAACTATAAATTACTTTACCGGAAGATAGAAACATTTCTTAAATCCCCCTTTCAACTACTTTTGTGTGCGGCCGAGTATTTATAATGCATGTATCATACCATCCATTATTTGCTTTGTCAAAGAATGTATTTACCCAGGATGGTGTCAAGTTGTTGTGGAGTTTTCGCTTTGCAACCCCTCCAATGTTATCCGGCTAAATTCCGCAGCCGTTCCTTTCCATGTTCCTTTAGAATGCTTTGGCTTTTTTTATTTTCCGATTGCTATAGAACATCCCCTGCAGCTTGGTGGCTGTTTATTGCTAGACCATAAGTTCTGCCATCTTGTTTAGACCTGCTTCAATCCAGTTCAGAAGGTTTCTGTCCCCTTTTAGCTTTCGGATGCTTTTCCGCTACAAACTGATCGATACCTAACAAACCCTTTTTTTCAATACGCTTGCAAATATCTTTTCCCACGATAATTTATTGCACAATAGTTTCCACAGGATCTTGTTTGTTTGCTTTTGTCTGAAACAATTTTAACACGGGGAGTTAATCTTTGTTCCTTCTGTTGCTGAAACCCCGTGACTATCCTACAGATTATACGCCGCAATTAAGTCTTTGGCAAAATTGCTTGACAAACCCCGATTTGGGAAGGTATAATTT
>CAYRNC010000041.1:1408-14271 GCA_964425645.1 uncultured Oscillospiraceae bacterium | reverse complement strand
GTCCTTGGAGAGGGACTTGAAACACTACTACTATATAATACGAGGAGGTTTAAATTGAATCTGCCTAACAAATTAACGATATTGAGGATATTGTTGATACCTGTGTTTATGATTGTTTTGCTAAGGGGCTATTATTACGCTTCGGCGGCTGTCTTCATCGTGGCGGCACTGACGGATCTGCTCGATGGCTATTTGGCAAGAAAGTATAATCTTGTCACTAATTTCGGAAAGATTATGGATCCTTTAGCCGACAAACTGCTGGTTACTTCCGCTTTAATTTGTCTTGTTGAACTCGGTGATATCCCGGGGTGGATGGTCATCGTCATACTTGCAAGAGAGTTTATCATTACCGGACTTCGGGCTGTGGCGGCAGGAGAGGGTTTAGTCATAGCTGCAGGTAAATCCGGCAAAATTAAGACCGTGCTTCAAATGACGGCATTGACGGTTCTTTTGCTGAAAGACTGGCCGTTTTCAATATTTACAGGATTTCCGGCGGGATACTGGCTTCTTGTGGCAGCAGTGATTATGACCCTTTATTCAGGGGCAGAATATATTATTGATAACAAGCATATTTTTTTCATGTAAGAAGGTGGCAAATTGAAATCATCAATACTAAGCGTGGGGACGGAGCTTTTGTTTGGGGAAACGGTTAACACTAATTCTGTGTATTTATCCCAGCAACTTAACCTGTTAGGGATAGATGTGATGTCCCATCATACCGTAGGAGATAATTCTCGGCGGCTTGCCGACATAATGCGGCAGACCTTTAAAGAATGCGATCTCATTTTGACAAGCGGCGGACTTGGTCCTACTCAGGACGATATTACAAAAGAAATAGCGTGTGAGGTTTTGGAGGATCAAATGGTACCGCACGGTCCATCGATGGATAAGCTTGAAAGCTATTTTAAACGCCTGGGCCGGGAGATGACCGATAACAATTGGAAACAGGCATATTTCCCTTCCAGGGCTTCAGTTTTTGATAACGACATCGGGACAGCTCCGGGCTTTGCCTTAGAACATAAGGGGAAGACTATAATTTGTATGCCCGGGCCTCCAAGGGAATTGATTCACATGTTTGAACGTCATGTGCGCCCTTATCTGGGGAATATGACAGACAGCGCCATTTATTATAAAACTCTCCGCCTGTTCGGTATAGGCGAATCAAAATTGGAAACGGAGCTGCTGGATCTGATAAACGGACAAACTGATCCCACCATCGCTACCTATGCAAAAGAGGGGGAGTGTTCTGTGCGGGTTGCATCAAAAAGGCGGAAGCCGGAAGATGCCGAAGCGGCGGTAGCGAAAATGGTAAACAGAATAAGCGATAAGGTTGGCAGTTATATATACAGCTTCGATGGAGAAGAATACCACCAGGTGGTCGCGAAGGAACTGTTAAACCGCAATATAAGTTTTGCCAGTGCCGAATCATGCACCGGTGGACTTTTTGCTAAAACGATGACCGATATTCCCGGTATATCGAGGATATTTGATAGATGTCTTGTCACTTACAGCAATAGGGCAAAGCAGGAGGAATTGCAGGTAAGTCGGAAAACTCTGGGACGCTTTGGGGCCGTCAGCATGGAAACGGCTGTCGAGATGGCTGAGGGACTGAAAAAAATAACAGGGTGCAGGCTATGTATTTCTGTGACCGGAATCGCAGGTCCCGAGAGTGAAAGCGAAACAAAGCCTGTAGGTTTGACTTATATATGTGCAATTTTTGATGGAAAGCGGCTTTGTTCAGAATCCAAAATACGCAACGTAAGCAGGGTGTGGAATAGAAATTATGCCAAGCTCTTGATGTTGGACATGGTGAACAGGATAATTAAAGAACAATGACCGCCATATATTGACAGCAATGCTATTTAGTTGTAAAATGAGACAAAAGCCTTGACCCATTAGTTAAATTGAGTTATTATCAATGCGAACAGGTGTTCCCGTTAATGGAGGAGAGATCATGGTTAATCTTAGCGAAAAAGAAAAAGCATTGGAAGCGGCTATGCTTCAGATTGAAAAACAATTCGGAAAGGGTGCCATTATGAGGCTTGGAAGCGAAGGTACCAAGCTCAACATAGAGGCTATATCCACAGGATCGATCAGTCTAGATCTGGCTTCGGGGATCGGCGGCATTCCAAGGGGGCGCGTTGTCGAGATATTTGGACCTGAATCCTCTGGGAAGACTACCATCGCATTACATATAATCGCGGAGGCGCAAAAAAACGGCGGAAAAGCGGCCTTCATAGATGCAGAACATGCACTGGATCCTGAATACGCGGGAAAACTTGGTGTAGATGTCAATGAACTTTTAGTATCTCAGCCCGATACGGGAGAACAGGCACTCGAGATCTGTGAAATGCTGGTACGGAGCGGAGCCATCGATGTGGTGGTCATAGATTCAGTGGCTGCTCTTGTCCCGAGGGCGGAAATTCAGGGCGAAATGGGAGATTCCCATGTGGGTCTACAGGCAAGGCTTATGTCCCAGGCTCTTAGAAAGCTTGCCGGGGCCATCAATAAATCCAACACATCAGCTATATTTATTAATCAACTACGTGAAAAGGTAGGCATTATGTTCGGGAATCCGGAAGTTACGACTGGAGGAAGAGCATTAAAATTCTATGCCAGCATGCGGTTTGATGTAAGGAGGGTGGAAAGCATAAAATCGGGCGATCAGATAATCGGTAACAGAACGAGGGTAAAGATTGTAAAAAATAAAGTCGCCCCGCCCTTTAAACAGGCTGAATTTGATATCATGTATGGGGCAGGAATCTCCAGGGAGGGCGATATTTTGGATTGTGCCGTCAACATGGGAATTGTGGATAAGGCCGGCGCTTGGTACAGTTTTCGCGGAGATCGCATAGGACAAGGCAGGGAAAACGTAAAAAACTATCTGTCTGAACATAAAGAAATGTTGGATGAAATCGCTCTTGTGTTGATTTCCTCACTAAATCCCTCAAAAGAACCGATCGTGGATGAAGATGGAGTTATCCACGAATAAATTTGACAAATTTAGTGAAGCATGATAAATTAACTGTGTTTGTTAACCGCGCAGAAAAGGCTTTTGAAAATGCGCTGCGGCGCTGCCTGTGATGGCGAGTTCCGATTAAGGAGGGTAAATAAAGGTGTATGCAATAGTGGAAACCGGCGGAAAGCAATACAAAGTAAGCGAAGGTGATGTTATCAACGTAGAAAAGCTCGATGCGGATGCCGGAAGCGAAATCACATTGGAGAGAGTACTTGTTTTTTCAGATGGTGACAGAATTGATATAGGAAATCCATATGTTGAAGGCGTCGGCATCAAAGCCACCGTTTTGGAAAAAGGTAAAGGTAAAAAAGTTATTGTTTTTAAATTTAAGTCGAAAAAGAATTATCGCAAAAAGCAAGGGCACAGACAGCCGTATACAAAGCTGAGAATTGAAACTATTGCCTTTGCAAATCAGTGATAATTATCGGATAACCGCAAAGCTGAAGGAGGTGTGACGAAATGGCATCCAAAAAAGGCGTAGGAAGTACCAGAAACGGGCGCGACAGTCAGGCGAAACGGCTGGGTGTTAAAAGATCAGACGGTCAGACCGTCAGTGCCGGAAGCATTTTGGTAAGGCAAAGAGGCACAAAGCTTCATCCCGGAAACAATGTAGGCAAAGGAGGAGATGACACTCTCTTTGCAAAGATCGAGGGCACTGTAAAATTTGAAAGGCTCGGGAAAACCAGAAAAAAGGTAAGTGTATATCCAAAAGAAGCATAGCTTTAAGCCTCTATATCGATAGAGGCTTTCATATTAGTTGCGGGGGAAATGATGTTTGCGGATAAAGCTAAAATTACCATAAAGTCCGGAAAGGGGGGAGACGGCTGCGTTTCCTTCCGGCGGGAACCCTTTGTTCCGAATGGAGGCCCCGATGGCGGCAACGGAGGTAACGGCGGTGACGTGGTGTTTTTTGCAGATGCAAATATGAGTACACTGCTGGATTTTCGCTACAAAAAAAAATATGAGGCTGAAAAAGGCGGGGACGGTCGTAAGAAAAAACAGTTTGGGAAAAGCGGGAGCGATCTTGTCATTCCCATTCCTGTAGGGACGGTGATCTTCGATGATGATTCGGGCCTTATGATAAAGGATATGGCGAAAACCGGTGAAAGCTTTATCGTTTTAACGGGCGGCAGGGGCGGTAAAGGAAATGCCCATTTCAAAAGCTCGGTAAGGCAGGCCCCGAATTTCGCTGAAGCAGGTGAAACGGCTGTGGAGAAAAAAATCAGGCTTGAATTAAAACTGTTGGCAGACGTTGGCTTGCTTGGCTTCCCTAACGTAGGAAAATCCACGCTTTTGAAAGCGGTCACAAGGGCTGAGCCCGGGATAGACAACTATCATTTTACTACTTTATCCCCCAATCTGGGGGTTGTAAAATGCTTTGACAAGAGCTTTGTGATGGCAGATATACCGGGACTGATCGAAGGGGCCCATAAGGGAGCCGGATTAGGACTTGAGTTTTTAAGGCATGTTGAACGAACCAGACTTTTGATTCACATTGTAGATGTATCCGGATCTGAAGGCAGGGACCCTGTTTCTGATTTTGACTTGATAAATAAAGAGCTTGCGTCATACGAAGCCGGAATCGCTCAAAAACCGCAGCTTGTCGTCGCAAATAAGATTGATCTGGCAACAAAGGATCAAGTGGAAAGATTTAAAACTGCAATGGAAAACAAGGGTTATTCGATATTTCCCATATCGGCGATCGCGCAGGAAGGCGTTAAATTGTTAATGTCTGCTGTATTTGCCGCCTTGGAGGATCTTCCTCCTTTGAAAGAATTAGGGACAGAGGCTGTTGAAACTGAAAAAACCGACGACCATAAAGTTTTCTGCTCCAAGGAAGGAAAGACCTTTGTTCTTACCGGAAAGCATCTGGAGAAAATTTACCGATCCACAAATTTTAACGATATGGGCTCCATTCATTATTTATATAAATACATCGATAAACGCGGCGGCTTGAATCAAATGAAGAAAATGGGGCTGAAAGACGGCGATACTGTGCGCATTTACGGTTATGAGCTGGAATATTACGATGATTGAACAGATAAAAGCACATCCTCCCCTTTACCTTGATGAGTGGATTAAAAGGAAAATAAATTCAAGAGACCAAAGACTTGGCAGAACCGAACTGGTGAATTTCCAGCTGCAAAAAATAATGGAAACGCTTAAGCTGGTTATGAACAACAGTCGATTTTACAAAGAGAAGCTCAGGGGTTTTGATCTTAGCACTTTTCAAAACACGACCCATATCGAAATATTGCCTTTTACGACCGGAAAGGAACTGTCGGAATGCGCAGAGGATATGGTCTGTGTCCCTAAGCAGGCGGTAAGCCGCATCGTATCTTTAAACACATCCGGTACAACCGGTCTTCGAAAGAAAGTGTATTACACGGAAAAAGATCAGGAACTCACTATAGACTATTTTCACCACGGCATGCAAAACCTTGTGGACAGTAAGGACAGGGTTCTGATTCTTTTACCCTGTAAAAGTCCCGGATCTGTAGGCGATTTGCTTCGCTTGGGGCTTAAAAGGCTCGGTGCAAAGCCGATTCCCTATGGTTTGATGGATGACCCGTATGATGTACTGAAGGTGATCGGCAACAATGAAATTACCTCCATTGTCGGTAATCCTGATCAAATCCTTACAGTGGCGCGCAGGGATTTATCCGTTAAAGAGGAAGGAAGGCGACTTTTTGGTAGCACTGTCAGGTCCGTGTTGTTGACGACTGATTTTGTTTCAAACAGTACCTGTCAAATGATTGAAAGAATATGGAGTTGCAGAGCATATGAACATTACGGAATGACAGAGATGGGGCTCGGTTGTGCTGTAAGCTGTCACGTAAGGAAGGGCTATCACTTAAGAGAGGCGGATCTTTATATAGAGATAATAGATCCAAAGACCGGAAGGAGGCTTCCGGACGGCGAAAAAGGGGAAATAGTGTTTACTACCTTGACCAGGAAGGCCATGCCTTTGATAAGGTATCGAACAGGTGACATCAGCCGTTTTCTTATTTCTCCCTGCCCGTGCGGCAGCATTTTAAAGCGTCTTGAAAGGGTAGAGAAGCGGGATTTTAAAAAAATGCATTAAATTTTATTGCTATACCAGGAGGAACAACTATGAAACAGGTAAGAAAAATAGCCCGGGATATGCTCGATATGGGCGAATCCTTTGCAGCAGCTACTATTGTCGATACTTATGGATCGACCCCCAGGTCTAAGGGCGCTGTTTTACTCATGGCTAAGGACGGGAAAACATATGGAACGATAGGCGGGGGAGCTTTGGAAGCAATGGCGGAGAAGATGTGTCAGGAAATATTTCGAACGAAAAAAGGCCGGACAATGAGATTTCAGCTGCATGAAGAAGATAAGCTGGACATGGATATGCGCTGCGGCGGTGATGCGGAGGTAAGGTTTGAGTACGTAGATTCGGAACCGATTTTAGAAGATCTGTTTGGGCCTTTAAACAATTCCGTTGCCTACATATTCGGCGGCGGACATGTCGGGAAAGCTATAGAACCTTTGCTTCGCTATGTGGATTTTACAACTGTAGTTCTCGATGACAGAAAGGAATATGCCGGGAAAGAGCGTTTCCCTGATGCTGAAAGGCTGATCGTTTTGGAAAATTATGAACAGGCTTTTAAAGGATTAAGTACCGATTCAAATAGCTATATCATAATAGTTACAAGAGGGCATAGGGGGGACTATCATGTCCTTAAGAATGCCTTGGAACATAAAGCAGCCTATATAGGAATGATAGGGAGCAGGACTAAGGTAGCCGAAATTATGGAGAAACTCAAACAGGACGGGTTTTCTCGGGAACAGCTTGAAAAAGTGTATACTCCTATTGGGCTCCCCATATTCGCTGAAACTCCCAAAGAGATCGGAATAAGCATTGTAGCCCAGATGATAATGGTGAGGGCAGGCCATGGAAAATAAAGCGGCTGCCATTGTTCTTGCTGCAGGATATTCTTCCCGGATGGGTTCTTTTAAACCCCTGCTTTCTTTAGGAGGAATTTCAGTTTTGGAACACGTGCTGCTAACTCTTAAAGAAGCGGGTATTGATCCCATTGTAACCGTAACAGGCCACCAAAGCGAAAAACTGGGACCGTTAATTTCAAAGTACGGTGTCAAAGAGTGCTTTAATCCGCTTTTTTCACAGGGGATGTTTTCTTCCATACAGGCAGGCGCTGTATGTTTAAAGAATAAGCGTTCTTCATATAAGGGGTTTTTTTTAGTGCCAGTGGATTGCCCTTTGATTTCGCCAAAGATATATAAGGCTATGTTGGAACAGAAAGAACATTATGCGGATAAGATGATTGTGCCCTGCTACCGGGGAAAAAAAGGCCATCCGCTTTATCTTCCGAATAATTATTTGGGAAGGATTTTAGCCGGCGATGCAAATAAAGGGATGAAACAGATAACCGACAAAAAAAGGGAGGATATGATCCATTTGGAAGTACCTGAAGAGACCGTCGTTATGGATATGGACACCCCGGAGGATTATCGGGAACTGGAAGATTATTTAAAAATGGGAGGCAGGCGCCTGCCGAGCATAAAAAGGAAATTGATTCTCATTCGACACGGCCAAATAAAGCAGCATAAGGAGCCAATCCTTTTAGGACAGGCCGATGTACCTTTAAGCAACAAGGGAATGGTTCAGGCAAAGAAAGCCGGCGAAATTATTAGAACGCTGCATGGCGGTGTCCGGGTAATATATACAAGTGACTTAAAAAGGGCTTACGATACGGCGAAAATCATAAGCGAAGTTCAAATGGAGAATAGTTGCGGTATAAATATCGTGACGGTAAAAGAATTCAGAGAAATGTCGTTGGGACAGCTGGACGGAATGTATGTAAGTGAATTTAAAAATAAATTTCCCGATGAATATGAATACAGGGGAAAAAATCTGTTGAAATACAAGATCGGAAATAAAAGTGAAAATTTTTATGATCTTCAGTACAGGGTTATGAAAAAGCTCAATCAACTGGCTGTTTTAACACCAAACGATATCTGCATTGTAACACATGCAGGTGTAATCAAAGTTATTTTATCAAATTTACTCGGGATCCCTCTGCAGGAAGCGGCAGACATGAAAATAGATAATGGAGAAGTGACAGCACTTGTATGGGATCCTTCGGACAGAAGCTGTTTACTATAGATCTACCTTAAAGGATACGACTTTTCCTATATACCTTATGGAATCCATATCCTTTGCCGTATAGACTTCATGGTTTTTGTCATCCGGAATTAACAGCACTTGATTCTTAGTAAAATAAATTCGCCTTAGAGCTGCAATGTTGTTGCCAGTGGGATAAAAAGCTACAATATCCCTATCTTTTAACAAATCTGTTCTTGTGGGCATGATATAAATTAAGGCATGAGCTGGGATTAAGGGCTGCATCGAATTATCTGCTTGGAAGAAGTTTATAACGTCTCCTTTTGTATCCGCTTCAGTAGGCATGCCGGCAGACAGCATGATCTCCTTTATAAGATCCGCTGAATCCTGCGGATTATCCATGCTTATAAAGTCTGAGGACATGTTTAAAGCTGCTAAAACATCAAGGTCACGTATGTAGGCATCCATTTCTTTTGTGAAATCTTGTCCGCTGGCCTTGCATAAAGATGACAGCAGCGCCTTGTTAACCGAAGATGAGGCCAGCATATATTCTTTTACCAAAGCGGGGGCTTTTTCCATGTAGCCCAAAAATACCAGTTCCGCCTGCAATTTTGATTCGCAGGCCTTTGACAATACTAAAGACACCTCCTCCGTCGGAGGTGGCAGTTTCCCATTTTTCAGCTGCGAAATGTAAGAGGGGGTTATCGACAGATTAAGTTCTTTACAGCGTTTTGCAATTTGTCGCAGCGACAGTTCGCTGTCGGCGATGATTTGATTCAGCATATTTGCATAAGTCATAACATAAATACTCCATAATTTTTGTTAACTACGATATTAACTATAGCATTAAGTTTTATATAATGTCAATTGCCTGAAAGATAAAGAAGGCATATATACATTTACGAGTGTAAGATACTGTGCTAAAATTAAAAGGTAAACAGACAGATAAAGGGACAAGGGCACATGAACAATCAACTTCTTCATTTCAACTACGATGCTGTACTGCCTTATGCAAAGGAAGACTTTGTTCATGCCTGCGGTCTGAGCAAAGATAATTGCCTTTATGAAGATCTTATGGATCAGGCAGTAACGGTGTTGCAAAACGGAAGATTCGGACTGGATCCCGCATCTATTGTGACCTCATTGGGACAAAGTGCCTTTAACGACGATACCATAGCGATAAGAGATACATGTTTCAAATGTACCGCGTTTGAGCAGATTCCTAAGGACAATGTACTTGATATCTATGCATATCTGTTGACTGTGGGGTCCTGCAGTTTTCAGGAACAGAACCTGATGGAACAATATTATGCTGATTTATGGGGCAGCGCTTTTTTAAAAGGCACCAGAGGGCTTTTGCGCGATCATCTTGCTGTTGAAGCATCTTTACATTACCCCGACTCCTATCTTTCTTTTTCTTTGGGCCCCGGTTTTTATGGGATGAAAGGGGAGAAACTTTTAGATATGGTTAACGCTATGGATTCAGATCTTATCGGCATATCTGTCGACGAAGAGGGGAAAATAAAGCCGGATAAAAGCTGCGGCGGATTTTTTATGGCAGTTCGGGACAAATCAAAACTGCCCTCAGAAAAATGTAAAAACTGTATAGGTCGTGAGGAGGGTTGCCTGTTCTGCGGTGGCAATAATCTCATACCAAAAAAAGAGGAATGCCTTTCTTTGCTTGAACAATATAAAACACCTGCCCATGTTGTAAGGCACTGCCATAAAGTAAATGAAGTCGCATTGAAAATAGCAAATGCACTTAAAGAAAAAGGTTTTGATATGAATCTTGAGCTCCTCGAAGCTGCTGCTTTGCTCCACGATATTGCAAGAATTCATGAAAATCACGGGGCAAAGGGGGCGGAAATAGCTTTAAAACACGGGTATTCCGGGGTGGCGGATTTAATCAAGTGTCATATGTTTTATGTTACGGATCCATTAAAAAAGGATATTACGGAGCAGGATATTTTATGCTTGTCAGATCGAATGGTAAAAGAGGATAAATACGTGGGAATAGAAAAGCGCATGCAGGCGGTGCTCGATAAATACAGGGACGATCCTTTGGTGGTGAACAGAATCAGGCAGCGCATGAAGGAGAATATAAGGTTTAGAAAAAGAGTGGAGGATGTAATAGGGCAATCTATGGATGAACTTCTGATATGAGTTGTTCTTAACGAGGACTTCCCGTCATATGCTGTATAATCGACATGCGGGAGGTCTTTTCATGTCATCAAGAAGAGGCCGCTTATTAAAACGGCGGAAAGGAACATTCTCAAAAAAACTGCTGAGGCAGGTTATCATCTCTGCCCTCATTCTTTTATTCATAATAGCGATTAAAATGATGGATACAGCTATAACAAATAAGGCTCTTAAAATAACAGAAGCAAATGTACTTGCAAATTATACCGGGGCGGATATCGGAAAAGGTATAAAGTCGTCTTTCGGCAAATTAAAAGATGGAACAATTACTATGGTGGCGGCTATTCATGACAACAGTCGAAGCACAGAGTTTTCAGAGCCTACAGACGGCATTGGCAGTCTTGACGCCTCTGTCGGAAGCGGCAAAGTTATCAGATACGAAGCCAAAGAAGAGCTTCAGGTATATGCGGCCGCCGGGGGAACCGTTGTTGAAATTGTTGATTCGGATGACGGAAAATGCATACGGATATCCCACGGCAACGAGCTTTACAGCACCTATAAAGGCTGCTCAAGGGTCTATATCAAGGCATTGGAAAAGGTAAGAAGGGGTCAAATTATAGGAACGGTATATGCAGGTGATGAAAACAATCTTACATTTGAAATCAGGGCGGCAGGCAAGCTCGTTGATCCATTGGTATATCTGAAACGCTGATGAACAGTTTGGCTTTCAAATTCCACCCATCCTTCTTTTTGCTGCTATTTTTGCTTTTCTTAATGGGAAATGGACTTCTTGCCATTATGTTTGCATGTTTTTCTTTAATGCATGAACTGTCCCACTGTTGGGTAGCTAAAATGCTCGGTTACAGGCCTGTGTGTATCTTTGCATGTCTTTTTGGCGGCAGGCTTAAGCTATATGAAAGTGAAGTTGCCCCGGCTGACGGATTATTGGTCCACCTGTCAGGACCATTCTCGAATCTGCTGGCCGGAAGTCTGTTTTATCTTGCGGATATCGCATTCCCGACATATTATTTTAAGGCGGCGATATTTTCAAATCTGGCGCTTGCTTTGTTTAATTTACTGCCCTTTTATCCTCTTGATGGGGGAAGGGTTGTTAATATTTATCTGTTGCATTTTTTAAATGCGGAGCGCGCCGAAAGGATATCCGGCATTATTTCTGTTATTTTTCTAATTACTCTTTTCATTTTTGGCATATACTTGATACAATACAATTTAATCAACATGCTGATTCCGGCATTGGCGATTAACCTGTACCTTGCCGGAAAAGAGGACTCCCGTTACTCCTATGGCAAGTTAAAAAAAATTTATAAGCAATTAGAAAGGGAGAACCGAATATGATTTTAAAAAGATGGGACGAGCTTTTAAAAAAAGTCCAAAAGCCCGGAAGATATATCGGAGGTGAGGTTAATTCTGTTAAAAAGCACCCGGACGATGTAGAGGTTCATTTTGGTTTTGCTTTCCCGGATACCTATGAAATAGGGATGTCCTACCTGGGCCTTGAAATACTGTATGCGCTGATTAACGATCTGAATTATGCTTACTGCGAAAGGATATTTGCGCCGGGTTTAGATATGGAAGCGATCATGAGGGCCGACGCCGTTCCTCTTTCTACCATCGAAAGCAACTCGCTGGTAAAAGAGCTTGACTTTTTCGGGTTTACCCTTCAATACGAGCTGTCGTATACCAATATTGTCAACATGATTGATCTTGCGGGAATTCCTGTTAATAAGGATGAACGGGAAGAAGGCGACCCCTTTATAATAGGGGGAGGACCATGTGCCTACAATCCTGAGCCCCTGTCAGATTTCTTTGATTTTTTTATTCTGGGTGAAGCGGAGGAGGTCCTCCCTTCAGTTTTAGACAGATATCGCACATGGAAAAGGCGCAAAGGGAGAAGGCAGGAATATCTTTTTGATATAGCGGATATCAGGGGAGTGTACATTCCGGAATTTTACAGACATGTTTATCGCGCCGACGGTACTATAGGAAACATTGTAAAATTAAAGCCGGAGGCGCCGAGTTTGGTGACTAAAAACTGTATAAGGGATCTTGATAAAACGAACTATCTTTCTAAACCTATTGTTCCAATGATTGAGGTTGTCCATGACCGGGCAGTGGTAGAGATATTCCGCGGATGTACAAGAGGCTGCCGCTTCTGTCAGGCCGGCATGATCTATCGACCGGTGAGGGAAAGAACTAAGGACAGAATTATAGAGCTGGCAAAGAACCAGATATTAAATACGGGTTGCGATGAATTATCCCTTCTGTCTTTATCCAGTAATGACCATTCCGAGATAGAACCTCTGGTCACAGAACTGATGGAGATCAATAAAGGCAATAATGTTGCCTTATCGCTTCCTTCTCTGCGTCTTGATGCATCCTCATTTAGGATATTAAAGGAGATTCAGGTTTACAAAAAAACCGGTCTTACTTTTGCCCCGGAGGCCGGGACTCAAAGGCTCAGAAATGTTATAAATAAAACTATTACGGATGATGATATCTATGATTCAATGGAGCAGGCGATGCAGCTTGGGTGGAACAGCATCATATACCTGGCAGCTCTCTCGGGGATCA
>CAYRNC010000041.1:0-1398 GCA_964425645.1 uncultured Oscillospiraceae bacterium | reverse complement strand
GAACAGCATCAAACTTTATTTTATGATAGGCCTTCCCACCGAAACAGATGAAGATTTGGAAGGAATTGCGGATATCGCATCAAACATTATGTTTCTTTTCAAGAAATATAAGAAAAACCGTAAAAGCGAAAAATTTCAACTCACTGTCAGCATATCTAATTTTGTACCGAAAGCTCATACTCCGTTTCAATGGGTTTCACAAGACAGTGTGGAATCTATGGAACAAAAGCATAAAAAATTGAAAGAGATGTGCCTTAAGATTCCGGGAGTAAGATTGAATTATCATGACGGAAATCAAAGCAAGGTTGAGGCGGTGCTGGCAAGAGGAGATCGGAGACTTGGAAAGGTCATACTTAAGGCCTGGGAAAAGGGGTGCAAGTTTGACGCCTGGAGGGAGCACTTTAACTATTCATTGTGGATGGCTGCGTTTGAGGAGGCGTCGATCGATCCTGATTTTTACACTTTTGGACAGATTGATTTTGAAAGGATCCTCCCTTGGGATATCTTGTCATGCGGCGTCTCCAAAGAATACCTCCTATCGGAATGGGAAAAGGCATTGAAAGGGGAGATTACGAAAGATTGCAGGCAAGGATGTACAGGGTGTGGTCTCATGAATTTTTGCAAGGGGGCGGTGACGGATTGATCAAGTATATTCTAAAATTCAGTAAAGAAGGTAAAATTAAATATGTGTCACACCTCGATACGATGCGCATTTTTAAAAGAGCATTCAGAAGGGCGTCCATTAGCCTTTTATATTCCAAAGGATATAATCCGCATCCCCGCATATCAATCGCACAACCACTGTCACTGGGTTTTGAAAGTACAGGCGAATATCTGGAATTTGAAACGGATATGAACTACGAAATTTCCTATATCGGAAAGCGGCTTTCATGTACGCTTCCTTCAGGAATTGCTGTGTTGGATTGTCGCAAGGTTGACCGTAAAAAATCCGTTTCATCCTTAGTATCATGGGCTTCTTATGAGATTTCTTATAATAATGGATGTATCGATATGGATCTTGATTCATTCATGAAAAAGGAGCACATATTTGTGAATAAGAAAAGTAAGAGCGGCCGCGATATAAGGATTGATATCAGGCCCCTCATTTTTGAATTTAGAATCATCGGAAATGAAAAAAGGCTTAAATTTTCGGTGATAATTCGTGCGGGAGGCGACGCCTACCTTAATCCCATCATGCTTTTGAAAGCTATTTTTGATTATAACGACAAACATTTTGATGACGTTTATGCCTCCATCAAAAGATTAGATCTCTTTGATATGGATATGACCCCTCTAATGTATCTATAAAAAATAAAAGGACCCGAATTGTTATCGGGCCCTTCTTGAATCTTTTTTTTATTCAGATATTGCTGCAGTCTCTGAATCTTCGGTGGATAT
>CAYRNC010000040.1:11125-14376 GCA_964425645.1 uncultured Oscillospiraceae bacterium | reverse complement strand
AAAATTTACGCCGATGCCATACAACAGTTGACAAAGGCTGAATAAGGACATATAATTTATAGCGGTAATAAGATCTGTTTCAGGGCGAGGTGAAATTCCTCACCGGCGGTAAAGAGTGAATGCTACAAGTCCGCGAGCCATTAAGGCAGAACCGGTTAGATTCCGGTACCGACGGTTTTGCGTCATCGCAAAGACAGTCCGGATGAAAGAAACGCGAGATCAATTTATGATGCGTTTGTTGCCCTGGGATAATTCCCGGGGTTTGCTTTTTCCTGACAGATTCCTAAAAGTGACTATGGCATATATGCCGAAATAAGGAGGAATTTGAAAATGAATCGTACTGAAAAAACCGCCAGGCTCGCCAAAATGGCTATGCTTGCCGCAATTTCCCTTGCTCTTATGCTGCTGATCAGGATACCCTATCCACTTTTCCCCCAGTTAGTCTATGATCCTGCAGATATACCCATATTAATAAGCACATTTGCATTTGGTCCTCTGGCAGGGTTGTCCATAACTTTTGTAGTCAGCTTCATACAGGCTTTTCCTTTGGCCGGGGATGGGATCATAGGTTTCTTTATGCACATGATGGCTACCGGTTCTTTCGTACTAGTTGCAGGATTAATTTATAAAAGACACAAGACAAAAAAGACAGCTGTTTTAGCTTTGGCAGTCGGATCTTTGATTATGACCGTAATTATGGTAGGATGGAATCTGATCGTTACACCACTTTATATCGGTGTCCCGGTTCAGGCCATAATAGCAATGGTTTTACCTATCTTTCTGCCGTTTAACCTACTGAAAGCGGCAATTAACTCCGTAATTACATTTTTAATTTACAAGCCTATAGCCAGGTTTTTGCATAGATGAGTAATAAGGAAAGCAAAATAATTATAGATGGCGAAAAAGAAACGGAATCTTTTGGTCTGAAGCTGGCACAAGGGCTGCAACCGAAAACGGTGATTGCGCTCACAGGTGATCTGGGCGTAGGAAAAACCACGCTGACCAAGGCTATAGCAAAAGGGCTCGGAATTGAAGCGATCATAAGCAGTCCCACCTTCATTTTAATGCAACAGTATACGGGGGGCAGATTACCTCTTTATCATTTTGATATGTATCGCATTGAGAGTGAAGATGAGATATATGAATTGGGGTTTTCCGATTACTTTTATATGGATGGAGTTTGCGTAATCGAATGGGCTGACAGGATATGGGGCTCTTTACCTGAGCATGTGCTCCATATACATATGGAATATGCGAACGGGCAGGATAGGCGAATATATACGGTGGATAATTTATGAGGGTATTAGCTATAGAAACTACAGGACTCTTTGCATCTGCGGCTTTAATGGATGAAAGGGGACATGTTAAGGAGATAATTGGGGATCAGAGGTTTTCGCATCTCCAATATCTTGTTCCAATGATAAGGGATCTGCTTAAGACATGTGGATTGACGATAGACGATGTGACTCATGTTGCCGTATCCGAAGGCCCCGGATCCTTTACCGGAATCCGCATAGGAATGGCTACGGCAAAAGCTTTGGCTCAGGTAAAAAATCTTCCCGTCATACCTGTCCCTACCCTTATGGCCTTTACTTTTAACGCACCTGATTTCGATGGAATTTACTGTCCTATTTTTGACGCCAGGAGGGATCAGGTGTATGGCGGCGCCTACTACAAAGACGAAGATACAGTGCATCGGCTTTTTCCCGATGGCGCGTATGATATACGCGATTACCTGGATAAGATAAAAAGTTATAATAAAATGAAAATGGGGAAGTCTATGCTGTTTGGCGACGGGGTTGATCGCTACAAGGATGAAATCGATGCGCAAAACGCAAAGAATTTATTTCTTTTTGCTGATGTAAACAACCGCTATCAAAAGGCATCATCGATAGCCAGACTTTCAGCAACGCTTTTGGCACAGGGGAAGGTGCAGTCCTGCATGGATGTAAAACCCGTATATCTTAGAAAACCTGAAGCTCAAAGGAAGCTGGAAGAAAGAAAGGCGAAAGGATGAGGGAGACGGTTATCAGGTGTGCCGAGGAAAAGGATATCGCCTCTGTAACTCGTTTAGACAGGATATGCTTCACTTTGCCTTGGAGCGAGCAGACCTTTCTGCAGGAAATTATCGAAAATGAATTTGCGGTCTATATTGTGGCTGATTTAAACGGCTTTATAATAGGCTATGCGGGGCTCTGGAGGATATTGGAAGAAGGGCATATCACCAATATAGCCGTTCATCCGGATTTCAGGAGGAAGGGACTGGGCAAAAAGCTGCTTTTCCAACTGATGAAGCAAACATCAAAACAGGGTATTGACAAATTTACATTAGAGGTAAGAAGGTCAAACAGCCCCGCTATCGGTCTGTACCTGCGAATGGGGTTTTCGCTCATGGGCGTAAGACCCGGATATTATGATGATAACGGCGAGGATGCTTTAATCATGTGGCATCTTGGAGTGTCGAATAGAAATGTTTCATCTCTGAAATACTAATACTGAATAAACTAACATTCAGTCAGTGGTATAAAGGAGGAAACAGATGGGCAAACGCTATTATGATGACAGAGATTTTTATGCAGGCGATGAAATGCTGACCGCTGCCTCAAGTTGCAGCCGTTTTGAAAGAAGGCGGGATGTGAATTCCTTTAATATGACTGATTATCAGTCATGTGAAAACTGCAGACATTTGACGGCAGACAGTCGTTGCGCGGTGAGAATGGATACCGTGATACCACGTCAGACGTTGATGAATGAGAAACCGTGACCGGAGGTTTATATGGGGGATGACAAATTGATATGCTTGGCATTTGAAACCAGCTGTGATGAAACTTCGATAGCGCTTGTCAAAAATGGAAGAGAGGTGCTTGCAAACGAGATATCCTCCCAAGTCGAGATTCACGAAGTATTTGGCGGTGTTGTGCCTGAAATAGCATCCAGGCATCATCTTGCCAACATAAGCCAAATCTATAAAAAGGTTATGGAAGAGGCGGATATCACACTGGAAGATGTTGATATCGTAGGAGTAACCCATGGTCCCGGTCTTGTGGGAGCATTGTTGATAGGGGTTGCAACGGCGAAGGCAGTCGCTTTTTCTGCAGGTAAGCCGCTTGTAGGTGTTCATCATCTTGAGGGTCATATTTCGGCTAACTATATCGATCATAAAAAGCTCGCTCCGCCTTTTCTTTCCCTTGTAGTATCCGGCGGCCATACCCATTTGGTACATGTAAAGGATTATGGTATCTATCAAGTTC
>CAYRNC010000040.1:9933-11115 GCA_964425645.1 uncultured Oscillospiraceae bacterium | reverse complement strand
TCTAGGGAGGACAAGGGATGATGCGGCGGGAGAAGCCTTTGATAAAGTGGCCAGGGTCCTGGGATTGGGCTATCCGGGCGGTCCGATGATCGAGAAGTCGGCAAGGTCGGGGGATCCGAACAGCGTTGAATTTAAAAGGATTATGCTTGAGAAGAACAGTTTGGATTTCAGTTTCAGCGGTTTAAAAACCGGGGTGTTAAACTATGTGAATACAAAAAAGCAAAGAGGAGAGCCTGTCTCCGTTTCAGATGTTGCCGCAGCTTTTCAGCAGGCGGTCGTTGATGTTCTTGCAGATAAATCTATTATGGCAGTAGCTAGAACAGGAATGGACAAGCTGGTGCTTGCAGGAGGTGTATCTGCCAACAGCCTGCTTCGTAAGGCTTTAGTCGAAAGATGCCGTAAAGAGGGTGTCTCTCTGTTTTATCCGTCTTTACACATGTGTACGGATAACGCCGCCATGATAGGCTGCGCCGCCTATTATAAATACAAAGCCGGGCATAGCGATGATCTTTATATGGACGCTTACCCGGCATTGGAATTGATCTAGAGAATATTAGTTCATATTGTCTTCTACATATCGGACAATGTCGCCTATAGTCTGGAACTTTTCTGCGTCCTCATCGGGGACCTCAATGTCAAATTCATCCTCGATAGCCATGATGATCTCTACAGCATCCAGGGAATCAGCTTCTAAATCCTTCATCAGGTGCGTATTCATTGTTATTGTATCCTCATCGACACCTAACTGCTCAATGATAATTTCCTTTATCTTTTCAAATATCATAGCTTACCTCCAATAATTGCGATCCTTAAGATTACGGCTTTTTTGTCAAACCTATTATAAGTTACAGCTCTGAATACTGCAACACCTTATTTCTTTAAATCTTTTATTCCTCGTGCAGATCTGTCCATTTGTGCAATGCCGTCTCAAGGGATTTCTTGGCGACATCCAATTCTTTTGAATGGGCCAACAAGGTTTGATAATCGGAGGCGACTTCCTCTAGGCTTATTTTGGCTTCAATTGTTCGAATTTCTTCCTCAATTTTGGCAATAAGGGCCTCCTCTGCTTTTATTTCCTTTTCTCGCCTGCGCCTTTTTGCTTCCCTTTCCTTATTGCTTTTCCGTTCTTTTTTCTTCATTAAGGCAGCATTATCTTTAGGATTGGTGGGTCCATCCTCCCTT
>CAYRNC010000040.1:0-9879 GCA_964425645.1 uncultured Oscillospiraceae bacterium | reverse complement strand
AAGTTTTCTATACCGTATTCGCTTAACTCTAAAATCCGGGTCGGGATTTTATTTAATAAATATCTGTCGTGGGAGACCAAAAGCAACGTACCGGGAAAGGTCAAAAGAGCATCTTCAAAGGCCTCCTTGGATAAGAGATCTAGGTGATTTGTCGGTTCATCCATAATCAAAAAATTAGATCCTGTCAACATCAGTTTCAACAACGATAGCCTTGCTTTTTCACCTCCCGATAGCTCGATGACTTTTTTAAATACATCGTCATCCTTAAAAAGAAAACGCCCCAGTAAAGTCCGAAGCTCCGGTTCAGAATAAAGCCTGTAGGCTGTATGCAGCTCCTCCAAAACGGTATTTTCAGGGGATAAAAGGTTTTGTTCCTGGTCGTAATATCCCAAAAGAACATTGTGTCCTAATTGCATATGCCCTGAATCAGGGGTTACCAGACCTGTTATAATTCTGAGCAGGGTGGTTTTGCCTATACCGTTTTGCCCTACCATGCAAATTCGCTCACCTCTTTTAATTTCAAAGGAGATGTTTTCAAAAAGAAATTTTGATTTTCTTTTTTCATTGAAGCTCTTTGAAAGATCCCTTAAAGTCAGCACATCGAAGCCACTGCGAAACTTTTGCCTGAATCTGATTTTTATTTTTGCATTTTCGCTTAGGGGTTTTTGTGCTCTCTTTGTATTTGAAAGCTGCCTTTCCCGCGAACGCGCCCGCTTTGCCAGCTTTTCCGTGCCGTGCTGTTTAAGTCTGCGGATAATCTCCTCCTGCCTGTCGATTTCCTGTTTTTCGTGAAGGTATTTTCTTTCCGCCGTTTCCCGATTCCTTTGCTTTTCCTCTATATAAGCATTGTAGTTGCCTTCATAAGTTGTCAATTTATGATCTTCTATTTCGAGTATTCGCTCTGCAGTCAAGTTTAGAAAATAGCGGTCATGGGAAACCAAAATTATGGTGCCACCGTATGTTTTAAGGTATTCTTCCAACCATTTGCGCGTTCCTATGTCAAGGTGGTTTGTAGGCTCGTCCAAAAGAAGAATATCGGGTTTGCGAAGGAGCAAAGATGCTAATGATAGCCTGGTTTTTTCACCTCCCGACAGTTCTTCGATTTTTTTGGTGTAAGTCTCCTTTGGAAATGCCATTGAAGAAAGGATACCATTAATCTCGCTTTGGTAGCCATATCCGTCTTTTTTTGCGAAACTTTCCGATAAACAGTCATATCGATGTAATAGTTTTTTAAGCAGGCTTTCATCCTTGGCCGCGGTTGCGGCAATTTGCTGTGACAGAGAAGCCAGCTCATTTTCCATTTCGATGATTTCAGCAAAAATCGACAGCATTTCCTCGTGTATCGTTTTTTCGGATATAAAGTTATCCTTTTGTTTTAAAAGACCAAGGCTGACGCCCTCTCTTAAGTAAAGCTTTCCGTTGTCATAAATCTCGCTGCCGTAAAGTATAGACAGGAGCGTTGTTTTACCGGCTCCGTTTCCACCTACTATTCCAATTCGGTCTCCCTTATGGATGTTGAAGGATACATCGGTAAATATTGTATCTGCGCCATAGCTTTTAGTTATTCTGTCTGCTGATAAAAGAATCATATCTCATCTCCGGATCTGTTAAAAAGTGTGTTAATAATGTAACAGTACCATTTTTTTAATTGTATATCCAGTCAAAAAATGCTATACTAACAAATGTAACGGTACTTAACTATTTAATTATATATTTGAATTTGGAGTTGAATAAAATGAAAGGTAGCAACAGAATTTCCAATGCAGTCATAAGGAGACTGCCGCGGTACAGGAGAGCCCTGAATGATTTGAAAAAAAAGGGGGTCGAGCGAATTTCCTCCAACGAACTAAGCGGACTGATAGGATATACCGCATCCCAAATACGACAGGATCTCAACAATTTTGGCGGATTCGGACAGCAGGGATATGGGTACAATGTAGAAAGCTTATATAC
This sequence comes from uncultured Oscillospiraceae bacterium, assembly GCA_964425645.1. GTDB lineage: Bacteria > Bacillota > Clostridia > Peptostreptococcales > Anaerovoracaceae > CAYRNC01. The sequence continues at coordinate 7,926 of CAYRNC010000040.1, read as the reverse complement.
GCAGATCGGATCCATACTCGGGTTAGACAGGGAATACAGGATGATAATAGTGGGATCCGGTAATCTGGGTCAGGCTATAGCTAATTATGCGAATTACTATAAGGCAGGTTTTGTAGTGGCCGGAATGTTCGATGTAAACCCCAAACTTATCGGGATAAGTATAAATGGAATCGAGATTCAGGATTATGAAAAGCTGGATGATTTTTTGAAAGAAAATAATGTGGATATCGGCATTATCTGCACCACTAAGACTAGCGCTCAAAATGTAGCTGATAGGCTCTGTGAAGGAAAGGTAAAAGGGATCTGGAATTTTGCACCGATGGACATCGATATTTCCGGGGATACCATATTGGAAAATGTTCATTTAAGCGACAGTTTGAATACGCTGGCGTACTATATCAGTCGCAAGGAGCAATAGGATAATAAAGACAAAAAGAAAAATAACCGTTTCTTAGGGAACGGTTATTCATACTTCCTATGTATTATGATTCTACCGGGGCATCCACGGGACACACGTCGGCGCAGGCGCCGCAGTCGATGCATTTGTCAGGATCTATGACATAGATGGGGTCCCCCTCGGAAATTGCTTCTGTGGGGCACTCCGGAGCACATGCACCGCAAGCAATGCAAGAATCATTAATAACGTAAGCCATGATGAAATCCTCCTTAAGTATTGTTCATAAAGCTTTTGATAAGCATGACTATTATAGCAGAACTGATAATACATAACAATACACAATCGTTAGCAAATTATCAATTTTTCATAACGGCGAAAACCTGCGATCTTAAGCGCCAGGACTTTGTCCATTTTACGGAAGGCTCGGTATCTTATGAAAATCTATGGGCTCTATGGGAAAAGCGGTACAGGAAAAAGTTATCAGGCTATGAATCTGTGCCGGCAAATGGATATTGAAAGCATCATAGATGACGGTCTATTTATTCATGGGAATTTAGTGGCGGCAGGAATCTCCGCAAAGCGGCAGAAGACGAAAATCGGAGCCGTCAGGACCGCGCTTTTTACAGCCGAGGAGCATGCTAATCTGGTTAAAAGGAAAATCAAGGAGGTAAATCCAAAAAGCATTCTGGTTTTAGGAACTTCATATGATATGATTTTGAAAATTGTAAAGCGCCTCGATCTTCCAAAGATAGATCTTATGATCCCTATAGAAAGCATCACTACAGAAAATCAAAGAGAAGCTGCAAAAAAACAAAGAAAAGAAATGGGGAAACATGTAATCCCGGCCCCCACTTTTCAAATAAAGCGCCAGTTTTCAGGCTATTTTCTGGATCCCCTGAGAATATTTCGCGGAAAGGGCGGAAGAACCGCCTATTTGGAAAAGACCGTAGTAAGACCTACCTACAGCTATTTGGGTGAATATGACCTTTCAGACAAGGTAATTACTGACATCGTCGTGTATCTGGCTGATCAAATCCCGGGCATAGCCTCTGTTTCAAAAGTGTTCACGATTAACAGTCTTGAGGGTGTAAGGATACAAGTGTTTGTTTTGATGCAATACGGAGCTATGCTCATTGATACCGCAAGGGAATTACAGAAGATGACAGAAAAGCAGGTTGAGAACATGACGGCATTTAACATCATAGGGGTCGATGTAGAAATCCGGGGAGTTCAATAAAATATAAAGGCGAGGATAATTATTAATGTTGGGTCCCATCGTAAATGCAGTTTCCATCGTGCTGTGCGCTTTATTAGGACGCTTTGTTTTAAAAGGGCTGCCCGAACGGTTCGAAACGATCATAAAAACCGCCATAGGACTTTCCATAATCTATCTTGGTATAGCAGGTGCAATGGACAATGAAAGAGTCATGCTCCTTATTTTAAGCATGGTGTTAGGCAGTGCTGTCGGGGAGGCTCTCGACATAGATAAGGCTATGAACAGATTGGGTATGTGGACCGAACGGCGAATAGGTATGAAGGAGGGTAATTTTGCAAAAGGATTTGTAAGTGCAAGCATATTGTTTTGCACGGGATCCATGGCAATTGTGGGGGGCTTAAACAGCGGACTTGCGGGCAATCACGAAATGCTGTTTGCCAAATCGATTCTTGATGGAGTAATATCTGTCGTTTTTGCGTCTTCTATGGGGCTTGGCGTTGCATTTTCAGCCGTTCCCGTCTTTCTGTATGAGGGCGGCATCGCTTTGGGAGCTAATTTCGTGAAGGCTTGGATGACTCCGGAGATTATCACTGAAATGTCTGCAGTGGGAAGTCTTCTCATTGCAGCTATCGGTTTCAATTTTCTTGTCAAAAGGCAAATTAAGGTGGCGAATATGATTCCGGCCATTTTCCTGCCCTGGCTGTTTATCGCGTTAGAAACTGCCTTTCTTTAAAGTTCTATCGCTTAAAATTCATTTTGATTGGTATATTATTAAAAAAAAATGAAAAAACTATTGACAATCTTTGGAGGGTATATTAAATTGTTATTGGCACTCATTGATGACGAGTGCTAACAAAAGAAAGCAATGAATAAAAATAACTAAAAGGAAGGGAGACTTTGGTATGAACATCAAACCATTAGGAGACAGAGTCGTCATCAAACGATTGGAGGCAGAGGAAAAGACCAAGAGCGGGATAGTTCTTCCGAGTCAGGCTAAAGAACAACCCCAGATGGCGGAGGTTGTAGCAGTTGGTCCCGGCGGTATTGTTGATGGAAAAGACATTAAGATGGAGGTTAAGGTGGGAGACATCGTAATCTTTTCAAGATATGCCGGAACTGAGATAAAATACGAGGGCACAGAGTATACAATTTTATCTCAAAAAGATATCCTAGCTACCGTTTAGTCAGAGGTGAAGCGTCTGGCTTAAGACATACCAAATCAGAAAGGAAGAATTAAGAAATGGCGAAAGAAATATTGTTCGGCGAAGATGCCAGGAAAAAGCTTTTGACCGGAGTTGACAGTCTGGCAGACACCATTAAAATTACTTTGGGACCTAAGGGCAGAAATGTTCTGCTGGAGAAGAAATTCGGCAGCCCCGTTATCACTAATGACGGCGTAACAATTGCAAGAGAAATCGAACTGGAGGATCCCTATGAGAATATGGGGGCTCAGCTTGTAAAAGAGGTTGCAACAAAAACGAACGATGTGGCCGGCGACGGAACCACCACCGCTACGTTACTGGCTCAGTGTATTATAAGGGAAGGCTTTAAAAATGTTGCTGCCGGTGCTAATCCCATGATTTTGAAAAAAGGAATTCAGGGCGCTGTAGATGTCGCCGTGGATGGAATAAGGGATATATCAATTGCGGTAAAAGGTAAAGAGAATATTGCCCAGGTAGCATCCATATCCGCAGGCGAAGACGAGATCGGTAATCTGATTGCTGAAGCGATGGAAAAAGTAGGCACCGACGGCGTTATAACCGTTGAGGAATCAAAATCAATGGGGACCACCCTGGAGGTGGTGGAAGGTATGCAGTTTGACAGAGGTTACCTTTCACCTTATATGGTTACCGATGCGGAGAAGATGGAGGCTGTAATGTCCAGTCCCTACATCCTTCTCACCGACAAAAAGATTGCAAACATACAGGAGATCCTGCCCATTTTGGAGCAGATTGTGCAGCAGGGCAAAAAGCTTCTTATCATTGCAGAGGATGTGGAAGGTGAGGCATTAGCCACGATCGTGGTAAATAAGCTAAGAGGCACCTTCGATTGCGTCGCTGTTAAAGCTCCCGGATTTGGAGATAGAAGGAAGGCGATGATGGAAGACATCGCCACCCTGACAGGAGGCACCGTCATTTCCGAGGAGCTTGGGTATGAGCTTAAAGAAGCCACCTTGGATATGCTTGGAACTGCAGATACGGTAAAGGTCAATAAGGAGAACACCGTTATTGTCGGCGGTGCCGGAGAGGCCAAGGATATTAAGGCAAGAATTAATCAGATCAAGGTTCAAATTGAGGAATCTACATCTGAATTCGATAAGGAAAAGCTTCAGGAAAGACTGGCTAAACTGTCGGGCGGAGTAGCTGTCATTCAGGTAGGTGCGGCAACAGAAACAGAGCTGAAAGAAAGAAAGCTTAGAATAGAAGATGCTCTTAATGCTACAAGAGCCGCAGTCGAAGAAGGAATAGTGTCCGGCGGCGGGGTTGCCTTTATCAATGTTGTACCTAAGGTAAAAGAGTATGTAAACGGGCTTACGGGTGATGTTAAAACCGGTGCTACCATCATCATGAGGGCTCTTGAGGAACCTATTCGCAATATCGCAAATAATGCGGGACTTGAAGGCTCGGTCGTTGTAGATAAAGTAAAGGCGGAAAAAGCCGGTATAGGGTTTAATGCTATAAATGAGAAATTGGAGGATATGATGGAAGCGGGAATAGTTGACCCAGCTAAGGTCACCCGTTCAGCCCTCCAAAATGCGGCTTCCGTATCCGCAATGCTTCTTACTACAGAGGCTGGAGTGGTGGAAATCCCAAGCGATGAACCAGCTATGCCCATGGGCGGCGGCATGGGCGGCGGCATGGGAATGATGTAATCAGATATAAAAATAAGCTAGAATAATAAATAGGCGGCCTTCAATTTTAAGGTCGTCTATTTATTGTGGATATAGGTGTGCCCGAACAGGCAAATGTGATAAATAAAAATGCCGGTTTAGCGAATAGACCTTCAGTAAATGCATCGCTGAGGGTTTTATTGCTTATAATTTACATTCGCTTTGTTGTAAGGCGTTTTCAGAATCACAGTGACAAGTCATTGTGAAAGTATGGCATTTATTTCAGCATTCAGGATGTCGGCGGGTTTTTATTGATATGTTTGATGAATTGATATAGAATATTCTATTAAGACAGCTTCTCGGGGGGAGACGGATGATAAAAGGGAAACGAATTATAATATGGACACTTTGCGGTTTAATAGCTGTGGAGTCCGCCTTATTTATAGATATCGGTATAGCGTTGGCTGAAAGCGGGTACGATGACCCCATTTCAATTTATCCGTTTGGAATACGGGGAAAGAATGATATTTCAATGCCTGATCAAATCAGTAAAGAGGAAAGGGATCTGTTGGAGGTTTCCCGGTCGGCAGTGAAAAGGGAGGCCGGCGAGAAGGGCTTTTTAATGCTGGTAAACAAGGAGCATTCAATCGGTAAGGATTATGTGCCGGATGATCTTGCCTCAATAGATTATTATATGTCCGACCGAAGCAAGGACAGTCGGTATATGCGAAAAGAGGCGGCAGAACAGTTTCATAAACTAGTGGAGGAGGCTGCCTTGGTCGGTTACACGATAAGAATGACTACGGCTTATCGCTCTTATGGTTTCCAACAGATTCTTTGGAATAATTACGTCTCAAGGGAGGGAGAAGAGGCTGCATCCAAATACAGTGCAAGACCCGGTGAAAGTGAGCATCAGACAGGCCTGGCGGTTGATGTCACATCTCCTTCTGTAAACAATGAGCTGACGATAAAGTTTGCTGAATCCGATGAAGGAATATGGCTATCAAAGAATGCTTTTCGCTTTGGGTTCATACTTAGATATCCTAAAGGTAAAGAGGATATTACGGGTTATCAGTTTGAGCCCTGGCATCTGCGCTACGTAAGTCGGCCTGTTGCAGAGGAAATATTCAAAAAAGGCATTACTCTTGAAGAATATTTGGACTCCTGATCTATAATCAGACGGGGCAAGTACCTTAAGCTGCTTCTAAATATGATAAAAAAGAAAGGAACAATGACATGGCCTATTTCCATAAAGAACCTTCGCGCACGTTCAGCGAGTATTTACTTCTTCCGGGATATTCATCCACCGAATGCACTCCGGACAAAGTAAATCTTAAAACTCCTGTTACTAAATACAAAAAAGGTGAAGAATCTGACATCGTGATGAATATACCCATGGTATCCGCTATCATGCAATCCGTATCTGATGACAGAATGGCGATAGCCTTGGCAAAGGAAGGAGGACTTTCCTTTATATATGCTTCCCAGCCCATTGAAAGCGAGGCTGCCATGATAGCAAGGGTAAAAAGTCACAAGGCGGGATTCGTTAAAAGCGATTCCAACATCAGGCCGAATCAAACCTTATCAGATATACTTAAGCTGAAGGAAAAAAGCGGTCACTCGACCGTGGCTGTCACCGATGATGGTACCGCTGAAGGAAAGGTTTTAGGCATAGTTACGAGCAGAGATTACAGAATCAGCCGTTTGTCTTTAGATACAAAGGTGGAGGAATTTATGACTCCTTTTTCCTCACTTATTTATGCCGAAGAGGGCATAACCCTTTCCGCGGCTAACGATATGCTTTGGGATAATAAGCTGAATGCTCTGCCTGTAATAGATAAAAACGGCAGGCTTACTCATTTTGTGTTCCGTAAGGATTATGAATCCCATAAGAATAACCCAAATGAGCTGCTTGACAAGGACAAGCGCTATATGGTCGGTGGCGGAATTAATACAAGGGATTATAGAAAACGGGTACCGGCCCTGGTCGATGCCGGCGCCGATGTGCTTTGCATAGATTCCTCCGAAGGGTTCTCGGAATGGCAGGAATTAACGATAGAATATATAAGAAAGGAATATGGTAACACTGTAAAAGTAGGTGCAGGTAATGTTGTTGACGGTGAAAGCTTCAGATTTCTGGCCAAGTCCGGGGCAGATTTTATTAAGATCGGAATCGGAGGGGGGTCCATATGCATTACACGGGAGCAAAAGGGTATAGGAAGGGGGCAGGCCACTGCCGTCATCGAGGTGGCAAAGGCCAGAGACGAGTACTTTAAGGAAACGGGAATTTACATCCCTATCTGCTCTGATGGAGGGGTTGTTTACGATTACCATATGGTTTTAGCTTTGGCGATGGGCGCTGATTTTCTTATGTTGGGAAGGTATTTTGCCCGCTTCGATGAAAGTCCCACCGGCAAATTAAATATAAACGGCAATTACGTCAAAGAGTATTGGGGGGAAGGGAGTAAACGTGCAAGAAACTGGCAGCGTTATGATCTTGGAGGTGAAGAAAGCCTTTCCTTTGAAGAGGGTGTGGACTCTTATGTGCCCTATGCGGGACCTTTAAAGGGTAATGTTCTTCTGTCTTTAAGCAAGGTGAAAAACACCATGTGCAACTGTGGGGCCTTATCGATCCCCGAATTGCAGAAAAATGCCAGACTTGATCTTGTCTCTTCTACAAGCATTGTAGAGGGCGGGGTCCATGATGTTATACTTAAAGATACCGGCAGCAGTCAGATCAGATAGCGTCATGGGGAATAAAAAGAAAGCGTTTGCAGCTGCATTTCCTTATACTGTTCCGGTAATGGCGGGTTTTCTGTTTTTAGGGATCGCTTACGGGGTCTTGATGAGCGCCAAGGGTTACGGAATAGCCTGGACATTGCTGATCAGTACTTTTGTATTTGCAGGTGCCATGCAATTTGCAGGTGTAGCGCTCCTTACCAGTGCATTTAATCCTCTGTATGCTCTACTTCTTACCATTATGGTAAATGGAAGACATCTATTTTATGGCGTTTCCATGTTAAATAAATTTAAGGATGCAGGCAGGTTAAAGCCTTATCTTATTTTCGGGATGTGCGATGAAACGTTTTCGATTCTTTGCTCCGTAGAGCCGCCTGAAGATATCGACAGCAAATGGTTCATGTTTTTTGTGACTTTATTGGGCCACAGCTATTGGGTTGCCGGTTCCTCCATAGGCAGCCTGTTAGGCTACATGATAGGGATGAGTGCCCTTGGCTTGGATTTTGTTTTGACTTCCCTTTTTACAGTAATCTTTTTAAATCAGTGGAAGGATAACAAGGTTAAGGTCCCCGGCTTGACAGGTTTGGGAGCTACTGCCTTATGTCTTTTTATATTTGGGCCGAAGGCTTTCATTCTTCCGTCCCTTTTAATAATACTAGGTATTCTTGCGGTTTTTCGCAACCCTATAGAAAGACTAACTATTAAAAGTCAAGACCTAAAATGAGAAACTTTGAATGAAATGTG
>CAYRNC010000039.1:0-14680 GCA_964425645.1 uncultured Oscillospiraceae bacterium | reverse complement strand
TTCACATGGGGCTTGGTACGTTCAAATTTGGATTTTGCCATTTGATTTCCTCCTGAAAATGCATTTTCAAGCTTGCTGTCGCAAGCCTATTTCTTCGCATATGCTGTACAGGACACCTCCAAGGATAGCCAACCGTTGATTATGTCCTCGTAATGGATGGAGCTGTTGAGCAGATTCGAACTGCCTACCTCATCCTTACCAAGGATGTGCTCTACCTACTGAGCTACAACAGCCTGCGTTAAGTCTGCTTATAAGACATCTGTCTGCAGTTCGGCCAACCGACAGTCAGGGCCCGACGACCCTGTATATCAGCGCTTTGCACTTTTCACATTGTACTATACGCCTTTGAACGTGTCAACCAGTTTTTCCTGCCCCTTTTTCAAGGGTTTTTGTTGCTTTCCTCTATGTAAAGTGATAACTTGCGTCTCGTTCTTTGTATGGTGTTATCGATGGATTTTTTTGATTTTCCCAGGATTTCCGAAATCTCCACATAGCTCTTCCCTTTTCTGTACAAACCCCACACCTTGTATTCCAGATCACTTAGAAGATTCTTTTCATTTCCCTCTATTATATCCATAGCCTCTTTTAAAAGCAGTAAGGCCACGGGGTCTGTATTGCTTCCCGAGGAAAGAGTTTCCCCCAAAGTGGATGATTTCTCATCCTCCGACATAGGTCGGTTTAACGAAAGCGAAGTATTGAGCGGAGAGTGTTTCATCCTTGCAGCCTGCTTTATCGCCGTAATGATTTGCCTGTTGATGCACAGCTCGGCAAACGTACGAAAGGATGTCTGCTTGCTTTCGTCGAACCCCCTTATCGCCTTGAATATCCCTATCATACCTTCCTGAACAATATCATCCCTGTCAGCACCTGCAATATAGTAGAGTCGGCCTTTCGCCTTTATAGTCCCTTTATATTTGCGGATAAGGGTTTCTTCCGCCCCGGCATCTCCGCGCTGAGCGAGCCTGACCAGTTCTTCTTCCGAAACCGCCTTTGAATTAGAATCTGTACCTTTCAATCTTTTTTCCCTTTTCTTTGACGATGAATCTCGTACATCAACACCGCAGCCGCACAGGAGACGTTTAATGAAGCTATCCGTCCCTCCATGGGTATGGAAATGATATAGTCCGATTTTTCCCGGAGCAGCCTGCTTACCCCTTTGCCTTCGCCTCCCATAATTAAGGCTATGGGCCCGTTAAGGTCCGCCCCCTCGTAGTTTTGCCCCCCAATATCGCCTGCAGCGACCCAGATGTTTGCTTTTTTAAGTTTTTCCACGGTATCGGCAAGGTTTGCAACCCTGGCCACCGGTACATATTCAGCAGCCCCCGCAGATGTTTTAACAGCCGCATCCGTGAGCCCCGATGATCTGCGCTTTGGTATTATAACTCCATTTACGCCCGCCCCGTCGGCAGTACGAAGAATGGCTCCGAAATTGCGGGGATCCAAAACCCCGTCAAGGATGAGTAAAAAAGGTGGTTCTGCCCGATTTTTCGCAATAGACAACAGATCTTCAACATCACAATACCCGTATGGTGATACAAAAGCCGCCACACCCTGATGAACGGCGGCGCCGATTTTTCGGTCCAAAGCTGATTTCTCCACATATTGGACAGGAATACCCATCTCATTTGCCATGGTTCCTATCGTTATAACGGAACCCTTTCCGTTTTTTTGAATCAAAAGCTTTTCAATTTTTCGGCCGCTTTTCAAGGCCTCAATGATCGGATTTCTACCGTAAATAATGTGGTTCAAATTATCTCTCCGTTTAATGACCGTTATACCTTCTGTACTCTGTGAAGCGATAGATCACGCCTTGATCACATTGGGGTTCGCTTTCATAAATCAGATGCCAGTCCCGATTCTCGTCAAGATCGGGGAAAAATCTGTCTGCGGGAAAGCTTTTATCGATTTTAGTTACATAGGCGGTATCGCAATAAGGAAGGAACTGAGCATAGACATTTTCCCCGCCAATTATAAACACGTCATCGGAATCGTATTTCTTTATCAGGCTTAATACCTCCTCCAACGATTTACAGGCTTCACAATCCGTTTCCGGTTTGGGATTTCGCGATAACACGATATTCGTTCTCCCTTGCAAAGGCTTTCCGTCGGGAAGAGAATCCAGCGTCGCCCTGCCCATAACGACAACTTTGCCCAAGGTCTTTTCTTTAAAATATATCATGTCCCCCATCAGATGAATGAGCAAACACCCATCCTTCCCGATGGCCCAATTCTTGTCGACAACAACGATAGCTTTCATTGCCCCTCCCGTCTTCCCGTTTTTATACAGCGATAGGAATATTCTTAATCTGAGGATTTTTTTTGTAATCCTTCACTATTACGTCATCGGGGGTAAAATCATAGAAGTCCTTTACTTCGGGATTCAGTGTGACCTTCGGAGCCGGATATTCAGACCTTTTAAGCATCATTTCCACGATGGGGATGTGGCGATCATATATATGGGCGTCGGCGATCACATGGACCAGTTCCCCGGGATGAAGTCCGCTTACCCGGGCCAGCATCATGATCAATACGGAATATTGAACAACGTTCCAGTTATTGGCGACCAATACATCCTGTGAACGCTGATTCAGTATCGCATTCAATCGGCTGCCTGTCACATTAAAAGTCATGCTGTAGGCGCAGGGATAAAGAGCCATCTCGTGAAGATCCGCAAAATTATAGATGTTGGTCATAATCCGCCTGCTGTACGGATTGTGACGAAGGTCATAAAGAACTCTGTCTACCTGATCCATTTCCCCCTCGGGATATTTATGCTTTACGGAAAGCTGATAACCGTATGCCTTGCCGATCGTTCCGTTATCATCTGCCCAAGCATCCCAAATGTGACTTTCCAGTTCCGCCGTACGGTTAGATTTTTTTTGCCATATCCACAGCAATTCATCCACAGCAGTTTTTATCGCCGTGGGTCTGAGGGTCAAGGCGGGAAATTCTTCTGAAAGGTCGTATCGATTGATGATGCCAAACCGTTTTAATGTATGAGCAGGCGTCCCGTCTTTCCACCTTGCCCTTACGTTATGTCCCTTTGAAGAAAACCCGTTAGATATAATATCTTGGCACATTGCCGAAAAAAGTTCATCTGCCCTGCTCAAAGATCATCCTCCCTCTACTTAAAACACAAGATATTTAACTGCCAAAAGGATAATAGCGGCAAGGGTGATGGCAGCCATTATTTTCTCACTTCCTGACCAAGGTTTTTTTTCGCCGCTTCTTTTTCCCTGTTCGTATTCTGCATCCGACTGCTTTGTAATTTCTCGGTTCGTGAGATAATAGTCCGCCAGGCGGTCACGAAATTTATTTCTTACCTGTTTTTTAGCCATCTCCCAATTTAACGCTTTCCATCGCCTCTTTGATTATTTCCCGCATCCGTTCCTTGTTGCCTGAAAGGTACAGATAGGCTATAAAGGCCTCAAAAGCGGTCGCCCATCTGTAAATCACCGGGTCGGTATTCTTTGGGCAAGCGGAGCTTTTCTTATTTCTGGCCCTTTTAACGAGCGCCGTCTCCTCTTCCGAAAGCTTGCCGAAAAGTTTTTTCATAGCCTGTGCCTGGGCGTCGGCCCTTACGAATTTTACGGCTTCCTTATGAAGTCTTCCCGCATCTCCTTTTACGGTATTTATCAACTCGGCCCTTACATAAGCCTCGTATATGGCGTCCCCTAAAAAAGCCAGTGCTGTTGTATTCATATATTGAGGTTTCATCTTACCCCTTCTTGCTTTGTTGTTGAAAATACTACCATAATGACTGAGGAAAAGCAAACGGGCCATAAGCCTAAATCAGCCCCCCAAGCCGCTGCGGATTCTGGCGAAAACACCTGTTTTCTCCCTTTCGGCATCCAGAAAAAAAATCTCGGCCTGAAATGCTTCCTTCGATGTCACAATAACCGCATAAGATCCGGGCCTGTTGCCTCGAGGAAACGCAAGGCTTCCCGGATTAAGCAGATAAATCTCCCCCAAATTCCTGTATTCCGGAACGTGAGTATGACCGTACAGTGCGGCTTTACATCCTAAAGAGAATGCTTTGTAAAGTATGTTTTCGGGACCACGCTTGACCGCTTCCATGTGCCCGTGAGAAAGATATAGTTTTCCGTACTCAGTATCCACTATGCGATAGCCTTCATTGGAGAAACTCCCATCCGTGTTCCCCTTAAGGGCTATGACCGGAACACCGCATTTGCTTTCAAGCTTTAGCCCGTCCCTTTGATAATCACCTAAGTGTACAACACAATCGATTCCCGAAAGGCTGTTTATCAGATTCTCCGCTTCAATTATCCTGCCGTGGGTATCGCTTATGACAAGAAGTTTCATACCGTTTCCCTTATAATCTGAACGCCCTGCGGAGTATCCTTTAACGTTATTCCCATCTGCTTCAGTGCATCTCTTATCTCGTCAGCTCTTTTGAAATCTTTGTTTTCCCTAGCTGTTTGCCTTTCAGCAACTAAAGCACGAATTTCCTCATCAACATCGCCGTTTTCGCTCTTTGCGCAGAGCAGACCCAATACATCAATCAATTCATCCAGTAAAAACAGGCATCTTTTTGCGAAGCCCTTTGAACATCCGCCCCTTATATCGGTGTTAATGTCCCTTACCAGTTCAAATATTACGCTGATTGCATCAGCAGTATTGAGATCATCGTCCATGGCATCTTTGAATTTTTCGCGATACCGTTCAAAGCTCTCAATGCGTCTTTCTTCCTGCTCGAACATTACATTATTTCCGTTTTTATGAAGGTGCATTAAATCCGCCCTGGTATTCTTAAGCCTTTCCAGACTGTTCTTTGATTGCTCCATCAACACTTCGCTGAAATTAATCGGACTGCGATAATGGGCCGACAAAAGAAAATATCGTATAACCTCACCGCTGTAATGCTCTAATATATCCCTGACCGTAAAGAAGTTACCTTTGGATTTGGACATCTTCTCATTGTCTATAGTAATGTAACCATTGTGCATCCAATAATTTGCAAAGGGCTTCCCCGTCATGGCTTCCGTTTGGGCTATTTCATTCTCATGATGAGGAAATGCCAGATCCTGCCCTCCCGCATGAATATCGATAGTCTCGCCCAGATATTTTGTTGACATCACGGAACATTCGATATGCCAACCGGGCCGACCCATCCCCCACGGGGAGTCCCAGGCCGGCTCATCCTGCGTCTTTCTCGCCTTCCACAAAACAAAATCCAACGGATTCTTTTTCTTTTCTCCGATTTCAATCCTGGACCCTATTTCAAGATCCTCCGTATTCTGACCGGACAGCTTACCATAGCCCTCAAATTTAAGGGCGCTGAAGTAAATATCCCCTTCCGCTTCATAGGCATAACCTCTATCAATCAGCCCCTTCACAAATCGAATGATATCCGCTATGTTTTCTGTAACTTTCGGGTGAATGTCCGCCTCCCTTACATTTAGGGCTGCTGCATCTTTAAAATATTCTTTAATGTATTTCTCACCGATCCTTGATGCGGTAACCCCCTCTTCTCTGGCTTTATTGATTATTTTGTCGTCCACATCTGTAAAATTCTGAACAAATATCACCTTTTTACCTCGGTATTCCAGATATCTTCTTAAAGCATCAAAGACCACAAAGGGTCTCGCATTTCCAATATGAAAATAGTTATATACGGTAGGCCCGCAGACATATATCTTTACGGCATCATCGTCGACAGGCACGAAATCTTCTTTTTTCCCCGTCATCGTATTAAATATTCTCATGTTCTACCTCTTCTATTTCTCTTAATTTACTCTCAATCATTACTATCCTGCGCCGCAGGCATTCCAGCTCTATCGAAACAGGATCCGGCAGATCCACCTGATTAAGATCCTGCGCTCTTTGATTCCCCCTCTTTACGATCTTACCGGGTATTCCCACAACTGTGCAATTGTCCGGAATCTCCTCAAGGACAACAGATCCCGCTCCTATTTTGCAGTTATTCCCTATTGTGAACGGCCCCAAGACTTTGGCGCCCGAACTAATTACAACGTTATTTCCTATGGTAGGATGTCTTTTACCCGTATCTTTTCCCGTTCCCCCCAAGGTTACACCTTGATAAATGGTAACATCGTCACCGATCATGGTCGTTTCGCCTACCACAACAGCCATGCCGTGATCTATGAAGCAGCGGTGCCCGATAACGGCACCGGGATGAATCTCGATACCCGTAAGAAATCTTGCCAACTGAGACCATATCCTTGCAGGAAGCTTCAGGCGCCTGTTATGTAGCCAGTGAGCCTGTTTATGGAAGATAAGCGCCCAGACACCCGGATAGCACAGCAACACCTCCAAGCTGTTTCTGGCGGCCGGATCCCTCGTCAATACAGCCCTTATATCCTCTTTAACATCTTTGAAAAATGCCATGGCTATTTTGTTATACCTCCATAAAAAATGAACGGCGAGCTATTGACTCGCCAAAAATTATATCTCATCCTCATATCAAAATCAAAGGTTTTATATATTTACAGGTAATTCATGGGGTTTACCGGAACTCCGTTCTTGCGAACTTCGAAGTGCAGATGATAGCCTGTTGCGCGTCCCGTAATGCCTACGGTAGCAATTTGGTCCCCCTTTCGCACCACATCCCCTATTTTCACAAGCATCGTATCGCAGTGGGCATACAGGGTTTCAATGCCTTTACCGTGGGATAATATGACAAGATTGCCGTAGCTTCCTCTGTAGCCGGCATAATGCACTACTCCATCATCCACCGCATAAATCGGCGTTCCCTTGGGATTTCTTAAATCCACGCCGCTATGCCTTGCACCGCCCCTTGACCCGAATCCGGAAGAGACTTCAAGATATCCCATCGGGCTTGAAAACTGGCCGGTCCCAACCAACGTTGAAAGAGATTTTGTCCCTTTCAGAACCACTTGCTTTTTAGGTTCGCTTATCACGGTGGATTCCAGCTCTTTTGAAAAAATCACAACACCGTTTTCCTTGACTGTTTCCTCTTGAACACGACGCTTACCGCAGGTCCCCGCCACTTTAACCCGGGTCTCCCCTTTATAAAGGGCAGATGTTTCTTCATATTCCACAGGATAATCAATATTAGTATCTGATGCAATCCGCTCCGTGAGGATCACATGCACATAGGGTTTTAATTCGAACAGATTCAGCACCGACCCGATTTTAAGATGATCCGGATCCGCATTCGGATTGGCTGCCTCAATCTGTTCCACCGTCATATCGTTTTTAATTGCTATGTCCCAAAGATTATCACCGCTTTTGACGGTATAGGTTAAAGGCTCTTTTGTGCCTGTAAGCAGTATTGATACCGCATCTTCCGCATTTACAAGAACAGGGTCCACGCCCTCTTGTTCATCCAGAATTACAGATTCTGAATAGGATACATCTATCAAAGAAGCCCCGGAAGTTTGATAATGCAAAGAAAGCTTATCCAAAACGCTTTGGGCCTCCTCACTGCTTGCAAGATTAACGGCGTTCCGGCCGTCGATTACAATTGCACAATAAGTGATAGGGGACGAAAACTTCTCCTCATTTACGGCGGTGCCTTCATTTTGTTTATCTGTAGAGAACGGCTGAAATATAAAAAGCGTTCCGCATAGCAGAACCGCTCCTATAAAAGCTAAAGCGACACCGATTCCCGTCTTATGCCCTACCCGACTGAGCCTTTCAACCCGAAAGTCTGTCAGCATGAGCCTGCCCTTTTCAAAGAGGCCCCGAATCTTGTCCGCCTTTCCTGTACCTGTATTATTATTCATATTATTTCCTCCGGCCGACATCTATGCAGATGACCGGCCCGGCTTTCCGTCTAATGCTATATACTATGTACGGCCTTGAAAAAGTATACTGTAAT
This sequence comes from uncultured Oscillospiraceae bacterium, assembly GCA_964425645.1. Taxonomy (GTDB): domain Bacteria; phylum Bacillota; class Clostridia; order Peptostreptococcales; family Anaerovoracaceae; genus CAYRNC01. The sequence goes on along the minus strand of CAYRNC010000039.1, from coordinate 6,855 downwards.
GTTACAATAATATTACAGATAAGTCAACGCCGATAAAGATATTTATTATGAAGTCCGCTTTCTACAGCTCTTCCACGCTAACCTTTTTCATAACCTGGGGCTCAATAGGTTTATCCCTCATATCTCTTTTTACGGACACGATACAATCCACGGTTTCAATGCCTTCAATCACCTTTCCGAAGGCTGCATATTGCCCGTCTAAGTGAGGAGATTTGGCTGCCATGATGAAGAACTGACTACCGGCAGAATCGGGATCCGCGGCCCTTGCCATCGACAAAACCCCTCTGTCATGCATCAAGTCATTTTGTATACCGTTGGCAGCGAATTCGCCCTTAATCGTATAACCGGGACCTCCGGTTCCCATTCCCTCCGGGCAGCCGCCCTGTATCATAAATCCCGGTATAACCCGATGAAATATTCTGCCGTCATAGAACCCATTCTTTGCAAGCTTTACAAAGTTGGCCACCGTAATCGGCGCCTTTTCAGGATAAAGCTCCGCCTTTATAACATCACCGTTTTCCATTTCAATCGTTGCAACAGTTTTCATTTAGTCTCCTTTCATAATCTGTCCTAGTCTTGAATACATCGTAGGAAAGATATTCATTTCGTCTGATTTTCTTCAGTATGCCCCATATTTCATCGCATAAATATGGTGGATATACATAAGGCAATTTTAAAACTTCTTTGCGATTCATAAACTTTAAATCTTTCAGCACCTGCTCATCGGAAGGGTACTCAGGATCTACACCGAGCTTTAGTTTGCCGCCTTTAACGGATCCGAGAAAAAAATTTACGAACCTTTGCCCGCGCCCGGACACCTCTTCCACATGCCAAATCAAATCTTCCACGCGAACTTCAAGTCCTGTTTCCTCAAAAACCTCTCTTGCAGCCGCCTCTTTGGCGCTTTCCCCCTCTTCTATTCCTCCGCCGGGAAGCAGCCAGATATCCCTTTCTTCGTGACGCTGACAGACGAGCAAGATATTCCCGTGTTCATCCGGAATTACGACCCGGACTCCTCCGACCCACATAGCTAATTTACCTCCATTTTAATTACCTGTCAACGGAAACAAAAAGGCCCCTGCTATACCGGCGGCTATGGTCAAAGGTATAGGGCCTATTTTAAACCTAATACTAAGAAATATTACAATTATGCAAAAAACAAGGGATAAATGATTGATCGAAAGGTTTACGATTAGGGATTCTTCTGCAAGAAACACCGCCGCAGAACACAAAAGTCCGATAGTTGCAGGTCTGATTCCCGTAAGGACACCCTTTAAACCGCGGCTTTCTTTGAATTTCGACATAAAATGACAGACAATCAAAACTAAAATTACAGAAGGGGTAATCACCCCTAAAGTTGCAATTACAGCCCCCGGAATACCTGCATATTGATAACCCGCATAGGTCGCCGCATTCACAGCGATGGGGCCCGGTGTCACCTGAGACAGAGCAACCAATCGTGAAAATTCCTCGCTTTCCATTATGCCTATCTGCTGTACCCCCTGATATATCAGGGGAAGCATGGCATATCCGCCTCCAAAACTGAAAAGTCCGATTCGGAAGAAAAGAACATAAAGAGACAACATTGCCATCATTTTTTATCTTTCTGCCCCCTTTTACGCTCAAAATACTTTTTTATCGTAAACTCGAGATAACCGGCAAGACCGCCCGATACGATAGCAAATATTGCATTGATTTTAAGGACTACTATGAGAATAAAAGCCGATATCCCGATAATTATTCCGCTTTTCTTAACGAATGCAGGTCGGCCCATTTGATACGCTGTGACAAGAATGAGGGCTACCGAAGCGGCTTTTACTCCCTCAAAAGCCCCCACAACGTGGACATTATCCTCTACCTTCCATAAAAAAATAAGTATAAGGATGATCGACAAAAATGCAGGCAGCACCAAGCCCAGGCAGGCCGCAAAAGCTCCGGCAGCGCCTTTTACGCGCTTTCCGATATATATAGATGCATTGACTGCAAATGCACCCGGAAGAGACTGACTCACGGCGATGCAATCGGCAAGCTCCTCTTCATCTATCCATCGGTGCACATCCGTCACCCCGCGACGAATAGCAGGAATCATCGCATAACCGCCTCCAAATGTAAAGGTTCCCACCTTCAAAAATGTAAAAAATAATTTCAGGATTTCTTTCATAATAAAAGCACTAGAATGCCAAAACCTTTTCTACGGCAGCCGTTACCGCCTCCTCAGCTGTCATATCTACAGTATCGGGCCTTGTCCTTTCTTTAAACTCCACAATACCTGAAGCAGCTTTCCTTCCCACATTTATCCTCAAAGGAATACCTATCAAATCGGCATCTTTAAATTTTACACCCGGTCTTTCATCTCTGTCGTCTAAAAGAACCTCTATACCTTTTGATAGCAGACCCTGATAGATATTCTCGGAAAGAGCCGCCTGGGACGGTTCGCCGTTATTTACAACGGTGATTATCACATGGTAAGGAGCAACGGCAACGGGCCATCTTATCCCGTCCTTATCGTAGTTTTGCTCCACAATTGCCGCGAGAGTTCGGCTTACTCCTATACCGTAACAGCCCATGACAACAGGTTTCTCCTTCATGTTTTCATCCTTGTAATATGCGTGCATGGATTCGCTGTACTTGGTACCAAGCTTGAAAACCTGGCCTACTTCGATGCCCCTTGTAAGTTCGACAGGACTGCCGCATTGATGACAGGCATAGCCTTCCTGTATCAGTTTCAGGTCAGCCACAATATCCGCTGTAAAATCGCGTCCGTAATTGATATTGATCATGTGATGATCCTCTTTACATGCTCCGCAGCACATATTCTTTGAACCCACGAGCTCGGTGTCAACCGCTATCTTGCAGTTTCTAAGCCCTGTAGGGCCGGTGAACCCGCCGACCGATCCGGTTTCATCATGCATCGCTGCCTCGTCTGCAAATTCGATGGCATGCTCGGGAATCTTAAGGGCATTAACGAGCTTCGTCATGTTCAGCTCTCGGTCCCCCCTCACAAATGCAGCTGCGTAGTCATAATCCTGTTGATCGTACACCCGAAAAAGCAGAGCTTTTATGGTCTGATTCTCACGCAGACCCAAATAAGCTGCAACCTGGGCAATCGTCTTGGTTCCGGGAGTAAAAACGGTTTGGGCAGGCAGCATCGGACCGCCGCCATCAGGGTCATCCACACAGGGAGCCTGTTCTCTTGTAGCAGCCATGCCGCATTTTTCACAATACGCTATTTCGCTTTCACCGTGATCAGATAAGGCACAAAACTCGTGAGATGCGCTGCCTCCCATTGCCCCCACATCGGCTTCCACCGTTTTAAATGTGAGCCCGCATCTTTCAAAGATTTTAACATAGGCATCAAACATTTCATTGTAACTGTTATCAAGGCCTTCCCAATCCCTGTCAAATGAATAGGCGTCCTTCATAATAAATTCACGGCTTCTCATCAGCCCGAAGCGGGGTCGTTTTTCATCCCGATATTTCGTCTGTATCTGATAAAGATTAAGGGGAAGCTGCCTGTAGGAACTTACCTCGTTTCTGATGATGTCGGTAAAAACCTCCTCATGAGTAGGCCCCAGACAAAAATCTCTTTCGTTTCTGTCCTTCAGCCTCCACATTTCCGGCCCGTAAGCATACCACCTTCCCGATTCCTGCCAAAGTTCCGAAGGCTGTATCGCCGACATCAGAATTTCATGTGCTCCTTTTGCATTCATTTCTTCCCTTACTATATGCTCTATCTTTTGAAGAACCCTGAGCCCTAAGGGCATAAATCCGTAAATGCCGGACACGAGCTTGCGTATCATACCGGCTCGAAGAAGCCAAATATGACTCGGAATCTCAGCTTCGGCAGGGACCTCCCTTAGGGTCCTAAAATACATTTTGGTCATTCTCATTGATGTTATTCCCCTCCACTTTTATATATCATACAGGAGGCCATGGCAGCGATACCTTCTTCCCTGCCGCAGAAACCCAAGCCCTCTGTAGTAGACCCTTTTATATTAATTTTAACCGATTCAATCTCCAATGCATCACCTATATTTAATTTCATTTGTTCTGTAAAAGGTGCGATTTTAGGGTTTTGCGCGATCACAACGACATCTATGTTGCCGATTTGATATCCCTTTCGGCGAATAATTGCGGCAACCCGAGACAACAGATGAAGGCTTGACGCATCTTTTAACGAAGCATCGGTATCAGGAAAATGCCTTCCGATATCTCCCTGGCCCGAGGCGCCCAGCAAGGCATCGATAACGGCATGAATCAACACATCTGCATCGGAATGACCCAAAAGTCCTTTTTCAAAGGGAACAGTAACGCCCCCCAGCACCAACTTCCTTTCAGGGTCAAAGGCGTGAACATCGAAACCTGTACCGCACCGCCAGCAACAGATCACAGGCAAATCCTCCTTTGTCGTAATCTTAATATTTCCGTATTCCCCGTCAACCAGATGCACTTTGCCTCCCGCTCTTTCTACCAAAGCAGCATCATCTGTTGCGTAAAAATCCTCTTTTTTCGCCGCTTTATATGCATCAAAAACCAAGTCGAAATCAAAACCTTGGGGAGTTTGAACGGAATAAAGGGACCTCCTGTTAAGGGTTCTTTCCACAATACCTTCATCGGCCGTTTTTATCGTATCTTTTACGGATACACCGGGAATGGCGGCACCAAAAAGGCAAGCACCCTCGATAACCCTTGAAATTATATTTTCCGTAACATAGGGTCTTGCTCCATCGTGAATCAATACGATATCGGGCTTTTCCGATGCATTCATAAAGGATAAAGCATTCCACACCGTATCCTGTCTTTTTACGCCCCCGGCCACAGGCTTCATAAGCTTGGGGTAGTCATGCAAAAACCCCATGCTGTATTCAATATCTTTTTCCTGAACCGCCAGGCATATGCGTTCGATTTGCCTGTGCCTTTGAAAAACCCCGAGGGTTTTTTCTATCACCGTTTCTCGCCCTATTTTAATGAATTGCTTGTTTATATCGCTATCCATGCGACGTCCGAAACCAGCTGCCGCAATCAAGGCAAACACCTTTTTCTTCGTCTTTGCCATAGCCTTTACTGCTTCCCTTTTTTAGGCCTTGCAAAAATCATCCTGCCTGCAGACGTCTGCAGGACGCTGGTTACAACTGCGGTGATCTCATTGCCTATATAACGCTTACCATCTTCAACTACTATCATGGTGCCATCGTCAAGATATGCAACGCCCTGATTGTTCTCCTTACCTTCCTTGACCATAAACAACTGCATGTCCTCACCAGGCAGTACAACCGGTTTTAAAGTGTTTGCCAATTCGTTAATATTTAAAACATCGACGCCTTTTATCATGGCTACCTTATTCAGATTAAAGTCGTTCGTCACTACCTTTCCCCCCATGATCTGGGCGAGCTTCAACAGTTTAACGTCCACTTCGGGAATTTCATCCAGGACCTTGTCGCCATCGGTATTATATATTTCAATCCCGTGTTCGTTTTGGACTCGGTTCAATACGTCCAACCCCCTGCGTCCTCTGTTCCGCTTCAAATTGTCCGAACAGTCTGCTATGTGACGGAGTTCTCCAAGCACAAACTCAGGAATAACTATGTTTCCTTCAATAAATCCGGTTTTAAGTATATCTGCGATACGACCGTCAATAATTACGCTTGTATCCAATATCTTCGGGGTTGAATCGCCGATCTTGCTTTTGCTTTTGGACGGAGAAGCCCCCCTCCTGGCCGCTGAAAGGGTTGATATGATATCCTTTCCCCTTTTTGTAGCCACAAAAACCCCTAGATATCCCATCAGCAAATAAGTCAGCACCGCCAGGGCAGTTCCCACAAAAGGTAATTGTATGCCCATATAAAGCTGACTTATTAGGTATGCCAAAAAAACGCCTGTCACTAATCCAAAAATCCCCGGCACAAATTCCTGCGAGGGGACCTTTTGCAAATCCGATTCAAATTCGTTTACAACTTTTTTGCTCTGTCTTCCGATTGATGGTGCAAGAATAAAAAAAATAATTCCAAAGATCGCAGCCGACGCGATGCTGAGGACGTTTTTTTGCATCTCATTAAGAACAAGAACGTCCCCAAGGTTTGTCTTAATCATCAAACCCCTGAATAAAAAAGATACACCATATCCGAAGAGAGCACCGCACAGTGTAAAAACTGACCGAAACAGTTTTCGAATCATACTGCCACTCCCTTTCCGATTAAATTATTTTCAGACCGCATCCTCTATTATTTGCTCAGCCTCCTCTTGGCTCATACCTCCGGACAGAATCATTTCACTTATCAAAATCTGCCTGGCGTTATTGAGCATTTTCTTTTCACCGGTGGACAATTTTTTTGTCCTGTCCGTGCGCATAAGATTTCTGACCACCTCTGCAACGCAGCGTAAATTACCGCTTTTGAGTTTCTCCATATTCTCCCTGTATCTCCTATTCCAGTTGCTTGACATCACCGTTGATCCAGCCTTCAGCAAATCAATTACTTCAGTAAGCTGGTCCTTAGGAACAATGGATCTCACGCCGACATCGCAGGCGCTGCCCACAGGTATCATAATTTTCATTTCACCGCAAGGAACTCTGAGGATATAATATTTCCTGGTTTCACCCAATATTTTCTTTTCCTCGATGCCCTCTATGATCCCGGCTCCATGCATTGGATATACAATTTTATCACCGACGAAAAACATAATGACGCCTCCACTCCAAACTATAGTATAATATAGCAAAGAGCGATTGTCAAGGAAGTGATTTTACAGTGTACCATATAGAAAATGCTCTGTCAACAAGAAAATGAATCATGCGCCCACTTGGGAGATTGCAAGTTTAATTGCCCACCATTTACTACCAACCATGTTTATGCTAGT
>CAYRNC010000038.1:12953-15090 GCA_964425645.1 uncultured Oscillospiraceae bacterium | reverse complement strand
TTTACCACAGAAGGCTATTATCTTTTATATTTACAGACTTTCTTTCACAGTCTCCCCCACATCGTTATGTCATTTATCTATTTCTAGAATCCAATCTACCAAAACTTCAGTGCCTGTTACAATATCCCTCCATTTCGTTTCTTCTTGGGGGCAATGGCTCATTCCTTTTATGCTCGGTACAAACAACATGCCGGTGGGGATTATTTTACTGATGAACACTGCGTCATGACCTGCTCCTGAGGTAATCCTTTTAGCTTTTACTCCCAGTTTATCTGCAACCTTTTCAAGAGAATTGGAAATATTTTTATCAAAGTGTACCGGGTCAGCTTTCCAATATCTTTCTATATTCGATGTAAGTCCGTCTCCGTTACAGATTCTTTGTATAATATTTTTGCAATCCTGCTCCATGGCAGTCAAAGCGTCGTCATTATCGTGGCGCATATCGATGCTGAAGTACACTTCGCCGGGTATGATATTTTTCGTTTCGGGAAACGCGGTAATTATGCCCATCGTAATGACCGCAGGATCCTTATATTCCAATGCTTTGTTTCTCAGTCCCAAAATAATTTTTGCTGCTGTAACCAGGGCATCCTTACGATTGCCCATAGGAGTGGTTCCGGCATGATTGGCCTCGCCAAAAATGGTTACATCAAGACCGGTGATTCCAAGCGCTCCTGTAACTATTCCAAGTTCATAGCCTTCCTGATCCAGGACAGGGCCTTGTTCTATATGGGGCTCCAGATATGCTTTGGCCTTTGAAAACCGATTGCCCTTTGATCCGATGTATCCTATTCTTTTTAGTTCATCCTTAAAGTTAATCCCGTCTTTATCAACCTTTTGATGCACTTCTTCCAATGTGAAATTTCCTGCGACTACGCCGCTTGCAAGCATCGGAGGGACAAATCTTGCTCCTTCTTCATTAGTCCAATCAATTATAGCCAAAGGACTTTTGGTGCCAATGCCTTTATCTATTAAAGTACATATTGCCTCAAGGCCGCACATTACGCCATATAAACCATCATATTTTCCCCCGTTTGGCTGAGTGTCCATGTGAGAGCCTATGCCGATCGGAAGGGCATTTTTATCAGTGCCGGGTAAATAACCGATAATAGTACCCAGATCGTCTATTTTGACCTCCATTCCGGCCTCTTTAATCCATTTTACCAGAAGGTCCCTTCCTTTTTTGTCCGCATCTGTAAGGGCAAGCCGCATAATCCCCCCTTCTTCAGTTACAGCGATACTGTTAATTGCATCCATCCTTGAACGCAGTCTTTCCTCGTTGATTCTCATTTTTTAATCCTCCCATTCAAACCGAAATCTTTTATCGGGTTTCCTAATATACGGTATAGGATAGAAGTGATATAGCATCCATTTAAATATAACATTATTATTGTCGATTGTCATGAAATCCCGTGCTTATTAGCCCTGCTCCATTAGCTTTACGCAACATTCTGAGATTTTAAAGTTGCTATGCACAGAAATATCAATTAATGTTTATGGTTAACGTATTGTAGCAAAAGGGTTTTCATGCTAAGATTGCACAAATAGCTTTGATGTGGATGAAGGGGATCATCCGAATATGCGATTTAGCAAAAAAAGCCGGAGATAACTAAAAACGTGCCGCTTATGTATCCGGCAACAAGGGAGTTTTCGAACGGCCCGCACAGCGCTGTTTATTATATTGATGTCAAATACATGTATCGACGGAGGTGGAATTATGAAAGAAATGCGCAGAACTGACAGGATGTTAACAAAGGAAGAGGCAATGGATGTTTTAACCGGAGGTGAATATGGCATACTTTCAACGGTTGATAAGGAAGGCCAGCCTTATGGGGTTCCGGTAAATTATGTGGTAAAGTACGATGCTGTATATTTTCATGCTACGAATGAAGGGGGCTATAAATGCGATAACATATTAGACGACGGGAGGGTAAGTTTTACCGTGGTGAGGGATGCAAAGGTTTTATCCGATCAATTCGCGTCTTTATACAGAAGCACCATCGTGTTTGGCAAGGCTCGTATCGTCGATGACAGGCAGGAAAGGTTATCTGTGTTTAGCGAGTTTTTGAATAAATACAGTCCGGATTATCCGGAAGAGGGGAAAAAATATCTTGAAAAGGCGGAATCTAAGGCGATT
>CAYRNC010000038.1:0-12943 GCA_964425645.1 uncultured Oscillospiraceae bacterium | reverse complement strand
CGATTGTTGTAAAAATACCCATCGATACGATAACAGGCAAGGGCAGGACAAAAGAATAGCCTGATTAAAAATAGTTCAGTAATCACGAAGAAAGGCGGAACCAATATGACTGAACCGGTTCTTGTGGAAAAAAGAGAGCATATAGGGATTATTATCTTTAATCGCCCTGAACAATTAAACACCTTTAACGTTCCTCTTGCAAAGAAATTCAACGAGGCCTTAATTAAGCTTGATCAAGATGAAAATATAAGGGTTGTGGTAATCAAAGGTGCAGGGAGCGGATTTTGCGCTGGCATAGATGTATCATGTCTCGAAAGTAAAAGTACATTAGAGTATTCTAAATTGGTTTCACTGATGGAGGAGCCCTTTGTAACTATTTCAAAGATGTATAAGCCCGTTATCGCTTCCGTTCACAATATTGCGGTAGCTAATGGCATAGGAGTGGTGGCTGCAAGTGATCTTGCCATAGCATCCCAGGAAACCAGGTTTGGCGCCACAGCCGTAAATGTAGGTTTATTTTGTATGGGGCCCGCCGTACCGTTATCGCGCAGTCTGGGAAGAAAAAAGACGTTGGAGCTGCTTTTGACGGGAGATATGATTGATGCAGCTGAAGCAGAAAGGATAGGGTTAATCAATAAAGCGGTCGGCTTCGATAAACTGGAACAAGAAACGATGAAATTGGCTGCGAATCTGGCGGATAAAAGTCCGCTTGCGGTGCAGCTTGGCAAAAGATCCTTTTACGAAATGTCGGATTTGGAATACGGTAAGGCTTTTGAATTGACCACTAATCATTTTGCGGCCCTGTGCACTACAAATGATGCACATGAGGGTGTAAAGGCGTTCCTGGAAAAAAGAAAACCGAAATGGGAATTGAAATAGGCTCTGTTGTGCTGAAAATTAAGGGCTGGCCGATAGTGTTTTTTCGGTCAGCCGACTTTTTATTATCTGTTTATTTATTGATATGTATACAACATCTTTATTTTTTATCTGATATCATTCGCACAGTCTTGTAAATATGTCTTTGTTCTTCTATAGTCATTACAGACAGATATGCAATTGTTTTTTCCAAAAAAGGACTTGTCCGGGTGACTGTGGCAGAATCCGCTTCAAAACCGAAAAGTTGGAGATAAGTGATATCCAAAGCTTTTACGATTTTATCAAGGCTGTTAACCGTAAAATTACGCTCACCCCGTTCAATTTTGCCCAGATGAGACGGACTCATTCCCGCTTTATGGGAAAGTTCCTCGATATTCAGGCCCTTTAGGATTCGAAAGGATCTCAGTTGTGCTCCTAAGACAGTATGAAAATGTTTCATGTACGTCGCTCCTGGAAAGAAGTTGTTGGTATTTAAGTGAATCATAACCCTAAATAACCCTTAAAACAAAGCCATATAGGGCCGAAATCCGAAGTACATAAAGTGAACATATTGGATCCAAATGGGAATTGCCACCTGTTGTTCGATGTGCAATAATAGGGGAGGATTTATTATTTTGGCGGAGGTAGATTATAAGTGAACTTGATAGGAATGTGGGAAGGTATATGGTTTCTTTCAGGACTGCGTCCTTATATGGAAGATGAATCGTTTCAATTGGAAATATTGTCTGTTTCGGATAAAAAGATGCACGGAAAGATGAACATCAATTCCTCCAGGGGAATAGGCAAAGATCAATGCAGTAAGCTGTTATCCTATCGGGTTAACGGGGACTTGGAAAAGGACCGAATTATACTCATCGGAATAGAACAGGGCGAAGAGGTATGCCTTGAACTTATGCTTCATTTGGATACATTAACAGGGGACTATTATTTTACCTCTGCGCCTTGGCTAAGGGCCACGGTTGAACTGAAAAAGCACCAACCGGTTAAATGAATTAAAATCTGTTGAACAGGCTTTGAAGTCTTTTGTCCATTCAATTTTTTGCTATTTAAATAAATTCGCTATTTAAATAAATCAGTTGAAAGATATCTTTCCCCCGAGTCGGGAAGCAATACAACTATGTTTTTATTTATATTTTCTTCGCGCCGGGCCAGCTCTGCACCGGCATAAACCGCTGCTCCCGATGAAATTCCGACAAACAGTCCTTCTGTTTTGGTAAGAAGCCTGGCTGTGGCAAAGGCATCTTCCGCCTTAATGCGTATGGTTTCATCAATAATATTAATATTTAAAACTGCGGGTACGAACCCCGGTCCTATCCCTTGAAGTTTATGGGGTCCGGCTTCACCTCCGGAAAGTACCGGAGAATCTGCCGGCTCGACGGCAACGATTTTAATAAACCTGCTCTTTTCTTTAAGCCTTTCCCCGACACCCGTGACAGTTCCACCCGTTCCTACTCCTGAAACAAAGATATCCACTTGTCCATCCGTATCACGCCATATTTCCTCTGCCGTGGTTTCCCTGTGCACTTTAGGGTTGGCGGGATTTGTGAATTGTCCCGGGATAAAGGATTTGGGAATATCTTTAGCCAGCGATTCTGCCTCCGCAATTGCACCTTTCATACCTTGATCTGTAGGCGTAAGAACGAGTTCAGCACCTAAAGCCATAAGCAGGTTCCTTCTTTCCACGCTCATATTATCCGGCATGGTAAGTATCATACGATAGCCCCTTGCAGCTGCTACAAAAGCCAGACCTATGCCGGTATTTCCGCTTGTAGGCTCAATTATTACACTGTCCGGTGAAAGAAGACCCCTTTCTTCCGCATCATCGATCATTGAAAGCGCGGCCCTGTCTTTTACGCTTCCCATAGGATTGAAGTACTCCAGTTTTGCTATTAAATTGCCATTGGTAGCCCCTACCTCATTGCTGTAAGAGGTCAGCCTGAGAAGCGGTGTACGGCCGATTAGTTCCGTTAAGTGATTATAGATGTTCATTATTTACCTCCTGTTCTGTGTGAATCCTTTGGGGAAATTGAGATATTATTATGGCGGCAAACATCAGAATGCATCCTGAAAGCTCCCTTCCCGTCATCATTTCGCGAAGTATGAGGAAACCGAATAAGGCACCGAAAACAGCTTCCATGCTAAGCAGTAATGAGGCTATGGCAGGTGAGGTGTATTTTTGTCCTACTATCTGCAAAGTGAAACCTACACCCCCAGACAGAATCCCGGTATATATTATCGGTAATGAGCAGGATATTATCGCATCCATTTCAGGATTTTCGAATAGCAGCATAGCCGCGGTTGCAAGCAACGCGCATACAAGGAATTGCACCATGGCCAGTTTAACCGCACTGACATAAGGAATGAAATGATCTATAATTAATACATGACCGGCCCAGAAAAAAGCACCTATCAAAACCACGAGATCCCCCCAAGCGATGGTAAAGGATTCGGTTATCGCTAGCAAATAAAGACCCGCGGTTCCAAATGCTACGCCCACCCAGACTTTGGGTGCAAACCGGTGTCTTAGAAACAGGCCAAAAATAGGAACCAGTAAAATGTAAAGGGCAGTAATAAATGCGGCCTTTCCAGCAGTGGTAAAAACCAAGCCGTATTGCTGCAAGACCGAACCGAAAAAAAGAATGGTTCCGCATATGCACCCAGATATCAACAGGGTTTTATTGTTTTTTTGTACGGCGGGTATTAATTCGGACTCAAAGATATTGCAAGATGATCCTTCAATCTCCTTTTGTGCTTTTTTTTCTGCCTTATCTATGCTATAGGCAAGCGGGGCTAACACCGCAACCGAAAGCCAGAACCTGGCACAAGTAAATGTTAGGGGGCCTACATATTCCATTCCGGTTCGTTGGGCGACAAAGGATGCCCCCCAAATTACCGCTGTTAAAAGCAAAACTGAATTACCTATGGCCTTTTTTTTATTGATCGGGTTCATTATGCTGCTCCGTATTCCGCCTTCGTTTAAACTACTCATATTAAATATGATTGATGATTCATTGTCAAGATGGTATAATTTAAAAGCTTTTAACTCTCCTTGGGCAGGCTTGCCGAAAGAGAAACAATGTTTGAAAGCGAGGTAATATCTATGAACAACAAACGGTATCAAAACATTTTTTATGAGGTCAGAACCATTAAAGACTTAAGAGAGCTGTTAAACAGCAGTGCCGACCTTTACACAGATTCCGGTGCCTTTCTGGTTAAAGATAAGCCCGGGGAGGATTACAGGCCTGTAAGTTACGGCAAATTTCGTGAAGATGTAAATTCTTTGGGAACGGCTCTCGTTGAGCTTGGGCTGTCCGGGGAAAAAATTGCCGTTATAGGAGCCAACAGTTATGAGTGGGTTCTTACATATTTTGCAGTATCATGCGGTTTGGGTACTATAGTTCCGGTGGAAAGTGAGCTAAGACCCGATGAAATAGGCAAGTTGTTGCGCTGGGTGGGAGTGGCTGCCGTTGTCTGCTCGGGCAAAATGGAGAAAGTCGTAAGAGAGGCGTCCCGTAATCTTGACAGTTTGGAATATGTGATCTGCATGAACAGAAAGTCCCATGAAGGCAATGAGTTGTCGCTTCCATTGTTGCTTCAGCGCGGGAGACAATTAGTCGGCGCCGGACGACGGGACTATCTTGATGCCAACATAGACCCCGATGCAATGAGCATGTTGCTTTTTACTTCGGGGACCACAGGTGTGGCAAAAGGAGTAATGCTTTCGCACAGCAATATTGTGTCCAATATTATGAATATGTCAATGTATGTTAATGTTAAGGGGTATGTAGGTCTTTCCGTTCTTCCTATGCATCATACCTACGAGATGACCTGTCACATACTTACCGGTTTGTATCAGGGGTGTTGCTTGGCAATTTGCGAAGGACTAAAATATATTTTAAAGAATATGGCGGAAGCCAAAGTTAATGTGATGTTAGGAGTTCCGCTGCTTTTCGAATCCATGCATAAAAAGATATTTCGCCAGGCGGAGAAAAACGGGAAGGCAGGCAAGCTTAAGCGAGGTATTGCACTTTCCAAGCGTTTTCGCCTATACAATACCGATATGGCCAAGAAGATGTTTCGAGAGATTCATGAGACACTTGGAGGCGAGATGAAGCTTTTGATTTCAGGAGCTGCCGCCATTGACCCTAAGGTAATTGAAGATTTCACCGCCATGGGTATACCTATGATTCAGGGCTACGGAATGACCGAGCATTCCCCTATAATAGCGGTTAACAGGGACAGATACAGTAAACCTTCTTCCGTGGGTCCTCCTATGCCGAATACCGAAGTACGAATACTGAACCCTGATGATCAGGGAGTGGGGGAAATACTTAGTAAAAGCGCTTCCGTTATGTTGGGATATTACGATAACCCTGAAGAAACAGAGGAAATCCTTTCCGACGGTTGGTTGCATACCGGTGACTATGGCTATATCGATAAAAAAGGTTTCCTTTACATTACCGGCAGGAAAAAAAATGTGATTGTAACTAAAAACGGAAAAAACATCTTTCCCGAAGAGGCCGAATTTTATTTGACAAGAAGCGACTATATAGCCGAGGCAATAGTATACGGAATTCCGGATGAATCCGGAGGAGAAACGGTGGTATGTGCGAGAATTTTCCCAGACTTTGAACAGATTGACGAAAGGTTAGGGAAGCTTTCGGATGATGAGCTGCATGAATTGATTCGCGATCAGATCGATGGGGCAAATGAAAAAATGCCGCTTTATAAGCACATCAGACGCTTTGAGCTGCGCTATACCGAATTCGAAAAAACCCCTTCAAGAAAAATAAAACGCCATGCGGCAAATAACAATAAATAAATGATGAGGAGTTAAGGGTATGGATCATAAGGAATACGAAGCGTTAAAGCCAAAAGAGTGGGAATATGCGTTAAAACGGGTGGAAGGAATCAAAAACAGCAAAGATCCGTTAGTGCGGTATAAGGATGTCAGGCCTATTATCGATCTTAAACATATGCTTATGACAAGTGCAAAGCTGTATGCAGACAGGCCGGCTTTCCATGTAAAAGATATGCCCGGAGGGCCTTACAAAGCAATTACCTACAAAGAGGTCAAAGAGGATGCGGATGCTATTGGAACAGCCCTTGTTTCACTTGGCCTGTCAGGTAAGAAAATAGGAATAATAGGCGAAAACAGCTACGAGTGGGCCATATCATATCTTGCTGTGACCTGTGGAACCGGGATAGTTGTTCCTCTTGATAAGGAGCTTCCGGCAAAGGAGCTGGAAAACCTCATCAAAGAAGCAAATGTTGAATGTATTGTGTACGGTAAAAAGTTTGAATCTATTTTCATGGAAATGAAAAGGAAGGGGGATACACCTTTAAAAACTTTTATCAACTTTGAAAGCAATGAAGCCGGTAATCAGGACCGTCTGTCTTTAAGCGGGCTTAAAAAAAGCGGCGGTGAGTTGCTCAGATCAGGCAATCGCGATTTTGTGGATTCCGTAATTGATCGTGATGTTATGAACATACTTCTGTACACTTCAGGAACTACCGGTATTTCCAAAGGTGTTATGCTTTCCCACGGCAATATTGTGGAGGATCTGATAGCGTCTCCCACGCTTCTTAAGGTTGCTCCGGATGACATATTCTTTTCGGTGTTGCCCATACATCATACCTATGAATGTACCTGCGGGTTTTTGATGCCCCTTTACAGAGGAGCATCCATTGCCTTCTGTGAAGGCCTTAAGCATATATTAAAAAACCTTGAGGAAGCAAAGCCTACAATGTTTCTGCTTGTTCCTTTAATAATGGAAAGCATATACAAGCGAATATGGACACAGGCAAGAAAAGGCGGTATGGAGAAAAAATTAAAAACCCTGCTGAAGATCAATCGCTTCACGAAAAAATTAGGGATATCGCTGGTGCCGAAAAAAATTACGGATGTATTCGGCGGAAGAATGCGCATTATGATATGCGGAGGGGCTGCCATTGATCCTGCTATTCTTGCGGGAATAAAGGAATTCGGCATAAACGCTGTTCAGGGCTACGGGCTTACCGAATGTGCGCCCATTTGTGCTTTAAATCCGGATGTAGGCATGAAAGACAGTTCAGCAGGATATATCCCTCCGGGTTTCGATACCAGAATTGATAATCCAGATCCTGAAACAGGAATCGGAGAGATCTGCGTAACCGGGGGAAATATCATGTTGGGTTACTATAACAATGAAGAGGCTACGCGGGAAGTTTTGAAAGACGGGTGGTTCCATACAGGCGACCTGGGATATATGGACGAGGACCGTTTTGTCTACATAACAGGCAGGAAGAAAAACGTAATCATAACCAAGAACGGAAAGAATGTTTACCCTGAAGAAATAGAGTATTACCTAGGCAGAATACCCTATATCGAAGAATCGATGGTATGGGGTAAAGACAGCGAGGAAACGGGTGAAACTCATATCTTTGCAAGCATAAAGACTGATCCTGATGAATTGGCGGAGACCTTGGGCGAATCCTATACAGATAAGCAGGTCTTTGATCTACTTTGGGAAGAAATCGATAAAATAAATGAAGAGTTGCCATTTTTTAAGAAGATAAAAAAGATAGATGTACGGAAAACAGATTTTGAAAAAACTACAGGTAAAAAAATAAAGCGATTTGTCGATTCGAACAAAGGAATTTAAAACATGCTTCATAAGAAAACGATATTTATCTTAATTCTCACTTTCTTCGCTTTAACATTATCAGGCTGTACGGCCTTAAAGAACTTTTTAAACGCTTACGGAAACGAGCAGGACGATGATATTGTAAGGATCGGAATATTTGAACCTTTTACGGGGGCAGATGAGGATGTGGCCGGACCGGAACTGACAGGCATTTTACTGGCTCATGAGCTGTACCCAACACTGCTTGGCAAGAAGGTTGAGCTTATTTATGCGGATAATCATTCGAATCCGGAATTCGCTGCCGTCGCTGCCAGGAAGCTTATTGATGAAGGAGCGGCTATTGTAATCGGAAGCTGCGGAAACATACTCAGTATGGCAGGAGGGGAATTATTTAAAACCGCGGGAATCCCCGCCATAGCGGCTACCTGTACTAATCCTCTTGTTACCGTGGGGAACCCTTATTACTTCAGGATATATACGTTGGATACCTTTCAGGGTTTGATGACTGCAAAATATGTATATAATAACCTGGGCGGAAAACGGGTTGCTATTGTAAAAGAAAAGGGAAATGACCGGGGCTCGGTTCTGGCTGAAAGTTTTAAAGGTGAATTTATATCCTTGACAAGCGACGATAAGGCTATAGTCTGTGAGGTTGAATATGAAGATGCAAAGAATGTAACCAAACAATTGGAAACAATTAAGGCTTCCGGGGCATCTGCAGTATATCTGGTTTCCTCTGCGGATGATGCGGCCCTCATTCTTAAGCAGGCGAAAAAACAGGGGATAGATGCGCAATTTATCGGCACCGGACTGATTTATGATGAGAATTTTATAAAAGAAGGAAAAGAAGCCGCAGAGGGCCTGATATTCCCTTTACCCAATGCGGTAACGTTCTCGGAATCAGAATCCCGTGAGAAATTCATCTTTGCATATCTGTCAAGGTATGAGGAAGAGGAGAGCGTAATGAACAGTGTGGCTCTAGGTTATGATGCTTATCTTTTAGCTTTGGATGCTTTGAAACGTCAGGAGGAAACAGGGGAAGGAAAAAGTCTGAAGGATGTATTGAAGGATACGGATGACTTTCAGGGAGCAACCGGTGTTTTACGATTTGATGAAAACGGGGACCCCGTAAGACCGGTTCCATTCATTACAATAAAAAACGGTGAATTTGTTTATAGCTGTACGATTGGGGAATAATGCAGCTTAGCACTGTTATAATAGATTAAAGGAGAAAATACGATGGAAAAAAAGATTAAGGCCGCCCTTGAAGATATAAGGCCATATTTGCAAAGGGACGGAGGGGACGTGGAATTTGTGGCATATACCGAGGACAACATTGTTCAAGTCAGGCTCCGAGGAGCATGTCACGGGTGTCCCCATGCAAATCTCACTATTAAAAATGGAATTGAAAAAATATTGAGAGAGCAGTTTCCTGAAATTGAAGGTGTGGAAGCCGTATAATCGAGCCAAATATGACTTCGAGACTAAAAAGGAAAAGTAGGAAAAGACCGACGGCGGGAAAGCTTTTGTTATTTCTCGTAATCTTTGCGTTGGCTTTAGGAGGGGGCTTAGCATTTTACCCCTTTCTTTTTTCGGAAGATGCCGATACCGAACCGGAATCAACCCCGGTTAAAACGGATCGGCATGCCGATGAAAAAGTCGATCTGTCCGTGGTCTGTGTCGGCGACATCATGGTTCATAAATCCCAGATTGCCAGTCAGTATGATGGGCTTACGGGTACATACGATTACGACAATAATTTTTCATATGTCAAAAAATATATTGAGATGGCAGATCTTGCACTGTGCAACGTGGAAACAACCTTTGCCGGAGGAACACCTTCAGGTTATCCGTCGTTTAATGCCCCCGATGAATTGGCGGATGCTATTTTCAAGGCCGGGTTTGATGTGGCGCTTACGAGCAACAATCATACCTACGACAGAGGATTATCAGGAATTAAACGCACTCTTCGCATATTGAGGGAGGCGGGCCTTGCAACTTCAGGTACCAGGTTTCCTTGGGAAAAGGATTATGCTTTGGTTTCGGTGAAAGGTCTTTCCATAGCTATGGTTTCATATACTTACGAAACACCTAAGGTAAATGGCAAAACAACAATAAACAGTGTGATTCTATCGGAAGAGGCGGCTTCGTTAATGTGCAGTTTTTCTTACGAAAATCTGGACGAAGACCTTAAGAGGGTCAGCGGCACAATTGATGCTGCACGGGAAGCGGGTGCGGATCTCGTTATCTGTTATTATCATTGGGGGGAAGAGTACGAGCGCAAGCCTAACATGTGGCAGGAATATATTGCGAAAAAAACTGTGGAAATGGGTGCCGATATAATTTTTGCATCCCATCCCCATGTTATTCAAAGAATGGAAATGCTGAACTGTGAAAGGACAGGAAAAAATGTACCTGTTTTCTACAGCTTAGGTAACTTTATATCCAATCAGCGCATGGAAACCCTGAATAATCGTTATACCGAGCAGGGCATGATCGGCAGAGTAAGACTTACATACGATAAAAATAAGAATGAAATAAAGGATATAAATATGGATTCTATGAATACCTGGGTGGAAAAATACAGGTCCAAGGGCAAGGATGTCTATGTTATCATACCTTTAGATGATGATCTTGAGAATAACGATGTCCTGAAAGTATCGGGGCATCTTGACAGGGCCAGGCAGGCGTCGAGCGATGTGGTATCGGTCCTCGGATCAAACTATATATGGAAGGAACAGGAGAAATAAGGATGACGGTTAATATAAAGCCGGTCAAGGGCACAAGAGATTATCTGCCCCGGGAAATGAAGATAAGGGATGCTATACAGGCTGTAATA
The DNA here is from genome assembly GCA_964425645.1 of uncultured Oscillospiraceae bacterium. GTDB lineage: Bacteria > Bacillota > Clostridia > Peptostreptococcales > Anaerovoracaceae > CAYRNC01. Next base: position 2,602 of record CAYRNC010000038.1, on the reverse strand, counting down.
TTAAGAAGCTATCAGAATAACGGGTTTTCAAAAATTCAAACACCTATTTTGGAAGATATAGACCTTCTTGATAAAAGCGAGGGCGGTGAAAATCTGAACATGATTTTCAGGATACTAAAGCGCGGTAGAAAATTAGGCCTCGCTATAGATGATATGCTGGAGAAGGATTTAGCGGATTTGGGTCTGCGCTTTGATTTAACGCTGCCGCTCAGTCGTTATTTCGCCAACAATCGTGCACACCTCAGAATCCCTTTTAAAGTTATCCAGATCGGCCAGGTATTTCGGGCAGAAAGGCCGCAGAAGGGACGCTTAAGGGAGTTTTATCAGTGTGACATAGATATTATAGGGGATCCTACAAATAATGCGGAAATCGAGCTCATTCACACCACGGCGAAAACATTGACCGAACTGGGCTTTGAAAATTTTACGGTTCGTATAAATGACAGAAGAATATTGTTCGATCTTATCGAAGGTGCGGGTTTTTCAAAAGATGATGTGATTTCAGTTTGTATTTCTTTCGATAAGCTTGACAAAATCGGCATTGAGGGTGTTTGGTCTGAACTGCTGGAAAAAGGGTTTGCCGGGGATTGTGTAAAAAGGTTTATGCAGGATATTGCGGATCAGGAGGGTGGCGATCTTGACCGGATGAAAAAGTATTGCAGAAATTCCAATACGGTAAATAATCTTGAAACGGTAATAGATAGTGTCAGGCGCCTGTCCAAAGGGAAATATCGGATTGAATACGACAGGTCTCTAGCAAGAGGAATGGGATATTATACAGGGATTATATTTGAGATTGCAGACAACAGATTTTCAGGTTCCATAGCCGGGGGAGGACGATACGACAAAATGATTGGAAGTCTGATGGGGGAAGATGTGCCCGCTGTCGGTTTCTCCATCGGGTTTGAGCGCATATTCGAAATACTTCTTTCAACACAAAACCTGAAATTCGATGTGGGAGGCAGGCGCATGGCCTTGCTTTACGATGGATCGGAATCTTTTATAGATGTGGTGGAAAAAGCCGATTGCTTAAGAAGGACAGGGTATGATGTGACTACGATCGGCAAGGCAAAAAAGGTTGGAAAGCAGTTTGCAGCTTTGCAAAAAGAAGGATTTGAAGCAGCTCTAATATATGGGGAAAAGGAAATCAAATCCCTTCTTCTTAAGGAGTAAGGAGGGATGGAGACTTTGTTTGACCGAATAGATTCATATAGGGATGAAATGATCAAAACGTTGCAGGAGCTCATCTCCATCCGCAGCGTGGCGGGAGAAGCCGAGGGGGATATGCCTTTTGGTAAGGGCGTACATGAGGCATTTCAATACATGTTGGATCTTGCCCGGAGACAGGGTTTTGACACCTTTAATGCAGATAACTTCGGAGGACACATCGAGATTGCGGGAGGATCTAAAACAACGATGGGAATACTGACACATCTGGATGTTGTCCCGGAAGGTCAGGGTTGGGACTATCCGCCATATGCAGGCACCGTTGCCGATGGCCGAATTTACGGCAGAGGGGCCTCAGATGACAAAGGACCTGCCGTTGCGGTTTTATATGCAATGAAAGCGCTTAAAGAATCAGGTTATGCACCGGAAAAGAATATAAGGTTAATACTGGGACTGGACGAGGAAGCGGGAACAGGATGGAAAGGGATGGAGGCCTACTTCCGCATGGTTAAGAAACCTGATTTCGGGATTACTCCCGATGCGGAGTTCCCGGCCATTCACGGGGAAAAAGGTATTCTTATCTTTGACCTGGTCAAAAAGATCGGCAAAACTCAGGGGAAAGGCATAGAGCTTAGAAGCCTTAAGGGAGGAAATGCGCCAAATATGGTAGCAGACAGCGCAAGGGCTGTAATTCATGCTGATTCCTATGAAAAGATTCGGGAGATGATCGATTTATACCGCAATGAAACCGGATATAAGGTCAGGGTAAAGGGTATTGGGAAGAGCCTTGAAATCGTTGCTTCCGGTGTTTCATCCCATGGGGCAAGGCCTGAAAAAGGCCTTTCGGCTATATCCGTAATAATGAAGCTTTTGGGCAGAATTAACTTTGTCGGAGAAGATATCGGTGAATTCATAAACTTTTACAATAACCATATCGGTTTCGATCTTCATGGTGAAAGGATAGGCTGTGATTTTTTTGATCGGGTTTCCGGGAGATTGATTTTTAATGTGGGCCTGCTTGAAAAGGATTCGGGATCGATAAAATTAACTGTAAATATACGGTATCCTGTCACCATGGATCGGGAACAGGTATTTGACGGAATGAGGCCATTCTTGGATTCCTGTGGGTTCGGAGTGGTAAGGCGTGATCATCAAAACCCTATCTACCTCCCCGTTGATGATAATTTGATAATAACTTTGATGGATGTATACCAAAAACATACAGGAGATATGGATAGCCGGCCGATTGTAATTGGCGGAGGGACTTATGCCAGAGCCATGGAAAATGCTGTTGCTTACGGCATGACCTTCCCGGGTGAACCGGAGCTGGCACATCAAAAAAATGAAAGCATCTCCATTGATAATTTGATTTTGGCAACTAAAATTTACGCCGATGCCATACAACAGTTGACAAAGGCTGAATAAGGACATATAA
>CAYRNC010000037.1:0-15091 GCA_964425645.1 uncultured Oscillospiraceae bacterium | reverse complement strand
GCTTTAATTTTCCCCCAGGGATCCACGAAAAAGCTGCTGCCCAGGTACGGTATGCCATCCTCGACACCTACTCTGTTGCTTACAGCTATCCAAACACCGTTAAGTACCGCATTGGCTTTCTGCATCGTACAGACGACCTCATATTCCGTACCGCCGATATGGTCTGACGGCGGAAGGCCTTCCACAGGATATTCAACGGTTGGAACTAAAATTACCTCGGCACCGTGTAGGCAAAGCGCCCGTACCGCCTCGGGAAACCATGAATCATAACATATTGAAATACCCACGACACCTGCGGCAGTTTCATAAACAGGATACATAGTGTTTCCCGGAGCATAATAGAATTTTTCATCGTACCCTTCATTTTCCACGGTATGCAGCATTCTGGTAACACCCAACAACGTTCCGTCAGCATCGATACAGACGGCGCTGTCATAATATTCGCCAAGGTACCCTTCTTCCAGATAGCTGGCAGCCACAACGATTTCGTTTTCCTTAGCTTTCTTACACAGAAGATCAGAAATTGGTCCTGGTATCGGGTCAGCTGATTTAAATTTTGAGGCGTCGTGGTTAAATTTTGGAAAGAATTCTTCAAATCCAACCTCCGGGAAGAGAATCAGGGAGGCTCCTTTTTTTGCGGCTTCTTCGATCTGATTGCAGGCTTTATCAAGGTTTTCTTTCATCGATGGGCCGGCGCTGAGCTGCCCTACGGCATATTTCTTTTTCATATTCATTTTATGTCCTCCTATAGTAAAGGCTACTTATTCGCTACAAGCTCTTGCTTTATATTTTTTGTTTTACAAATGAAATCCACTCTGGATTTAGACCCCGTTTTTTCAAGTATGTTTGCCACGTGCTTTTTAATGGTCGAAACGGTAACAAACATTTTATTTGCAATCATCTTGTTTGAGAATCCTTTAAGGATCAGTTTTGCAATATCCTCTTCAGTTTTTGTAAATGCGTATTTGTTTATGATGCCTTTCAATAAGTCATCATAGGAAAAAACATATTTAACGGCCAGATTTTCAACGTGAGGTCGCATTATCTCAAAGATTGCAAGCTCTTTTTCTGAGAAATTTATTGATCCTTTTGAGCGAAACAAATCTACAGAACCAAAATTGATTGCATTATTATTTCTTCGCCAAACGAAGTTTGAGTCTAAAGAAAAATGGGTCTTTACTTGTTTCATGTAATCAACATAGTATTCAGTTTTTTCCCGCTCAATAGGATCAAGAACATCCATATTTCGAATAGTTTTAATTCTTTTTGGCATCATGTGCCAGATTATCTCATCCAGCTGACAATAGTATTCGTTGTAGTCCTGCAATTCTTTTTCGGTAAAAAATCTATACAGTACCTTATCAACCTTAAAACTATCGTTTTTAAAGCTGTAGAAGAAAACGGAAGATTTCTCATATGGAATCAATCTTTCAATATCCTTTAAGAAGCTTTGCAACGCTGCTATGGTGTCATTCGCCTGATTCACCGCACTACGATTTCATTGATTATACTCCAATCATCGTGAGATAAAACAATACTCATAATACCATCTCCTTATCCCCTGCGAACCCAACTGACAACTTTTATTATAACATTAAAGCAACCTTATGAAATCCTTTCTAAATGAGATTTAGCGTTTTGGGTTTTTAACTGTTTGGTAAAGAATATTATTTGGATACCTTTCTATTATGCATTCCATTTACAATTAAAGAATAGCACAGCATTATCAATATCGCCGTCCCGCCGAAAAACAAAATTGAAGGATCACCAAATGGCGGTACAACAGATAAAATCAGAAATGCACATGTGGCTATAAGCGTAATCCATGTCAACAAAGGTGATTTAAACGTAGGACCGGGCACCTTGAAAGGACGTGATACATCCGGCTTCACTCTACGTAATCTAAGTACTACAATCATACCAAGTATGTACTGCAAAATCCAAATGAATGATCCGATTTCAATCAAGAAAGTAAGATCATCTCCAAAGACAACCATTATAGTTGTAATAATGCCCCAATAGGTGAACTGCGCTTTCCACGGAGTTCTGTATTTCGGATGAATATAGTTTAGGGCCTTAGGTACTGTGTTTTTTTCACCTTGCGCCATACCGTATATGACCCTTGGCATTGATCCGGTATTGCTGAGAGTTACAGCGGCACAGCCGGCATACACGAATGCAATCATGATATAAAAGCCAAATCCGCCAAACATTGCATGACCCAGAGCCGTAAAGCTGTCGGCACCCTGTAAAATGCTCGCGCTTACCAATACCGCTGCTCCGAGGGTGAAAAGTATTTTCGATGTTCCCATTACTCCAATGGCCGAAAGCATGCCCCTTGGCAAATCCCTTTCAGGATTTTTACATTCTTCTGCAAGAGGACATACAACTTCAAAGCCGGCATACATCCACATAGCCAGTAAAAATGCTGAAAAGAAACCGCTCATGTTTATTCCCTTTTCAAATAGACTCGTTAAGCGGGAAAAATCGGAGCCGTCATAAGCAAAGCCTGTCATACCCTGAACGAAAACTGAAATCGCTATCAAGAGGATAAAAACTACCAGACCCGTTTCCCATTTGCTTAAATTGACTACCCCCAATAAGTTTATTATTAGCCCGAAGATAAGGGTCGTTGCAACAACCCAAACACGCCACGGAATTAATGGGAAGGCCGCTTCCATTACATGAGCGACAAAAGTCACCTCCCCTGAAATACCAAACATAAAACTTAACAGAAACATAAATGATCCGACAACTCCCACTCTCGGACCAAAGGCCTCTTCTACATAAGTTTTAAAACTAGAGGCATGTGGATAGGTTGAAGCTAATTCGGAATAATTCGTGGCGAGCAAAAGATATATCACTATGGTAAGGAAAATTGCTAGTATAAATCCTGATCCGTATAGACCAACACCTATCATGGCGGTACCCCATACAGAGGCACAAGCTCCCATACCAAGCGCAGTCCAAAAGATATCCCTTCCTCTAAGTGCACGCAATAAAGTTACTTTCTCCTGCGCGCCATCAGCAATATTATTTTTATCTGTCATTATTTTTCTTCTCCTTTCTTGTAAATTTTATTTTTTTATGATTGCACGATACAGGTCAGGCCTTCTATGCGATAAATAATTAAGTATTTTATCGTTAGAGTATGTCTCTTCAAAATTAATTTCTGCGACTAGTAGTTCTTCTTTATCTAAACCCCCTTTTGCTAAAAAATCACCTTTAGGATTTACAATTGCGCTAAGCCCACAATATTTAAATACGTCATCTTCGAAAACCTGATTGCTAGATGCGATAAAAACAGAGTTTTCCATGGCACGTACAGGTACATACTTAATATGATAGTCCTCATACGGGACCATATTTGCGGCGATCATAAAAATTGCCTGCGCACCGTTTATAGCTAGTATGCGTGCAACCTCGGGGAATTCAATGTCATAGCAAATCATAATTCCCACAGTTCCAATAGATGTTTCAAAAGTATTAATACTTTCACCCGGACGAAATATTTGATCCTCGTCGCCTACCAAATGAGTTTTCCTATAGGAGCCCAAAACTGTTCCATCAGGCTCTATAATACATGCACTATTGTATGGTTTGCGGGAGCCGCTACATTCAGGAAATCCAAAAACCGTTAATAAGTGATTATCCCTTGCATAACTTGCCATTCTTTTAATAGATTCACCTCCAAGATCCTCCGACAATTCTTCGAGTCGATCACCTACGGTATATCCGGTCAAATACATTTCAGGGAAAATAATAACATCCGCTTCTGAATCAGCTGCTTTTTTCATCACTGACTCCGCCTTTTTCAAGTTTTCGGCCTTATCATATTTAGTTGAAGCAACCTGAGCTGCACATACTTTAAACACTATTGCCTCCTTTCCTATTCAGGCTTAAATACAAATCATTGGGCCTAGATTTTATTTTAGTTTAACAATTTTATATGTTAGTTTGTATGGGTCTTTGGTACAGTATTGTAATTATTATCAATAATATGATAGTTCTGAAAGTTTGAATTTTGATCCCGATGGCATCCTGTTAATGATTGCAAACCAAGCCCCATATATTTATTCTACAAACTGCAGATATCAAGTAGCTGCATACACCGGGACATCCGGACAGCGATTCCGGTATATGCAGATCCCGCGTTGTCTACCTGCCTAATCTACCTGTATGGGCTGCGTTTTCGCTATTGCTTCTTCTCTCCCACACCCCACAATGTGAACCTTGCAAGTTGCTTTCGGGTTCGTCGGCAACCCCGCCCTTGTGAACTTTCACACGGATTGACGGCATGCCCGTCATACTTAAAAACGGCGGGTCTAAACCCACCGTTTTGTTTGATAGTATTATTAAATTAAAAATCGTTATTTATTTTAACCGATGAATATTCATCCTTCTATATTATAAGATTCGATTGACAGAGATATCAATCAGAACTGACATCTATATTTCATCCCGCTTAAATAAATGATTTATAAATTTTAGGTCTGTAGTCGGGTTCACCGTCAGAATCATCCATTAATCGCCTCCTAGCAAGTGAAAGATCTATCGTTGCTATGCTTATATCCTCCTGAACATTATTTTTGTCCCCCGCATAGTAATTTACATCTGTTTCAAAAAATGGTGTAATCTTTGGTCCTAATATTGCACTTCCGCCACCAAAATATTGATTATTATCATAACCTGCCAGGTTTGAGCTGGCAATAAAAATAGTATTGCACAAAACACCGTATTCCAATGTTGGGGCATAATAATCTATGAATGCTTGTCTGCTTCCTTCTTTAGTAACCTCCTCAACAACCGCCGCAGGGTTTAAATATAGTCTTGACCCTTTTGCCACATAGTGACGCATTAGTTCAGGAAACTGAAATGTATCGTAGCATATTCCGATCGAAACAGGTCCCCATTCAGTATCAAACATAAAAGGAATATCTCCCTTAGCAAAGAATTTTTTTTCTGCATCAAACGGATGGATTTTTTTATACGAACCTATAACCCCGTTTGGACCTACAGCCACAGCAGAATTATAGACTTTGTCTGAAAAACCCTTAATTAATTCCGCCATTCCAAATACAATATAGATATTATATCTTTGAGAAGTTTTTGCAATTAGTCTACACGCTGGCCCATCTATCGTTTCAGCCATTGCTATTTTAGTTTCTAAACTGATATTATCGTCGATAAAATAATCGTATCCCGTCAAACTCAATTCCGGAAGTACTACAAGATTGGCTCCTCGCTTCGCAGCGGCAACGGAAAATTCATTTATCCTTCTTAGATTATCCTCTTTCTTACCGGTAACCACTTTAAAATTTACAACAGCAACATTAATGATGTCTTTATAATTTGCCATCCAATATCCCCCTTTCCCTGATTTACAGCACTAATTATCAAATTTTATTTTACATATTAATTCGATTCGGGAATTGGATTTTGATTTCCTAAGTATGCTTGCCACATGTTTTTTGACAGTTGACACAGTGATAAACTGTTCTCTTGCTATTTGGTTGTTTGTATAGCCTCTTAATATTAAACGTGCTATTTCACTTTCTGTATCAGTAAGAGAAAATTTACCTAGCATATTGTCCAATAAGTCAACGAATGGAAATATATATTGAGAGGCTTTAATTTCCATGTGTGGTTGTAAAATCCTGCATATCTCCAACTCTCTTTCTGTGAAATCCTGATCATTTTCGGCTCTGAATAAATCAAGGGTACCGAAGCTCATTCCTTTACTGTTTTTATTCCATCTAAAATTTGAATCCAACGAAAAATGAGTTCCTACAGGTTTAATATAATCGCTATAATATTCGGTTTTTTTGCGCTCGCTCAAATTGAAAGTATCGCTACTTTTAATTGTAGTTAATTTAGTAGGAAGCATTTTCCCAATAATATCATCTATCATACAATAGTATTCATCATATATTTTAAGGTCTTTTTCGCTAAAACCCTGACCGATTCTTGTATCAACACTAAGTTTAATTTTTGATAGCGTGTAAAAGTAAATTGAAGCCTTTTCGTATGGAATTATCTTATCTATTTGCAGCAAAAATGTGTTTAGCGCTACTAAAATATCATTCTCGTAATTCATCTCTAAAATAATATCGTTTATTCTATTCCAGTCCTTTGATGTTAATTGACTGTTCATTTGGTTTGCCTCCTTAGTCAAAATCTTGTTATGACATTATTTATCATATTTATTTTGATTAGGTTAAACTAGACATGTAATTATATATTAACAAATTCATATGCCAAATCTCCTGATAAGAGATTCCAAGGCATTGTAAGATTATAGCATACGCAAATACATTTCACTAAAATAACTCATTTTCACTGAAAATTATTTATGTTTTAGACTCTATTGTAATTAATTTGCCAAATTCTCAAACAAGAATTTTGTCACCGTATTATATTAATGTGTCAAGATGCGTTAAATATGAGGGTTTTGCAATTGTATATAATTATACAATTGCCAAAAACCTATGTCCATGGGTCCAAGGTACAGTGTTAGTGTAAAAAATATATATGATGATGGTCTATGTTAAAAAGGACAAAACAAATAATTTCATGACTTTCTCGCATATGATGTCCATATAATGTATGGAGGACATAACCCTTATAAATGGAGAGGTGAAAGCTATGAAAAAGATTATGGTTATTGCAATCTGTTTAGCGCTGGCATTCACAGTCACCGGTTGCAGCGGCCCCGCTTCCGACTCTGACTTCGCGGAAACAGTCATTATAGGAAGCATCTATACCGCAAACGCGGAAGGGGATACGGTTTCCGCATTGGCTGTCAAAGACGGAAAATACATTTATGTCGGCGATGAAGAGGGGGTACAGGAATTCATCGGCGATGATACCGAAGTAGTTACTTTAGAAGAAGGTATGGCGCTGCCGAGCTTCACAGACGGCCATGCCCACGGATCCTTTGGAGGAACATCAAGCGTATTTGAAGTAAATCTATATGAGGCTACAAACATTGAACAGTATATAGATATGATAACTGATTTCATTGACACCCATCCCGATGTGACATTTATAAGGGGTGGGGGATGGTATAACGGCTACTTCCCCAACGGGGTCCCCACAGCTTTGATGCTGGATGCCATCGACACGGACCTTCCGATTGTTTTATCCCCAATGGATTGCCATTCCTATTGGGTAAATTCCAAGGCAATGGAATTAATGGGGGTGGATGCAAACACAAAGGATATACCGGGAGGCGTAATTGAAAGGGATTCCAACGGAAATCCTGTCGGATGCTTCCGTGAAAATGCCATGAGTTTTGTTTCTGACATAATCCCTGAATATTCGGTTGAGGAATACAAGACCGGTATCCTGGCATGGCATGATGAAGCGATGAGCTACGGAATTACTGCATACTGGGATCCATCCGTTAGGGAACCCAATATTCTAAACGCCTATAAAGAACTGGAGGAAGAGGGTCTGCTTAAGATTCGGGTTTATGGGGGATATGGAATTGAGCCCGGTGAAAACTTCCTGGAAGAGGTCGACATATGTAAAGATCTCATTGAAGAGACAGAGGGAGGATGCTTCTCGGTAAACGCTATTAAAATTTTCAACGATGGCGTTGTAGAAGGAAGAACCGGTTTTCTGCTGGAAGACTACGCAGATGAACCGGGATTCAGAAGCGAACCTCTTTGGGATCAGGATTCTTTGAACGAATTATTTCTTAAAGCCGATTCTTTGGGAATAACAATACATACTCATGCAATAGTTGACGCTGCAAGCAGAATGATCATTGATGCCTGTGAATACGCATATGATCAAAATGGCGATATGGGCTGCAGGCATGCCATAACCCATCTGCAGCTCATCCATCCCGATGACATTAAAAGGATGGCTGATCTGAAAATGGTGGCCTCAGTTCAGCCCTATTGGCATTACCAAGAAGAGGGGCTTTACAACGAGATAGAAATTCCGTATCTTGGTGCAGAAAGAGCTGACAGCACCTATCCGATGAAATCCTTCTTTGATAACGGAATCATCGTCTCGTCTTCCAGCGACTGGCCGGTATCTCAACCGCCTAAACCTGTCAGAGCAATACAAATAGGAGTAACGAGGTGCGCGGAATCAGGGGATCCCGATACGATTAAGAACCCTGCCGAAGTGGTTACAGCGAAGCAAATGGTCAATTCATTCACCATTAATCCTGCCTATCAATTATTTTTAGAAGACAATTGCGGATCAATAGAAGTGGGGAAGATCGCCGACCTGATCATTTTAGATAAGAATATTTTAGAGATTGACCCTGTACAAATCGGAAAAATAAATGTTCTTCGCACATTTTTAGAGGGAATAACAATTTACACGCTATAGAGGTTCACGTTTTTAAAAAATATTTTCTGAATCCCAACGGCAGACGATGGAAATCCATTGTCTGTCTGTTTATTTGAAAAAAAATTTAAGCATTATTCCTTTTCAGCGATATGAATACGCCCACCACACATACGCAGGTCAAAACGGAAAAGGAAACCTTCATAACCTGCATAATGCCTTGTACGCTTGCCTCTCCAAGCGGAACGCTTCCCAATAGTCCCGCAACGATAAATGTTACTACAGCCATGCTGCTGCTGTGTCCCAAATTCCTCATTGTAGCAAGTATGGAAGAGGCGACTCCGTAATCCTTCGGTTCTACGCATGCCATTATCGCATTGGTATTGGGAGGGGAAAAGAAAGCGAAACCGAAGCCCACAATTACCAGATACAATACTACCAACGCTATGGGTTCTTTTTCAGTAATGAAGATGAAAAGGAACAGGCCTATGGCGCAAAGCCCCATTCCAAAAGAGGCGAGCTTATGTGGCGATATCCTGTCCGACAGCTTCCCCGCATACGGTGCGAATATAGCCATGATAAGAGGCTGACTTATCAGTATAAAACCTGCTGTCTGGGAATCCATGCCCCTGACAACCTGCAGGTATATGGACATAAGATAGCCCAGTGCAAAAGTTGCTCCGTAATTGAGAAGCGCCGCTAAATTAGATAAAAGGTAGCTTGCGTTTCTTCGAAACAACCTGACCTGAATAACGGGGCTGTCTGTGCGAAGTTCGTGACGCAGAAAAATGATAAACAATACTATGGATAAAGGAATCAAATACTTTGCAAATACTTCTGTTGAAAAAGCGGATAGCCCATACATCATTCCTACAATTACCAGTACGGACAGAATGCTTCCCGGAAAATCTACGCTTTGCTTAGGTCCTTCTAACGGCATAGCGGGCAATTCTTTAACAGCCAGGATAAACGTGATGATACCGGCTATAAATGTAAGTACAAAAATTGACCTCCAGCCCAGTGTATGATTTAATATACCCCCAAGTACCGGGCCGGCTGTCAGTCCCGTGTACGTTGCACCGATTAAATAGCCTAGAACCTTTCCTCTCTTTTCCGGAGGAAAATGGCTTATAAGGACCGCTTGATTAGTAGAAAAAATCATCGCTGCACCGGCGCCTTGCAAAACCCTGAAAAAAACGAGCATTTCTATGGATCGGGCAAAACATATGGCCCCCGAGAAAATGGAAAAGGCCATTAAACCTATTTTCAGTATTCTTTCTCTCCCCGTAAGATCCGCTATTCGCCCTATCGGAATTGCAAGTGCTGCAGCAGATAAAATGTATCCGCTGATAACCCATCCTATGGCGGTGGCCCCTGCACGAAACTCATAATCGATTGTAGGTATCGATAAATTGAGGGCACTGCCCGAAACGGTTATCACGAGCGCTGTCAGTATTAATAATAAAAGTGTTGCGGTGCGGCCTTCCTCCACTGTTCTAGTATTGTTTTTCTTCATTGTTTGCCCCATTTATTTCCTAGCCGATTTGAAACGCTCCCTTGTATTATGTTGCATGGACTTATAAATTGCAAGCTTAGCTTCATAAAAATATTTCATTGTCGGAGTTTTTCTTGTAAATTTGCTAATACTAAGGCATGAAGTTTTCGGTGTTTTGAAAGAGGGTTTCATATGAATGCCAAACGCATATCAGCTATTTTAATAATCGCTGTCGCATTGCAGACAGTGCCCGCTTATGCGGATCAGGTACATTTTGTCGCTCCGGGCGAGACGTTAAGCGGTATTGCAAAGCTTTACGGCATCTCGTTGGATTCATTGATTGGAAACAATCAGTATATCATAGATCCGAATATTATCTTTCCGGACCAGGTTATCATTGTTCCCGGTGTCAACAGACAGGCTTATGTAGTCAAACCCGGGGATACCCTTTCCCAGATTTCCCAAAACTTCGGTGTTCCGATAGAAATGCTTGCAAATATCAATAATATAGAGGATATTAATCTTTTATATATCGATCAGGTCCTTTTAATCCCTAAGATTTACACCGTAAAAGCCGGTGACACCCTTATTGGCATTTCAAAGGATTTGGGCGTTACTTTGGAGGACCTGCTTGTTGAAAACAATCTTAGCAAGTCAAGCCCGATCCAAACAGGACAGCATTTGGTAGTTCCCTTTCGCCCCGTTAATCGCGAAGAGCTTGCCGATGTGGAAAAAGTATTATCGCCTTTAGCCGAGCGCTTCCCCGGGACTTTCTTTTATAAAGGAGAAGCGGGAAGTTTAAGAATAGCCTTAACATTCGATGACGGCCCAAACATACCCGGTACTAACGATATACTGAACATTTTAGAAAGCAACCGTGTACCCGCCACATTCTTCCTTCTCGGCAGCAATATTGCGGGAAATGCCGATATAGTGGAGCGAATCGTCAGCGGAGGCCATACCTTAGCCAATCACAGCTTCAGCCACAAAGATTTCCGTGAACAGTCCTTTGAAGAACTGATAGAGGAAATGCTTACAACAGAAAACGAAATCTATAACATAACCGGCCTTCGAACCGCTCTGATGCGCCCTCCGTACGGTTTTACCACCGACCGTGTTATCGAAGAACTTCGGGATTTGAATTATAAGGTTATTGAATGGTCTGTAGATACAAACGACTGGCGATATAAAGATATAGATCAGGTCTTAATCGACGCAATGCCAAACATAAGGGATGGAGCCATTATTTTAATGCACGACGCCTATCCGGTTACAAAAGAGGTGTTGCCTTTAATTATCCATTCGCTTAAATCGCAAGGCTATGACTTTGTCACAGTAAATGAGCTGCTGAACGTTACCGCCTATAAATCATAGCCCGAATATCTCTCGCCCCATAAATGCGGTACCGATGCAATCATATTTCATCAAAATTGTCAATGATTGAACCCACACCCGTTATCCTGCTTACGGGCAGTGAAAAACAGCATGCCATCGCCTCCGTATTAAGCCCCGTCTTTGCAGTGATACTTTCCATGATGGCAAGCTTTTTCTCCCTTTGTGCAAGTATCATGACCAGATCTTTTTCAGGTTGCAGCGTAATACCAAGGTACTTAATCGCTTCTTTTGACCCTATGCTGCGGGCATGTACCAAGGTTCCTCCGCTTGCCCCGGCGGATTTTGCAGCGTCCATCACACTTTCAAAGTGCCCGCTGTTTACTATGGCCACAATTAAACTGTACGGCTCTTTTGACGCGGCAGTCATAGTTTCACTCCCCATCTTAAAATTCTCATCTGCTTTCTTACAAACTCCCGAAAGGATCCTGCTTATACCGCTCAATCCTATAGTAAAAGCTATTCCGGTGCCCGGCATGGAAAGATCTATCCTTTTATGAAGCTGATTAATAATGAAATTTGACATCCTGCCGGTATTGATGCTGATCGACACTATTTTTTTCGAACCCCCGTAGCCCAGCATTTCATAAATTTTTGACTTGGCGGAACCATGCCCGTAAGCCAAAAATATAACGGGAAATTTATTGGTTTCGTACAGACTGACAAGGTAGTTGTTTAAATCTGCATCCATAATAGTTATTAGCGCTTCCAATTTGGACCCTGAATTATCTATCAACTGTATTCTCACTTTCACTTCGGATAGTTGCTATTATAACCCAACAGATTTTTTAAATCCATGATGATTATATATTTTATATCTATTCATCTGTTTCTACGGAATCAAGTTCGATAATTGTATCTTCTTCAGCAGGCAGCACGACCCTCGCTGCGGCAATCTTGGATTTTATAACATAAACCAGTCCGAAGAGCTGAAGAGTAATAACCGGCGTCATGGCCACAAGCGCAACGATTCCAAAAGCATCTACAAAAATATTGCCTCCCGCAATATCGCAGGCCCCTATCGCAAACGGCAACATGAACGTAGCCGCAAGAGGTCCGGAAGCAACCGCCCCTGAGTCAAATGCTATGGTGATGAAAAGGTGTGGCACAAAAAACGTAAGTATCAGGGCAAAAGTGTATCCTGGAATAATAAAGTAAAGGATCGATATGCCTGTGACGATGCGAACCATCGCAAGGCCTACGGATACTGCTACACCGACCGACAATCCTATGCCCATCGCCTTAGCGGATACGGCGCCTGCAGTTACCTCCTCAACCTGTCGCTTCAAAACGAATACCGCAGGCTCTGCAGCAACCACAAAATATCCCATGATCATCCCGATAGGAATGAGGACCCACAGGGGGCCGCCTTCAGCCAATATGCAGCCCAGCTGATAACCTGCAGGCATAAAACCCACGTTTACGCTTGAAAGGAACAGCACAAGCCCTAAAAATGTATATATCGTACCCGAACTTATCTTTAGTATAGTCCGCTTTCCGGATCTCAGCTTTACAGCCTGAAATAACGCAAATAGAAACAGTATCGGGAACAGGGCCACGGCTATCTGCCTTGAATATTCAGGAACGCTCATGCCGTATTGCTTTATAATATCGCCCATCGATTGTATCGCCGGAATATCTATTGCGCTGCCGCCTGAAGGTTCCGAAAACATTCCAAGTATCAGAACCGTTATTATCGGTCCTATTAAACAAAGTGAAATCAGGCCGAAACTGTCCTCTTCCGTGGTTTTGTCACCGCGCACAGATGCAAGCCCTAGACCCAAGGCCATCACAAACGGAACCATTATCGGACCTGTTGTGACGCCTCCCGATTCCCAGGCTATTGAAAGAAATTCATTCCCGGTAAGCATTGAAAGGACAAACGCCAGTAAATAACAGCCCATCAGCACAAAAGAAAAGCGCAGCTGAAACAGTATTCTCAGTATGGCTGTCACTATTGCCATTCCCACGCCTATAGATACTACAATTATGACAGTGGAATCCGATACCCCGCTTATCTGTCCTGCCAAAACTATAAGGTCAGGTTCGGCCATACTTATAAATACACCTATGATAAAAGTCAAAAATATTATGAAAGGAAGGCGTTTGCTTTTTATCACGGTAGACCCGATTTGCTCCCCTATCGGGATCAAAGACACATCAACTCCGAGATTGAACAAAGCTATCCCCAAGACCATCAAAAATGCGCTTACAAAAAACAAAACAACGCTCCAGGCAGGCATCGGCGCTAATGAAAAATTTAAAACTAAAACGAGAATTATAATTGGGATTACAGAAAAAAAAGATTCTTTTAGCTTTTTTATCAGCAGTGACAGCACCAATTCACCTCATCTTTCATTATGCATTTTTATCTTATTTCGAAAAAGCCGTCGAAAATTGTCAGACAGAAGAACTCTTGAATGAATAAATTATAACAGAATTTGCTGTGTAAGAAAAGTAAAAATATCGCAGTAGCTGAAATCATCTTAAATTTTTCTTATAATAATATTCAATATAAGAAAATTCATTCAGTGCCTTTTCAGATTCTAAGGACAGTTCTTTCGTAAGCCTTCCTGATTCTTTATAGATTCCATTCACATGTGCTGCATCGATTTTTTCTCTTAGCAGGAATGAGGCCTTCATGAATTCGTTTCCGCCATAACCCGCCAAATCAAAAAACTCGCTCATCAGAAAATAGGGTCCGATGGTGGGACCTTCCCCCTTGAAATCACAATCAAGCACCTCCTTTGCACGATCATTACCCCAAATGATATAAGGAGTACAATAGTAATTGCAGAAGCCTTCCTCTGTGTCAAGATCCAGATTTATCCCCAGCATATGGTATACGCTATTTTTGTCCCCAAGCCATGGATTATGATCACCAAACAATATCACAACCACGGGTTCTTCTACTTTACTGAAATAGTCGATGAGCCGCTTTAATTCCTTGTTTGTGCTGTATATTCCTGAAAAATAATTATTTAAAATGTTGTATTCCTCTTCGCCGTAACCTTTGTTTACTACGTAATCCTCCAAAGCCAGTTTTTCTGAAGAATAGGGCCCATGGTTTTGATAGGTGACATTAAAGCTGAAATAAGGTCTTCCGGTTTTTCTGTTCACCTCATACAGCTTAATTATCTCCCCAAAAAGAATGTTGTCATTTGCTATTTTTATGCCTGAAATTTCCCCATAATGATTTTCGCGGAAGTAATAGTTATCGAAACCCAAATACCTGTTAATGTTTTTTCTGTTGTAAAACCAATCGTAACCGGGGTGGCTGCCTTCAACGCTGTAGCCTTGTTCCTTAAAGTAACGGGCATATGAATTGACATCGGTTCGGAAATTATACAGCGAAGTAAAGCCTGTTAAAAATGACCACTCCGTATTTACCGTGCCTCCTGAAATAACATTTGTTAAAAGCTGTCCGAAATAGGATTCGTCTTTCAGTAAATGAAAATCCTCATACACATCTATGCCAAATTCAATCTGATCGAATTTTGAAAAATCATTGTATGCCTCCAGCATTATTGAAATTACGTTTACCTTTTTGTCCTCGGCAATATCGCAGTATGAATATGCGGACAGCATCTCTGAAGCCGCTCTCTTGCTGTAACCCTTTGGCGGTGTATGAAAACAAGATTTGATGCTGTGTATAAAAGGATAGATGAATCCCTTCGAAATGTACACCTGTGTAAACGACCATTTATTAATTAATTCGTTATTCTCTCTTTGGGAATAAATTTTGCCGTCAGCATAGATGTAGCTGAAGGAGACGGCGCCGATCAATATGAAGGCGACCGACGCCGAAAGTCTGATCTTTAATGAATCAATTTTTGCCTTAACGAAAAATAAAGCGAAAACCGTACCTGCAATACATGCTATTATGACGGATATCAT
>CAYRNC010000036.1:10926-15337 GCA_964425645.1 uncultured Oscillospiraceae bacterium | reverse complement strand
TAATTACAAGAGATATGGAGTGGGTCGGTCAAGTTATGGGTGCCGTCAAAAACTCCCCGGGGAGTCTATCATATCAAGGCCAAAGATTTTTTAACTGCCAAGATCAAATTTACTGTGCCAGATATTCACAACTTATATCTATGCGGTCCGCGGCATTAAACCCAGGGGCTTATTTTTATAATTTCATAGGATCCCGCATCGTTCATATAAAGGATGGCTGCGGCACAGCTTTTTAACGATTAAGGCGGCCTTTGTCGCATGTCCCTCATCACCCGGATGATTCAAGACCATTGCAATAGCCGAGGCAATCTTTTTAAATTCCTCCTCTTTGAATCCCCTTGTCGTTCCTGCGGCGGTTCCCAGTCGGATTCCTCCCGTGACAAAAGGTCCATAGGGATCGTTTGGAACGGTGTTCTTGTTTGTAGTCAGCCCGCAATCATCAAGCAATTTTTCAGCATCTTTTCCCGTAATTCCCTTATCGGTAAGGTTTATAAGCATCAAATGATTATCCGTTCCGCCGGATACCAAACGAAAACCCTTGTCCATCAGTTCATTTGCCAGCACTTGACAGTTTCTCACTACTCTTTTTTGGTATTCGGCAAATTCGGGTGTTTCGGCCTCCCAAAAACAAACAGCTTTTGCGGCAATGATGTGCATCAACGGGCCACCCTGCAGCCCGGGGAAAACCGCCTTATCTATCTGTTTGGCAAATTCTTTTTTTGATAATATCGCACCGCCTCTCGGTCCCCTCAAAGTCTTATGGGTAGTTGTCGTAACAATATGTGCATAGGGAACGGGATTTGGATGAATTCCTGCGGCAACCAAACCTGCAAAATGGGCCATATCCACCATTAAAAGCGCCCCTGTTTCATCTGCAATTTCTCTGAATATCTTTGCATCAATCACCCTTGGATATGCGCTTGCCCCTGCCACAATTAGCTTAGGCCGATGTTCTTTTGCAAGTTTTCTAACTTGATCATAATCTATTTTTTCCGTCACGGGATTCAATCGATAAGGTATAAAATTATAATTGATACCCGAGAAATTAACAGGACTTCCGTGGGTCAAATGTCCACCGTTTGACAGATCCATTCCAAGCACCGTATCGCCGCTATTTAATACGGCCGCGTATGCCGCCATATTTGCGCTCGATCCCGAATGAGGCTGAACATTCGCATGATCTGCATTGAACAACGCTTTCATACGCTCCCTTGCCAAATCCTCTACTTCATCTACATGCTCACATCCGCCATAATATCTCTTACCAGGATATCCTTCTGCATATTTGTTTGTCAATGCGCTTCCCGCAGCTTCCATTACCGCTTTTGATGTAAAATTTTCTGATGCTATGAGTTCGATAGTATTTTCCTGTCTGTCCATTTCCCTTTGGATCATGGCTTTAATTACAGGATCAGACTTCTCTAAGCGTTTCATCTTCATACCGTATTGTCTCTCCTCTTATATAATCACTGGAATATTCCTTTATACTATAGTATAATGATCCCCAGAGTTCAACCTGATTTTGCAACCTCCTGTTTACCGAAGCGAAATAAAGGTATAATACAGTAAACCTATTTTGGCTGTGAAAGGAGTAAATGACATGGCAGAAAATACAGTTTACCTGTCAGCTGACAATTTCTCGGAAGAGGTTATGGACTCTGAATTACCTGTATTAGTTGATTTTTATGCGGATTGGTGCGGTCCCTGCCAGGCGCTGGGCCCAATTATAGATGCACTGGCAGATAAATATCAAGGTAAGGCAAAAGTTTGTAAGCTGAATGTTGACGAAAATAAAAAGTTGGCCATCCAACATAAAGTAATGAGCATCCCTACGATGTTCCTGTTTAAAGACGGTGAAATAAAAGAACGCATTACCGGTTCACTGCCTCAGTCTTCACTGGAGCAAAAAATGGATTCCTTGCTCTGATGGCGGGCGGTCTCCAAAATTAACTGGGAGGAAAAATGAATCCACTAGGCTGGTTAAGTTTATCTGCGATTCCGATAGTAATTTACATCATTAACTTTTTCATTGCCTTTGCGATCATATTTCTGGAAAGGAAGAACCCCTCGGCTACTCTGGCATGGATAATGGTCTTATTCATGTTGCCCGGTCTGGGGATTCTTTTTTATATTTTCTTATCCCAGAATATCAGCAGACAAAAAATATTCCGCCTTACTAAATATGAGGATTACGTTTTAAGGGGTGCCCTTCAGGATCAAATAAACAGCATTCGAAACAGAACCTTTGATTTTATTAATCCGGAATCTAAAAAGTGGAAGGATATGATACTTCTCCATCAAACCTATTCCAAGGCATTTTTAACCCAGGATAATCGGCTTACGGTGTTTACAGACGGAAATCATAAATTCCAAAGTCTATTTGCTGATATACAGAGGGCGAAAAGAAGCATAAACATCATGTATTTCATCATAAAAAACGATTCCGTAGGTCGCGCTTTAATCGATGCTTTAACTAAAAAAGCAAAAGAAGGCACAGAGGTGCGCCTTCTGGTCGATGCCATGGGCGGTCGGCAGATTTCAGAAAGACATCTTGCCGATTTCAAAGCCGCCGGCGGTAAATACGCCTATTTTTTCCCGCCCAAAATAAAATTTATAAACCTCAGGCTCAACTATCGAAATCATAGAAAACTCGCGGTTATAGACGGTGAGATCGGATATCTTGGTGGCTTTAATGTAGCAAATGAATACATAGGCAAAAAGAAAAAATTTGGCTACTGGCGGGATACCCACCTTAGGCTGACCGGAAATTGCGTTCAGGACATCAATGCCCGTTTCATACTGGATTGGCGCTTTGCATCGAAGGAGGACCTGATACTGTCATCGGCTTACTATTACGAGCTTCCTAAGGCCGGAAACACAGGAATACAAATTGTATCCTCGGGGCCTGATTCAGGCAGAACAGAGGTAAAGCAGGGGTATTTAAAAATGATATCCTCTGCAAAGAACAGAATTTACATTCAGACGCCCTACTTCGTACCCGATTCAAGCATTCTTGAGTCCCTTAAAAATGCAATATTCTCCGGGGTAGACGTTCGCATAATGATTCCCAATAAACCTGATCACATGTTCGTATACTGGGCTACGTATCACTATGTGGGGGTATTGTTAAATGCCGGAGCCAGGATTTTTATATATAATAAAGGGTTCTTGCATGCAAAAAATATATGTGTAGACGGAGAGGTAGCCTCAGTGGGGTCTGCCAATTTCGACATGAGGAGTTTCTATCTGAACTTTGAAGCCAACGCATTTATCTACGATGCCGCTGAAGTTTACAAACTTGAATCAATATTTCAATCCGATATGTCAGACTGCGATGAATTGACAAAACTTAAATACCAAAACCGCTCTTTTTGGATACGATTCAAGGAATCCATATCGAGGCTTCTTTCAGATCTGCTTTAGACAGAGTTTCGTATGAAATTCCACCTCAATGGGAAGACTGCCAATGAGGTGCTTTTATGTTTGGATTAATTATGAGCGTAATCGCCGGAGCAGCTATGAGCTTTCAGGGGGTAATTAATACACGTCTAAGCGATAAAATAGGCCTTTATGAATCCAATGTCTTCGTCCAGGGAACGGCTTTGGCTTTGGGCCTATTGGCGATGTGGATTATGGGCAAGGGCGATCTGACCAAGATCGGGCAAGCAAACAAAATCTATTGGCTGGGAGGAGTTTTAGGCACAATAATCATAATTACCGTCATGCTCGCTATAGATCGGCTTACCCCGACTCACGCTATTGCTATTATCCTAATAGCCCAACTTCTGACGGCGGCAGCCATAGATGCCTTAGGGCTGCTTGGAACGGAAAAAGTCCCTTTCACATGGAATAAATGGACGGGACTTATCCTTATGGTCATCGGGGTCGTATTGTTTAAATGTATCAAATCCACTTAAATCAGAAATATTTCACCCGCTAAAGAACGATACAGATCAAATGTTCTTTGCCTTCATTTGATACCTTTTCCAAGGATCTTTGGATCTTAAATCTGATATTTTCCGGTACGTTGGTCAGTTTGGCTTCCATCTGCTCCGCCACCATTTCATAAAGGGATTTACCGAAGATATTTGTGTCCCATATCCTTCCGGGATCATTTTCAAATTCGCTTAAAAGGTATTCCACCAAATCTTCACTTTGACGTAGGCTTCCGACTACCGGGGATACTTCGGTGGTCACATCCGTTTTGATTATATGAAGACTTGGAGCTTTTGCCTTCAACCGTACTCCGAATTTATTTCCCTGCTTAAATATTTCCGGCTCTTCCAACAGCATTTCTGCCAGCTTAGGCTGAACGATGCCATAACCTGACTCCTCTACCTGATCCATAGCCTTAGCTAATTTATCGTAAGACTTTTTAGCTGCGGCCAATTCTTTAATGAGCATAAAAAAT
>CAYRNC010000036.1:0-10916 GCA_964425645.1 uncultured Oscillospiraceae bacterium | reverse complement strand
CGCTGTCATCCCCGATATCACAATCGGTAATTTCACTTATTACCTGGTAAAAAAGTCCGTCGACCGGTTCAATGATGGCTTTGATTGCCCCGGTTCCCAAATCCATGTCGCTTATATTCACGTCTTTTACAATTTCTCCGTCTGCGAGAACCGCTACGGTATCCCGAATGTCTTTAACGCTGTTTAAAGAGACACACCAGTCCCTGATTCCCTTAATAATAGAGGCTTTGATATGATGATCTTTTGGCAATCCCTCAATGAATCCCGGCAAATAAAATGCAATTTCCGCTGCAGGAAACTGATAAAGCACCTGGTAAAGAATTTCATTTAATAAATTAATACTCATTCTTGAGCAATTTGCGGGTATGACAGGAACGCCATATTTCAGCTCCAGTTCATTTGCAAGTTTAAGAGTGGCGGCTTCATCAGGTATCGTCGTATTAAGCACAATTATGAAGGGTTTTTTTAGCTCGGTAAGCTCTTTGACAACCCTTTCTTCTGCGGGAATATAATTTGCCCTTGCTATTTCTCCGATGGTTCCGTCGGTGGTCATAACGATGCCTAAGGTTGAATGATCGGAGATTACTTTTCTCGTCCCTATCTCGGCTGCTTCATCAAACGGAATTTTTTCCTCGTCCCAGGGGGTATTAACCATTCTCGGTAAATCATTTTCCAAATGGCCGATTGCATCTTCTACCATATAACCCACACAATCCACCATGCGCACATTAAAATGGGTATTATCCGGAAGTGTCACCTCCACCGCATCCGCAGGAATGAACTTCGGCTCAGTGGTCGTTATTGTGCGTCCGGAACCGCTTTGCGGCAGCTCATCCCGCACCCTCTCGCGGACATGAGAATTTTCCACATTAGGCAGAACCATCAGATCCATAAACCTTTTTATAAAGGTGGATTTTCCTGACCGCACCGGCCCGACTACACCTATGTAAATATCCCCCTGTGTTCTTTCTGCAATGCTTTCATATATATTCAGGTTTTCCAAAATACAACCCCTCCTTTTACTTGCACTATGTCTGTACAATATATTATCTTCATTTGCGTTTTATGCAAAAATCAGGATAGCATCTTTATGCATTATAAGTGTTTCAAGGCGATGACACGAATCCTGTCAGATTTTTTAATTCATTGACAAAGCCTGTCACATCTTCTAAAATTACAGTATGCACGATTGAGCGGAGGTGTTTTTACCGTGTTGAATTCTGGGGTCAAATCAAAAGCTGAGGCATGGCAGGAACTTTTATGTCGAATAGAAGGAATATATGCTGCCAGAGTGGTTTTTTCAGAAAACGATCAACCTTCAGAGATACATGTCCTTGCAGCCGATGCAAAATCTCCGAAAGCTATAACAAGGGACATCCAGTCAGCTATTATGGCTGCATATGGCGTTACCTTGGATTACAGAATAATAAGCATTGCACAGCTAGCTTCAGATATTATTGAAACACACCCGAGATTTCGTTTTATAGGAATAGAAACCCGAATATTTAACGGCCGCGGCGAAATAACCGTCACCCTTTCAAGAGACGGAGAACACAAAGAAGGCAAATCATCGTATATAGGCAAACACATATATTCCCGGCTAAGATGCGTCGCCTTGGCCACTATGGATGCCATATCACTTCATATAGGCGGTGAATTCAAAGATCGCTTCGAACTTATCTTAGCTGAAACAGCCGAGATAGGAGGTAATATGGCTGCAATTGCGTGCATTTGTGACGATCGGGGCAGACAGCTTCTCGGAAATGCTTTCATTACTGAAGACAGCGATAATGCAATGGTCCGCGCGGTTTTAAACGCGCTGAACAGACACTTGTCCAGAATACCTGCATAAAAATTATTTGTTAAAGGCAGATTCGGAGTCAAACATCGATTTACATAAGCGGAGCGGATATAGCCTGCCTGAATAGCGGTATGGCAGAGTACCTAAAAGGAGGGCTATACCGTGAAAAGAACAATTATGGTGCTGGCTAGTCTATGCACTTTGCTGCTTTCAAGCGGCGCATTTTTCTGTGTAAGATAATTCACTAAAATACAGGCCCCGAATCTGTTTTTTAGACTATCCGGGTTTTTACATCTCAAGGAGGTCCCTTATGAAAAACAGGCAAAAAGGATACATAGGAATTGTAATTGTTTCAGGGACAATTATCGCTGCATATTGCCTGATCGTTACGGTACGGCTGTTTACAGCAAAATCGATCATATTTTCACATGTTGCCATAGACTGGAGCATCATGATGCTGCTTTTTATTTTATCCCGCAGTCTTCCGGTATACATTGCCGCCGATAAAACTATTGATGTTTCCTTTGTTCCCGTAGTTGCAAGCACAATGATCTACGGTCTGCATCCTACCATCGCACTGTTTTCGCTGTCCATATTATTCCTATTTGTTGCAGATGAAACCACAGGTAAATATGTTTATCTGCTCTCCCGCTCTCCCGTGAAAGAATTATTCAATATGTCAAACATAATAATATCGATTTTTATCGGTGCCCTGCCGCTGAACCCCCTTGGAGGGTATGGATCCGATTTTTCTTTTCCTTATTCCATATTACCTGCTGCAGTATTCGGGATTCTAACGATCACAGTTAACCTGATACTTTTTTTGCTATACTTTGTTGCCGAAGGTGCAGAGCGATTCGCAGCGGTGCTGGTACAAACTATAATGGGAATATTGCCAAATGTTGCATCAACAATACCCTTCGGAATTTTTATCGCAATGCTTCTTAACCGGGATAACGGCAGTTATTTCGTTTTGCTCTTTATATTGCCTTTGCTCTTAGCCAGATATTCTTTTAAATTATACCTGGATAGCAGGTCGCTGCACATCCGAACCATCACTGCGCTTTCCCGGGCTATAGAGGCAAAAGACCCCTATACTAAAGGTCATTCGCAAAGGGTCGCCTACTTCTCCGAAAAGATTGCCAGCTATCTTCATCTGCCCGGCAAGACCGTACAGGATTTAAAAATAGCGGCCCTTTTGCACGATGTAGGTAAAATCGGTGTTGATGATCGCATCCTGAATAAACCGGATAGGCTAACCGAAAGCGAGCGTACAGAAATTAAGAAGCATCCCGTTATAGGCAGAGAAATCATAGAAGAAATTCGTCTGCCTCAGACCGTTAACGAAGCTATATTGCTTCATCACCGTTATTACGACGGCTCAGGCTATCCCGAAGGAGACGAATATCCTATCGAGCTTCCTCTTGTTGCAGCTATTTTAGGAATTGCAGATGCATA
This sequence comes from uncultured Oscillospiraceae bacterium, assembly GCA_964425645.1. Taxonomy (GTDB): domain Bacteria; phylum Bacillota; class Clostridia; order Peptostreptococcales; family Anaerovoracaceae; genus CAYRNC01. The sequence goes on along the minus strand of CAYRNC010000036.1, from coordinate 7,657 downwards.
TGATGCCATGACATCCGACAGACCCTATCGAAAACGTATGGAAAGCGGAAAAGCAGTTGAAATATTGAAACAAAATTCCGGGACTCAATTCGATCCAAGGGTTGTGGAAGCCATGATTCACATTCTGTCAGAGCAGAACAAAACCGATGAGGCGATATTATATGAAGCATAGCGGGAGGTTTACAGCATGCTATTAATCCTGTTTCTTCTTGCGGGTCTCGTTTTAGGTTTGATAAAAGGCGGTTCCTTCGCATTTAACGAATCAAATCTACCGACTAACCTCATTCTCCCGATTTTAGCTTTTTCAATCGAAGCTGTGTTTTCGTTAGACCCCGTCTATCCTTCATGGCTTGTGCTGATAATAACCTACGGACTTCTGTTTTGGTTCTGTCTTTCAAATATACATAAAGGCAGCTGGTCCTTGCTTGTATTTATAGGCACTTTGATGAACTTTACCGTAATTGCAGCCAATGGATTTCGCATGCCCGTTCTTGCCGGTGCATTTGGGAATACGGTACAAACCTCTATGATGACGGCACTTTCTAACGAAGAAATTTTCGGCTATATGCTGGCGGATTCTTACACTAGATTGTTATTTCTCGGCGATATAATTGCAATAAATCCTTTTAACCGATTGTTTGGATTTGCAAGTATCGGGGATATTATCATGGGTATGGGTACAGGTATATTAGCATACCGGATAGCGAGTCCGAAACCCTTGCCCGGACAAATAAAAAATGGTAGGATTAAAAAAAACACAGGAGAAAAAACTCATGAATGACACATATGAAAGTCCTTTTAACTCGAGATATTCCGGGGAGGAAATGCAATACCAGTTTTCACATAATAAGAAATTTACTACATGGAGAAAACTTTGGACGGCGCTTGCTGAGGCTCAAAAGGAACTTGGATTACCGATTACCGACATGCAAATCGATGAGATGAAAGCCCATATCAGCGATATAAATTATGAAGTAGCCCAAGAGAGGGAATTGGAAGTACGTCACGATGTAATGGCCCATGTACATGCCTTCGGAGAACAATGCCCTAATGCCAGACCCATAATACATCTGGGTGCTACCTCCTGCTACGTGGGGGACAACGCAGATATAATTATTATGTATGAAGCCTTGGACATAGTGCGCAAAAAGATAATTCACTGCATACGCATTTTATGCGATTTCGCGATTAAATACAAGGATATGCCCACCTTAGGTTTTACGCATTTCCAGCCGGCCCAGCTAACTACCGTAGGAAAAAGAGCGACCCTGTGGATCCAGGATCTCGTTATGGATCTGGACGAGATAGATAATCGGGTAGCAAAAAAACGGCTTTTGGGATCTAAAGGTACAACAGGCACACAGGCAAGCTTTATGGAACTGTTCAATAATGACGAACAAAAAGTTAAGAAGCTAGACGAATTGATAGCGAAAAAAATGTTTTTTTCCGACGTCTTCCCCGTAAGCGGTCAAACTTACCCCAGGAAACTGGATTTTCAAATTCTGAATATATTGTCCGGAATAGCACAATCGGCTCACAAATTCAGCAATGACATCCGCCTTTTGCAGCATATGAAGGAAATAAAAGAACCATTTGAAGCATCTCAGATCGGATCTTCCGCGATGGCATATAAGCGCAACCCCATGCGATGCGAACGGATGGCGTCACTTTCCAGACACCTTATAATTAATTCGCTTAATCCGGCCGTAACGGCCTCCCAGCAATGGTTTGAGCGCACCTTGGATGATTCTGCAAACAAAAGAATTTGCATACCTGAAGCCTTTTTGGCTACCGACGCAATTCTCAGCATTTATTCCAACGTTGCGGCAGGCCTTGAAGTATTTCCTAAGGTTATTGAAAGCCGCATCCGCGAGGAACTCCCTTTTATGGCTACCGAAGCGATACTCATGAGCGCAGTTTTGAAAGGTAAGGACAGACAGGAACTTCACGAAATCATAAGAGTGCATTCAATGGCAGCCGCAAAACGGGTCTCGGAAAAAGGCCTGCCAAACGATCTGCTGGAACGGATTCTGTCCGACCCACGCTTCGGCCTGAGCATCGATGATATAAATGAAATACTGATACCCGACCGATATATAGGCCGGGCACCCGGACAAACTGAAGAATATATTGGTTACATCAAAGAAAATATCCTTAAACCAAACCTAATACCTTCAGAAGAAATTCAACTCAAGGTATAATCGATTAATCGACCAATTCCCCCTTAAGGCTGAAGGTTGTGCTGCCTGTTATCCTTACAGTTACGATGGAACCCTCCGACCGTGCCTCACCGGTAAAATGAACAAGTTTATGCCCGCCTGTACGCCCGGATTGGACATCGGGGTCAGTTTTGCTTATTCCCTCACAAAGGACTTCCTCAATATTTCCTGTCATGCCGCTGTTTTTTTCTTTAGATATACGGTTTACAGTTTCAACCAGCCTGTTGAACCTGTGATGTTTTATTTCCTCGGACACATGATTTTTAAATCCTTCCGCGGGAGTCCCTTTTCTTACAGAATATAGAAACGTAAAAGCTGAATCAAATCGAACCTTTTCCACTAAATCAAGGGTCATGCAAAAATCATCCTCTGTTTCCCCGGGAAATCCTACAATTATATCTGTAGTGATTGCTATATCGGTAACAGCCTGTCTAAGCTTTGATACTATAGCAAGATAATCATCCCTTGCATATTTTCTGCCCATCATATTCAGTATCCTTGTACTTCCGGATTGCACGGGGAGATGGATATGGGGGCATAGTTTATCACATTCCATATAGGCTTTGACGAGCCTGTCTGAAAGGTCCTTTGGATGTGATGTCATAAAGCGTATGCGTTTCAGACCTTCAATGTCATTAAGGCGATATATGAGGCCTGCGAAATCTAATTTAGTTCCACAGCCCGCATCTTTATAGGAATTAACATTTTGACCAAGCAGGGTTATTTCTTTTACTCCGTCAGAAACTAAACCCCTCACCTCTTTTATGATATCCATAAAGCCTCGGCTTCTTTCCCTTCCCCTTGTGTAGGGGACAATACAATAAGTACAAAAATTATTACATCCGTACATTACATTGACGAAGGATTTATATCGATATTTCCTTTTAACGGGAAGTCCCTCTACAATATCGGAAGCCTCATCCCAAACAGATATGATCTTACGCTTCTCATCTGATAAATTTTGAATGAGTCCGGGAAGCTCGTGGATATTATGAGTTCCAAAGATGAGATCCACCCAAGGGTATTTTGACTTTATCATCTCTATTATGTATTTCTGCTGCATCATACATCCGCATACACCTATAAGCAATTCCGGTCGATTCTTTTTCAAATGCTTTAATTGGCCTAAGGTTCCAAAAAAACGTTTGTCCGCATTATCTCTTACACTGCAGGTATTGATGAGTATTATATCGCTATCATTTCTGGAATCGCTTTCTGAATACCCCGTATTACGAAGCATGCCTGCTAGAATTTCCGAATCATGCTCGTTCATCTGACATCCGAATGTTTGAATATAAAAAGTCCTTGCGTTCATCTTACTGCTTTTCCTTTAACCGGAAGTATTTTAATCGTGTCCATTCCAACCCCTTTCGCTTTTAGCCATCCACCTTTGTCATACATACATTTTACTACATAGTAACAAACTCTTAAGTCTGTGGCAATCCTGTTAAACACCTGAGTACAATTCACATATGGCCCTTTGGCTTGACGAATTTAAAAAAAAGCTATAAACTGTTAGCATATTTTGCACGGGATTAAAGTTGATATCTTGGAGGCGGACATGAATTTAGAATTAATCAATGAATATTTATCGTTAAACCATAAAGAAAGCATAGAAAAGGCCAGAAAAAATCTTGCGCCCGTTTTGAAAAAAACCCCACTCATATATAGTGACTTTTTCAGCGATGAATACGGTTGCAATGTCTACATAAAACCTGAAAACCTGCAGAAAACTGGCTCCTTTAAGCTAAGAGGGGCCTATAATAAGATCGCCTGTATGTCAGATGAAGAAAGGGAAAAGGGAATAATCTGTTCATCCGCGGGAAATCACGCCCAAGGGGTAGCATATTCAGCAAAAGAAAAGAATATTCCATCGGTGATAATCATGCCTAACGTAACCCCGCTTCTAAAAGTAGAGGCTACAAGGGCCTACGGTGCAAAGGTGATTATGCACGGCGATGTATACGATGAATCATACCGCTATGCTATCGAATTATCAGCTAAAGAAGGCTATACATTCGTTCATCCCTTCGATGATTACGATATAATATGCGGTCAGGGAACGATAGGAACAGAGATACTTGAGGAGCTTCCCGATGCGGATGAAATTCTCGTCCCTATCGGAGGGGGAGGCTTGATCAGCGGCATCGCATTAGCGGCAAAATCCATTAATCCTTCTGTTAAGATAATCGGAGTGGTTCCGGTAGGAGCCATGTCCATGAAAATCTCCATTGATGAAGGGGAAATATCCAGATTAGCCGCGGTCAGAACTGTAGCCGAGGGTGTGGCGGTTAAACAACCGGGACATTTGACCTTTGCCGTCACTCGGAAGTATGTAGACGATATCATTACAGTTTCTGAAAAAGATATAATGGAGGCTGTACTTTTAACCATGGAAAAACATAAGCTTGTTGTTGAAACGGCGGGGGCCATATCCCTTGCGGGATTAAGAAAACGAGCAAGATCCGGTAAAAACATAGTCTGCATTCTAAGCGGAGGCAACATCGATGTAGTAACCGTATCCTCAATCATAAACCAGGGACTGATCAGCCGGGGGAGGATAATGTGCTTCTCAGTTGAACTCCCCGATAAACCGGGTCAGCTTGTAAAAGTAGCACAAATCCTCGCAGAATGCGGCGCTAATGTAATAGAGCTTGAGCATAACCAGTTTAAAGCCATCGACCGATATTCCAACAAAGTGCTTTTAGAAGTTACCATTGAGACCAACGGGCACGATCATATAAAAGAGATCCTTGCAACTTTGGAGGATCACAATTTTGCTGTCAGCCGTGTATATTAAAACAGGCAGACCTCCGATTCATGCTTTTTCTGTCTCGTCATCAAAGCAATAACTGCATTCCCGGCATCGGTTTTTTCGTTGATCACTTCATATATTTGCTCCGTTATGGGCATTTCCACTTTATAATTTCTTGAAAGCTCGTAGGCAGCCTCTGTTGTGTACATACCTTCAACGACCATGCCTACCTTAACGGTCGCTTGAGAAGGTCTCATGCCTTCGCCTATCATTATGCCGCAACGTCGATTACGGCTGTGCATGCTTGTGCAGGTAACGATTAAATCTCCGATGCCGGAAAGACCTGCAAAAGTTGATGCACGGCCTCCCAACTTCACCCCCAGCCGAGCGATTTCTGCAATTCCCCTGGTCATCAATGCGGCTTTGGCATTGTCGCCAAATCCCATGCCATCCGAAATACCGGCTCCTAATGCAATTGTGTTTTTAAGAGCCCCCCCCAGCTCAACCCCTATGACATCGGTATTGCTGTAAACCCTGAAGCGCTCATGCATGAACACATCCTGAACATATTCTGCAAGGTTTAAGTCATTTGAAGAGGCTACCACCGTTGTAGGCATTCCCTTTCCGACTTCCTCCGCATGGGAGGGTCCGGAAAGAACAACATATCCGGCATTGGGATATAGTTCAAAGGCTACTTCTGAAAGCCTTTTTAAACTTTTCTGTTCTATTCCTTTAGCTACATTAACCAAAACCATATCTTTTTTAAGATATGGAACAGCGGATGTAAGTGCATTTCGAAAATGTTGGGCAGGAGCGGAAAACACAACTATATCGCAATTCCTAACGGCCTTTCCCACATTATCCGCGGCGCTGATAAATCCGCTTAAAGGAATCCCTGGTAGATACCTTTTATTTTCCCTATCCTTTTCCAGCGCTTTTAAATGATCGCCGTCAACATCCCAAATTTTTATCTCGTGCCCCTTAGTTGAAAGACTGACGGCCAGTGCTGTTCCCCAGCTTCCGGCACCCAATACTGCAATCTTTTTTTTCATTTTGTCCTCCTGATAATATGGCGTTATTTTTTAAAAGTCGTCCTCGGTTCATTCCCTTTTAATATCCTTATGATATTGTCTTTATGCTTTAGAAAAACAATAGCCATCATTAAAATGAAGATTGCTATGTAATCTTTCATGTAGTATAAAGCAAGAAACGGCAAAGAGGCGGCAGCGGCAAGACTTCCCACCGATACTCTTTTGGTCAGTATAAACCCTATGCCTGCAACGGCCAAGCACAAAAGTCCCATGAAAGGGGAAAGAAAAAGAAGAACTCCTAAACCCGTTGCAATTCCTTTTCCACCCTTAAAGCGTAAAAAGACCGGCCATATGTGCCCGGCAAAAACAAAAAGCCCTGATAAGACCGCAAGGGCTTCTCCGGATGCGCAGCGGCCGATAAACACAGCCGCACACCCTTTTAAAACATCGATTAACAATGTGGCAAGAGCCGCTTTTTTACCCATGACTCTAAGCACATTTGTAGTCCCCGGGTTTCCGCTACCCTCTCGCCTTATATCGACACCCGCCGCTTTGCTTATTACGGTAGCAGGTGACAAATTTCCTATGATGTATGAAAATAAAAGTACAAGTAAAAATATAAAAGGCTCCCCTTTAAAAGACGTGATCAAGCTATTCATTATCCCTTTCACCCTTTTCCCGAAATACAAATTTAATCGATGTCCCCTCGAAACCAAAACCCTCGCGAATTCTGTTTTCAAGGTATCTGGAATATGAAAAATGCATAAGGCTTCGGTTGTTAATCTTAAAAGAAAACAGTGGGGGCTTTATTCCTACCTGTGAAGCATAGTATATTTTTAACTGTTTTCCCTTGTCAGAAGGAGGCGACCTCATCATGATTGCATCCGCAATTAGACCGTTTAACTGCCCTGTAGTCACCCGCATAGATCTTATCTCCGAAACATATTTTACCGTTTCCATCACCTTTTCCAGCCTCTGTCCGGTTTTAACCGATATGAAAAGTATGGGAGCATAAGACATAAAAGGAAATCCAGCCTTGATATTATTCCGAAAATTGCTCATTGTGCGTGTATCCTTTTCGATTAAATCCCACTTGTTTACCGCGATTATTACTCCCTTGCCTTGTTCGTGTGCCATGCCTGCAATCTTTTTATCCTGCTCGGATATTCCGGAAACGGCATCGAGCATCACCAGGCAGACATCGCTGCGCTCAATAGCACTTAAGGCTCGAATCATGCTGTATCGCTCGATATCTTCACAGACTTTGCTTTTTCTTCTTATGCCTGCCGTATCGATTATGACAAACTCTTCATCGTTCCAAAAAAACGGGGTATCCACAGCATCCCTTGTGGTACCGGCGATATCACTGACAATGACCCTTTTTTCGCCCAGCAAGGAATTTATTAAAGAGGATTTACCCACATTGGGCTTACCTATTACCGCAATCCCGATTTTAGCGTCTTCCCCCTCGATTTCGATCCTTTCCGGAAAATTATCTACCATATGATCAAGCAGATCGCCAAGACCCAGCATATTGGCGGCCGAGACAGGAATCGGTTCCCCCAGCCCCAGCTCATAAAAATCATAAAATCCTTCAGACAATACAGATGTATCGATTTTATTAGCCACCAAAAGAACTTTTTTTCCGGTTC
>CAYRNC010000035.1:0-15862 GCA_964425645.1 uncultured Oscillospiraceae bacterium | reverse complement strand
TCACTCGAAAAACAAGAGGATTTAGCAAATACTTTTCGGACAGTCTGACCACAAAATGTCTGAAAAGGGCAAAAGTGAACGCTGAGACGTTGAAATTTCAGCGTTCCTGTTTTTTTGCTGTGGACTTAAAATAAAAAAGGAGCCTATTAGGCAGACACCGATTTCCTCCAAGATTCCCTTGGTACCGACCATATTGATTGCTCTACCCAAGTTATAGGCAATGAAACTAAGCCCCAACCCTGCTGTGGTCTTTTTTATCCCCTTACATAGTACTTAATGTGCACCATAGTGCCATTTAACGGTTCCAAGTCGATTTTTATTTAAAGGAAAAGATTCACAAGAATTAATAAAGTGACCGCATCTGTGCCTACCCGGCATGTGGATTCAAATTACCCACTTAAATAAGATATCCGGATTTGAGGTTACTAGTATAAATTCTCCGGAAAAAGGCAAAAATGAACGTTGTAACGTTGGAATCCCAAAGTTATATTGATTAGTGTCCTTCTTTATATAAAATTATTTTCCGCAAGCCAGTTGACATAGGTTTCGGGATATTTAGCCGTTGGTATCTGCTTGGTGTTGCCTGATAATTTCTCGATTGTTATTGTTTCAAATGAATCAGCGGGAAATGCAATTTCAAACATCCCGTTTTTATCAAAATATATTACCTGAATTCCGGTAAAGTTGTAGCCTTCTCCTAATTCCGAAATTATATCCATTGCTATGTTGGCAGGCTTTAAAAGGCTATCCTGTTCCGATATATCTTCGGTGTTAGAAATACCCAAAAGGTACAAACGCTGTGCTTTGTCATTATAATTATCTGCACTGATTTCCGTCCAAACCATTATGTTTGCGGGTAATGTTAAATTATTAGGCATCTTTGCAATCATAGCATTATAATCATAATTTGCTTTCTCATCCTCTTTTTGACTGAAAGCCTCATCATGAATTGTGTTGTTTCGCCTGCGATAGTCTAAAATGAATCCCAATTCGTTTAAGGCTGCATATCTGTCATTATACCAGTCATAACGGCATTCTATTTTTTCGTTCAGCTTCAGTATTTCTTTTGCATATTCAGATAGTTTTCTTTCTGCAACATTTACTCCCCATATAAATACTGAAAATATCTGGTAGACGATGAACAATAATATAATAGCGATACAGCTAAGAATTGTCCTTATTTTTGTGCTTACATTTTTATCTTTCATCTGTGCAACCCCTTCGGATTATAAATGCATCCAACAGTGCGATTTTTTTATTGATTTTAAAAGGTTTTGATTGATGAATATATAATTTGAATTTATCATATTAAATCAATTACTTCAATTATCAAATCAGAATCAAGAAAAGATAAACCCTATACCGAATAAAACGTATAAAGGCAACAATACGTTCACCACTTTTTGAAGGAATTCTTTGAGAATCTTGGGGATGCGATGAAAAAAGCCGTCGGTCAAATGTAAGATTAAGCGGATCCAAATAGCACAATAGAGCTTAAATTAAGGCAATTTTTTCGGATTTTTAGTTAATTCCCCAAACGTTATACATAGGATATAATAAAGACAGTCAAATTCTGTAACAGTAATTAATTATCTAAAAGATGAAATAAAACACCTTTCTCATCCGTTAGTATAATGAATAGGTAATGATAAGGTGATGGTATGACGCAGTCGGCAATTGAAAACTTAATATTGCAATTAGCGCAAGGCAAAATCTGCGCTTTTGAAAAATTGTATAATGAGACGAAAACGGCTGTGTACGGATTAGCTCTGTCAATCCTTAGAAGACATCATGATGCCGAGGATATAATGCAGGAGACATATATAAAAATATACAATGGGGCTTCGGGATATACACCAAAAGGGAGGCCGATGGCATGGATTCTAAAGATTGCCCGAAACCTTTCACTGGATAGGGTAAGACTAAAATCTGAGAATGAACTTCCCATAGAAGAGAATCGGATTTTAGCATCAAGTACAGATTTTGCAGAATTAAGTATCAATAGGCTTTTGCTTGAAACTGTTCTAAATGATTTGGCGGAAGAAGAAAGACAAATTGTGATCATGCATGGTCTTACAGGCCTTAAACACAAAGAAATTGCCCGGATTCTTGAAATCCCTCTTGCAACGACACTATCCAAATATCATCGTTCCTTATCAAAGCTAAGAAAAATGTTGAAGGAGAAGAAAAGTGAAGGAAACTAATAAAATGATAGAAACCAGACTTCTAAGAACTATAGAGTCTATGGTTCCGGATTTGCTGCCTCAACTCCTTAAACATGTAAAAGAGGAAGGAGATAGGGAGGAAATGTCAGATACCATTATCGCAATGAAGGATATGAATAATACAAAGACTAAAAAATTCACCAATAAAACAGTTGGTGCCGTCGCTGCAGGCTTTCTGCTGCTGATAGGAGTCTATTCCGGTTATATGCATTATTCCCCTCAGTCAGTCATTAATTTCGATGTTAATCCCAGTATAGAAATGTCACTTAATCGTTCCGAAAAAATTTTGAAAGTGGTGCCTTTAAACGAGGAGGGGCGCATCGTCATTGGTGATATGAATTTTAGAAACGTGGATTTGGATTTGGGTATAAACGCTCTAATAGGCTCAATGGTCAAAAACGGCTATATTGATGAAATAAAAAACTCAATATTGGTAACTGTCGACAGCAGCAATATTGAAAAACGCACGAAACTGCAGGAACATATTTCCGATGAAGTGAGCAAACTATTGGAGACCTATAAATGTAATGGGTCAGTTCTGAGCCAGATTGCAAAAACAGATGAACATATCAGGGAACTTGCAAAGGAATACAACATCTCCGCGGGTAAAGCATCCTTGATAGATAAATTTGTAAAGAATAATCCATCAATATCATATTCTGATGCAGCATCTATGCCCATCAATGATATCAATGTCCTTATAGAAACAAACAAGTTCAGGTTGGAAGGCTTAAATACCACGGGTAAAGCCGGTGACGGAAAATATATTGGAAGTAAAAAAGCAATTGCGTTAGCCTTAAAAAATGCCGGGGTTTCGGAAAAAGATCTCGGAAAGATGGAAGTGGAAATGGATTATGAAGATGGTAGAATGATTTATGAAATAGAGTTCTATGTGGGGAATAAGAAATATGATTATGAGATTGATGCCGAAAGCGGCAGGATGTTGAAATCTAAAATCAAAGATAAGACTGTTGCAGGAAGCGAAAAAATGAGCAATCTTCACAAAGACAACCAGGTGTCGCCCAGACCATCGGGAGAGAAATCAAACTATATAGATAGCAAAAAAGCGCTTGAAATTGCTTTAAATCATGCAGGGACAACGGAAAGCCGGGTAGCCGAGATCGAAATTAAGCTAAAAAAAGAGGATGACATAATGATATATGAGATAGAATTTATATACAAAGGTATGGAATACGAATACGAAATAGATGCAGTAACAGGCAGAATAGCTGAATTTGAAATAGAGCCGGAGGATGATTAGTACAACAACCGCATTCGGGACTGAGGATAGTATCCTGATTTGACATTATTACTGGAAAACCTTGAAGTCACAATCGGTTTGTATCTTTAAGGTTTTTTATTTACCTTATAAGCTGACGGCGATTTATCAATAAATCAGCAGCTATATGCGGATGTGAAAAGGAATGTAATAATGAAAAAGGAATGAAATTAGACGGCAGCAAAATCATCATGATACTGCAATGTCAGAAACTATTCCAAATAAAATATTGTCATAATTTTATTTATAACCATAATGCTTAAGAATAAATGTTGACAAATAGGATTATAATAATATAATTAGATAGATTAACTAAATAATGAAAGGGGGCTTGGAATGGGAACTTTCGAAAGAGAATTGAATTCACTTTTGATGGAAACCTTTAGGGATATCTTAAAGGTTGAAGAAATGATTTTGCAGCGAAGCGACCCAAACCTATCTATTAATGAAGTTCATCTGATTGAATCCGTAAGAAACGGGAAAGAAAAATCACGGGCAATCAGCGAAATTGCATCGGACCTTAGGTTGTCCGTGCCTTCAGTAACCGTAGCTGTCAACAAACTCGTTAAAAAAGGATATCTAACAAAGGAAAGGGATCCGGAGGATGGCAGATCTGTACGGGTTCTTTTGACTCGGGAAGGCGAAAAAATATATCGGCTTCACTGGTATTTTCATATAAAACTTGTAAGACAGGCTTCAGAGGATCTTGGAAAGGATGAAAAAGAAGCCTTGTTGGTGGGTATTAGAAATTTAGACACTTTCTTCAAAAATAAAATAGCTAAATACGGAGGATTGAATGAGTTTTCAAATCGTTGGAACAGGAAGGGCCCATCCCGCCCACATACTGACAAATGAAATGTTATCTTCTATGGTGGACACAACGGATGAGTGGATACTTTCAAGAACAGGAATAAGCACTAGATATGTGAGTACCCATGAAACGATGCTGGACCTTTCAAAAGATGCGGCTCAAAAAGCGTTGCTAAAAGCCGAAGTAGAAGCAAAGGACCTTGATCTTATCATATGTTCAACCATAAAAAGCGATTATGCTACTCCCTCATTGGCCTGCATGGTACAAATGGAGATTGGAGCATCTTGTCCTGCCTATGATATCAATGCGGCCTGCAGTGGTTTTATCTACGCCTTGGATAATGCCGATGCAAATATAGCTGCAGGAAAGGCCGATACGATATTAGTGATTGGTGCTGAAATGATGACCAGGCATTTGGATTGGAATGACAGGGCAACGTGTGTTTTATTCGGGGATGGTGCAGGGGCGGCAGTGTTAAAGAAGGGAAATGGATTGAAATCTATCAAAATTACTGCAAAAGGGGATGACAAGCTTCTTGTCATAGGCAATACTTTCTGTAAAAGTCCGTTTGGTAAACAACCTTTTATTGATCCTCATTTTCATATGAGGGGAGGGGAGGTCTATAAATTTGCTGTTAGTTCAATTCTTAAAGATGTGCAAGATGTTATGGATGAAGCCGGTGTAACAGCGTCCGATGTGCGCATGATGGTTCCCCATCAGGCAAATCTTAGAATGTTCCAAAGTGTAAAGGACAAGTTGGGATTTACAGACGATCAAATAGCCGTGGGGATCGATCATTATGGTAATACATCTTCAGCCAGTATCCCGCTGCTCTTAGATGAGCTGCTTGAAAAAAATAAATTAGTTCGCGGAGATATTATAGTTTTAACAGCCTTTGGGGGCGGTCTTACAACCGGAGCCTGTGTAATAGAATATTAAAATGGAGGGTAAAAGAATGACAACATTTGAACAAATCGCAAAGCTTATATCGGAGGCAAGTGAAATTGAATTAAGTGAGATAAAACAGGATACATCTTTTGAAGACATGGAATTGGATTCTTTGGATGTTATAGAAGTGGTTATGGCTATAGAAGAGGCCTTCGGAATTAGCATAGAACCTGAAACAGATATAAAGAACGTCGAAGATCTGATAAAACTGGTAGACAGCCTAAAATAGGGGAAAGAATATGAAAACTATAATAACTGAGTTGCTTGGAATAAAATATCCGATACTACAGCGAACTTCTCGGCATCCGCTACCCGCTCATACAGGGAGGCATGGCCTGGGTAGCCGATTCTTCTCTGGCAGGGGCGGTTTCCAATGCAGGGGGCCTGGGTATTATTGCTGCAGGTAATGCACCGGCGGATCATGTGAAAGAAGAAATAAGAAGAACAAAAAATATCACAAGCAGGCCTTTTGGGGTGAACATCATGTTAATGAGTCCCTTTGCAGATGATATAGCGAAGTTGGTAATCGATGAAGGTATAAAAGTGATTACTACGGGGGCGGGCCTTCCCACGCGCTATATGAAGGGTTGGATTGATGCCGGGGTTACGGTTATCCCAGTGGTCCCTTCCTGCGGTATTGCAAAAATGGTGGAGCGCCATGGAGCCAAAGCAGTAATAGCTGAAGGAAGCGAAGCAGGCGGACATATAGGCGAGTTGAATACCATGGTCCTTGTCCCTCAGGTCTTTGATGCGGTAAGTATTCCGGTGATAGCTGCAGGCGGTATTGCAGACGGAAGAGGAATGGCGGCTGCATTTATGCTGGGGGCAGCGGGCGTGCAGATGGGGACCAGGTTTTTAGTAGCGAAAGAATGCACGATCCATCAAATTTACAAGGAAAAGATCATTAAAGCAAAAGACATAGATACCATGACGACCGGGAGAAGACTCGGCCATCCGGTTCGTGCACTTAAAACGCCTTTTACCCGTGCTTTTATGAAAAATGAAAAGGATGATTCTAAAACTCTTGAAGACTTGGAAGCATTCGGAGCAGGCGCACTTATGCGGGCAGTTAAAGAAGGCGATGAAAAAAATGGCTGCTTTATGGCGGGACAAAGCTGCGGTCTCGTGAAAAAAGAACAATCTGCAAAAGAAATAATCCTGGAAGTTGTACGGGAGGCGGGAAAACTTTTAGGCGGTGCGGGCAAATGGGTAAAATAGCTTTTGTCTTTTCCGGGCAGGGGGCACAAAAAAGCGGTATGGGGAGAAATTTGGCTGAAACCTCCAAAGCAGCAGCCGATGTTTTTAACATGGCCGACAGAATCAGACCGGGTACTTCACTGCAATGCTTTAATGGAACAGCGAAGGAGTTGGCACTGACCTGCAACACACAACCATGCCTTTTTTGCGCCGATCTTGCCGCAGCCAGGGCGTTAAAGGAGGAGGGTGTGACTCCTCATTATTTGGCCGGATTTTCGTTGGGAGAAATCCCCGCCTTAGCATTTGGAGGCTATTTGACGGATGAAGTGGCCTTTCGTTTCGTGGTAAAAAGAGCAAAATATATGGATTTATGCGGACAAAAAAATCCGGGAATTATGTATGCAGCCTTAGGTCTTCGCGCACAGGAAGTGGAAGATGTATGCCAATTATCAAGCGGTTGCTTTCCCGTCAATTATAACGAGGAAACACAGATAGTCGTATCGTGTAAAGCTGAAGCCGCAAAAGCTTTCAGCGACGGAATTATCGCCAAAGGCGGAAGGGTGTTAAGGCTTCCCGTAAGCGGCGGATTTCACTCGACTATGATGAACGAAGCCAGGGAGCTGTTGGAAAAAGAATTTGGAATGCTAACTTTCTCCGAACCTGATATTCCTGTATTCTCAAATGTGACCGCGGCACAATATGAATCGACAGCTCAGCTTTTCCGCCAAGTTAATACACCTGTTTTGTGGTATCAGCTTATCAGAAATCTTGCAGCCCTGGGGGTTGATATTTTTATAGAGACGGGTACGGGCAGGATACTTGCAAATCTGATTAAAAAAATCGTTCCCGATGTCAGGGTTTTTAATGTAGAAGATTATAAGGGAGTTAAATACGTAAAGGAGGTTATTGAAGGTGTCAACGAATAAAAATGCAATCATAACCGGTGGCAGCCGGGGCATAGGCAGGGCCATAGCATTGGAACTTGCGCAAAACGGCGTCAATATTGCCTTGATTTACGGTGTAAACAAACCTGCAGCGGAAAAAACGGCAAAGGAGATTGCTGCCTTAAATGTAAAGGTTGCCGCATATCAATGCGATGTAAGCTCCTTTACGGAAACGAAAAATACGGTGGAACACATTATACACGAATTTGACCATATAGATATACTGGTGAACAATGCAGGAATTAATAGAGACGGATTAATTCTTAACATGACAGAGGACAACTTCGATCAGGTTATTGCAACAAACCTGAAAGGCACTTATAATATGATACGACATATTTATTCCCACATGATGAAAAGAAGACAAGGAAGAATTATCAATATGTCATCGGTAGCCGGAATTACAGGAAATGCAGGCCAGGCGAATTATGCAAGTGCAAAAGCCGGCATAATAGGATTGACAAAATCCGTGTCAAGGGAATTGGCTAAAAGAAATGTCACGTGCAATGCGGTAGCCCCTGGATTTATTAAAACAGATATGACAGCTGCCTTATCCGAGAAGGTAATGGATGCTGCTCTTATGGAAATCCCTCTTAAACGGATTGGAGAAGCGGAGGAAGTTGCAAAACTGGTTGCCTATTTAGCATCCGATCAGGCAGCATATATTACAGGGCAGGTCATTCAAATTGATGGAGGATTATGCATGTGAGACATGTAGCAATAACAGGTTTGGGCCTAATATCGCCCATAGGAAATACAATAGAATCATTTAAAAATAATTTGATAAACGGAACTTGCGGTATTGATTTCATCACTCATTTTGATACATCCGAATATAAGGTTACAATTGCCGCAGAGGTTAAAGATTTTGATATACTTAATTACGTCGGCAAGAGTACAGCAAGAAGGATGGATCCCTTTACCCAATATGCAGTTGCTGCGGCAGAGGAAGCCGTAAAAGACAGTAAAATAGAAGGGAAGATTGATCCCTTTCGCCTGGGTGTATATGTAGGTTCGGGTATAGGTGGGATGGATTCATTTTTAAAATCATCCGAAAAACTTTTAACTGAAGGTCCTCGAAAGATATCGCCCCTATTCATCCCTATGATGATCTCCAATATTGCATCGGGTAGCATCGCCATACGTTTTGATGCAAAAGGTCCATGCCTTCCCGTTGTTACGGCCTGTGCAACATCAACTCATGCTTTAGGAGAAGCTTTTCGCTGCATTCGCCACGGTTATGCGGATGCTATTATTGCAGGAGGGACAGAGGCCGCTATAAACGGCTTGAGTATCGCAGGTTTTACAAACAGTATGGCATTATCTACAAGAAACATACCTGATGATTCGTCCATACCATTTGATATTCGTCGTGACGGCTTCGTAATGGGCGAAGGCGCGGGCATGCTTGTACTTGAGGAGTATGAACATGCCATAAATAGAGGTGCGAAAATTTACGGAATAATAACAGGGTATGCCAATACATGCGACGCATATCATATAACTGCCCCCCATCCCCAGGCCGAAGGAGCTTCAAATGCAATTTTGTTGGCTTTGGATGAGGGAGGGTATGAAAAAGGAATGAAGCTTTATTACAACGCCCACGGAACATCTACCCCTTTGAACGACAAGGTTGAGACAGTAGCACTGAAGGCTGTTTTCAAGGATAAGGTAAAGGATCTTCATATCAGCAGTACAAAATCCATGACAGGCCATATGCTGGGGGCTGCCGGTGCCGTAGAAGCGATAGCCTGCTTGCTCGCCCTCCTTGAGGGGAAAATTCCTCCGACAGCAGGATATAAGGAACCTGATCCGGAATGCGACCTTAATTATACGCCGGAAACAGGCGTGACAGCAAAGTTGGATATGGCTGTTTCCACCTCTTTGGGCTTTGGAGGACATAACAGCGTATTGATATTTCGTAAAGCGGAGGACATAAAATGAGAAAAATCGACATTGAATCGGTATTACCTCACAGGAAGCCGATGCTGCTCATCGATGAGGCTTATGTCGATGGTAAAGGAAAGGCCTTGGGCGTTTATACTGTAACAGGAGATGAATACTTTGTTAAAGGTCATTTCCCGGAAAATCCAATAGTTCCCGGTGTCATACTTTGCGAAATGATGGCCCAGACCTGCGGGGCTTTATTGTCGGATACATCTATGGGGAAGACCCCTTTTTTTACAAGCCTGGATAACGTTCGTTTCAAAAACCCGGTTAAACCGGGAGACAGAATTGAATTTCAATGTGAAATTATAAAATCGAAACCACCTTTTTATTTTGCAAAAGGCAAAGGGTTTGTTTTAGATAAACTCTGTGTACAGGGCGAATTTTCATTTGCAGTGATTGACCGAGGAGTATAAAAAATGAAAGAACGATTTCGCGGTAACCGCAGGGAAGCCCGACGAATAAAAGATTTGGATTCAATGCATCTTTTGATGCCCTATTTTTTATCAAAACGATGTGATTCTGAAGTACATATGAATATAAAACTGGATATAACCGACGCTATTAAATACATTAGCGAAAAAAATATGCGGGAAGATAAAAACGTTAAGCTGTTTCACCTTATGATATCAGCTATCGCCAAAACTTTTTTGTTAAGGCCGCAGCTCAATAGATTTATATCTGGAAAACGCTATTATGAGCGCTACGATGTGTCCTTGGCTTTTGTAATCAAAAAGGAATTTTCGGATAAAGGGGAAGAAAGCCTTATGATACTGATAGCCAAAGAGGATATGACAATGGACAGCATAAGCAGCGAAATTAATAGAGAGGTTGCAAAGGTCAGGGAAACAGGCGGAAACGATTTGGACAGCCTTTTTAACAATTTAGCCAAACTGCCAAGACCGATATTGATCTTATTTTCTTGGATATTGAAAGTCCTTGAATATCATGGGATAATGCCCGAATCCTTAAGAAAAATGGATCCCTATTACAGCACCGTATTCATAGCAAATTTAGGCAGTATAAAGATTGGTGCACCCTATCATCATCTGACTGAATACGGAACAAATTCAGTATTCATAACGGTAGGGGAGATACATAAACAAGCAATCCCTGACCGCGAAGGCAACTTGATTTTAAGGGACGTCCTCGAAATCGGGGTCACTTTGGACGAACGGATTGCAGACGGCTATTATTTTGCAAAATCAATTAAGCTGCTTAAATATCTGATTAAAAATCCGCAGCATTTGGAAAAATCATTTAGTGAAGAGGTGAACTATGATGTATGAAGCGCCCTGGCTGGAGCATTATGGCCATATACCGAAAAATTTAAAATATCCCGATTCTTCTATGTATGAATATCTTGAAAGTGCGGCAAATACCTATCATGATTTTACGGCGTATGAATTTATGGGTACAAAGGTAAGCTTCTCTCTGCTGATAGAAGAGATACATGAATGCGCAAAGGCATTAAGGGCCATAGGAATTGGACAAGGAGACAGGGTTACGATCTGCCTACCTAATATTCCGCAGGCCGTAATAATGTTTTACGCCATAAATCTGATAGGGGGCATCTCCAATATGATACACCCCCTTTCGGCGGAAGGTGAAATCGAATTCTATTTAAATGAATCCGGAAGTGTAGCCGCAATAACTTTAGATGCGTTTTTTGAAAAATTCAAGGCTGCCCGGGGGAACACATTATTAAAATATCTATTAATAACAAGTATTAAAGATAAACTTAAACCCGCTGCTTCTGTAGTTTATCAATTTACAAAAGGGCGAAAAATTAAAAGGATTCCAATGGGGTCCGACATTATTTTATGGAAAGACTTTTTAGCAAAGGGAAGGGAATATGATCAGAAGTATAAAGGTGAAACACTGAAAGACGATCCGGCAGTTATCCTTTACAGCGGCGGAACAACGGGAATAACTAAAGGCATTTTACTTACTAATTTGAATTTCAATGCTCTTTCCATGCAAACGGCTGCCGTCGGAGATTGTCTGATTCCCGGAAACTCAATGCTTTCCATCATGCCGATATTTCACGGGTTTGGGCTGGGCATAGGTATACACACAATTCTAACTAATGGATGCAAATGTATTTTGATCCCTGCATTCAGTGCCAAAACCTTTGGTACCCTCCTGAAAAGGAATAAACCCAACTATATCGCAGGTGTACCAACCCTCTATGAGGCCCTTTTGCGAAATGAGAAAGTAAAAGGGATAGATTTATCGTGTCTAAAAGGCGTTTTCTGCGGAGGGGATACTTTATCGATTGAGCTTAAGAAAAAAGTGGATAAATATCTTGTTGAGCACGGAGCCGATACCCAGATAAGAGAAGGGTACGGTATGACGGAATCAGTGACGGCAAGTTGCCTGACACCGAAAGATTTTGCTAAAATAGGAAGCATAGGAATACCTTTTCCCGATATGCTTTATAAAATAGTAAAACCCAACACAAGAGACAGCCTTGCCTATGGTGAAGAAGGGGAAATTTGCGTTCATGGCCCTACTGTAATGATTGGTTATCTTGGAAATCCCAAGGAGACGGCTCTCGTGCTCCAAACCCATGATGATGGGCGCAGGTGGCTTCATACAGGAGACTTGGGCATAATGGACGAAGAAGGTTTCATTTATTTTAGGCAGCGTCTGAAAAGAATGATTATATCATCGGGTTATTCGATTTATCCCTCTCAGCTGGAAAATATAATAGAAAGTCATGAGGCGGTTCTTATGGCAACTGTAATAGGGGTAGATGATCCGTATAAAGTTCAAAAGATTAAAGCATATGTGGTGTTGAAGCCAAAAATTGTGGCCTCCGATGCAGTAAAGGACAGCATTTGGGAGCACTGCGAAAAAAATATAACCCGCTATGCTATGCCCTACGAGATTGAATATCGGGAATCTTTACCGATGACCCTGGTAGGAAAGGTCGCATATACCGTGTTGGAAGCTGAGGAAAGAGAAAAAAACGGTGCGGTTAAATAAGTTGGGATTCTGATTTTTCCTTATAATCAGTGAAGAATACTAATATAACGGAAATTATCGTCATGGGAATAAGAATAAGAGATGCAAGTGTATAATTCCCCCCAAATGCTCTTGCAAGAATCCCAAAAGTCAGCGTTGCTAAAAACATGCCGGCATTCTGAAAAAGAACGACGATTCCATTGCTTTTAGCAAGCAGGTCTTCTGAGGCAACGAGCCATCTAAGGGAGGAAAACATTAAACACGGCGTTGCAGCCCCTATAAAACCCAATATTACAGCACCAAGAATAATAGTAGAAATTGATTTTGTAAACATAAGAGCAGAACCTATACCGCCGCATAACAGCGTCAATGAATACAGCCATTTATGACTGTATCGATCTGCCAATCTTCCCAAAATCGGTGATCCAATAAGACAAAGTATCATAGGCAAAGATGCTACAAAAGAGGCTTTGCCCAAAGAGAGAAGTCCGGAAGACGTACTATAACCCGGGAAAAATGTCACGACGGCCATCAGACAAAAATTGTAGACGAGAAAGCCTACAGATGGAAAAATTAAATTTCTATTCTTAAATGCATCCGCTATACGTGCATTATTTATATAACCTTTATCATTTCTTTTCTTCAAAGGAATGCGTTTTTCTTTAAAAGCCAGCATAAAAAACAATATGGCCGCCGCCGTTAGCAACGCATACACCCACCAAATTCCCCTCCAGCCAATAGGTGCGATCAATTTTGGAACTGTATTAAATGCTGCAATTTGTCCGGTAGAAATCCATACTATACAAATTCCCATCACCGTTCCGATTTTCTTCGGTTCCGCGTTGATTACCGCTGCAACCGGTAAAGCGACACTAATTATTAAAAAACCCAGCCCTTCAACACCCCGGCTGATTAACAAAGGAACTGCAGCGGTTGAGATTGCCCCCGCAATCGAACCCGCAATTACGAATACCGCTGAAAGCAAAAAAACCGGTCTGGTTTGCATCCGCTGTACTAAAGCCCCGGCAGGAATAGAAAGTACAAGGCATACAAGCAAAAATATTGACATAATCCAAGGGGCATTTACTTCGGACAGCCCTACAGAAACAGAAACCTGCTCCATAATCGGCGGCACTTTAAATTGATGAATTGCAATAGCTGTTCCTATCAACAGCAACAACAATCCTAAAGATATAGGCGATTGGTATTGACCATTTCGTTTGCTGTTGCCCGTCAATTCTTTTACCCCACAGTAAAGATCCTTCTTAACCTAAAAGAGATACAAATGAGTACCTCTTTGTACATGGTCGGAGCGACAGGATTCGAACCTGCGGCCTTTTGACCCCCAGTCAAACGCGCTACCAAGCTGCGCCACGCCCCGGTATATATTTTATGGTGCCGGCGATCGGGGTCGAACCGATACGGTGTTGCCACCACGGGATTTTGAATCCCGCACGTCTGCCAATTCCATCACGCCGGCACATTAACGATAATAGCATAAGGAAAGCATCAAAGCAAGAAAAAAACATTTGCTTTTTCATTAATATTCGATATAATGCATATTAGAATCTATAGGAGGACAAGTAATGGATACATTTTACACTCTATTGCCTTTAATCTTAATAATCTTGATCATGTACTTCTTGTTGATCCGACCTCAAAAAAAGAGAGAAAAACAAGTTAACGCCATGAGGGCTCGGATAAAAGCCGGGGATGAAATTGTTACTATCGGAGGAATTTACGGCGTTATTGTTAAGGCCAAAGAAGACAAGCTTATACTGCAGGTTGGAGCCGATAAAACGAGGCTGGAAATCGCAAGATGGGCGGTGTCTAAATTAACAAGTGACGAACCTGTGGCTCCAAGAGCTAAAAAATCGCAGGAAAGCGATGAGGACACGACACCTCCTAAAAGCAGACCGAAAAGGTTGGAAAAGACCCCTTCAGCAAAAGAAGAAAAAGACAAGGCCGGCGGAAAAAAGGTTAGCGATGAAGCTGCACCCGCCTCAGAATCATCAGAAGAAAATCGAGAGAATGAATAACTGTTTATAGCCTTATCCCCTGCACCGCATCTGCAGTGCAGGGTTTTTATTAGTAATAGTCCAAATAACACCGCAGTATACTTTATAAAGGTCTGGAGGTGTTATTATGAGGCAAAAAAACTTATTCGAAACCTTGGTCAAATCGATTAAAGCGCTTGTCATAGCCGCGTTTATCTTCTTTATTATAATAACGGGAGTCGGTTTACTGATCCGTTTCACACCCTTGCCGGAACGATTTGTTGTGTATTATGCCATGGCGGCAATGTGTTTTGCCTGCCTGTTCTTGGGAATTTATGCAGGCAATTTGTTAAAGAAAAGAGGACTTTTATACGGTGTGCTGTACTCGGCGGTTTTCCTTATAATTTTGTTGTTCGTTATAGTCAGCAAGTCGGGAACAAATGAGGGCTTTGCACTTCTCCAATTAAGATATCTGACCTGCCTGTTGTTCGGTGGCATTGGCGGTATCGCGGGTGTAAATTTGAGGAGCTGAAAGAATTTAAAGAAGTACAATGTGCGGTCTTTGCAAATCGCTTGTAGACAAGCCTGAAAAGTAGTAGAATATTCAATGAGCATTTTTTACTGCGGAAGAAGGGATAATTGATGAGAAAAGTATTGGCGATTGCAATCGTTTTGCTCATTATAGGCGGGTGGATAATGAGCTTGACTAATATAGGCCCGTCCTATAAGGATGCAATAAAACTCGGATTGGATTTCAAGGGTGGCGTCTATGTGGTAATGGAGGCACAAACAGATGCTTCCGGATCTGAATTGACGAAACTAATGGAGCAGACACAGGTAATCATTGAGGAAAGGGTCAATCGCATGGGTCTTTCTGAACCTGTGGTCACAATCGAAGGAGAAAACAAAATCCGAGTAGAGCTTCCCGGTGCAGACAATGCTAACGAAGCCATTAAAACGATTGGGAAAACTGCACAGCTTCAGTTTGTGCTCGGTGACGGAACAGTAATTTTAGACGGGAGCAATGTAAAAGATGCAGGAGTGGGGAAAGACAGTAAAGGCTTCAACGCGGTAGATTTAGAGTTTGATTCTAAAGGGGCCGCTGCTTTTGAAGAAGGGACCAGAAAAGCATATTATGGTGAGGTAGTAAATCCTGCTACCAATAATGTCGATCACAACATATATATAGTTCTTGACGGGAATATCATTTCACAACCTGAGGCAGTAACTGTGATAACCGGCGGAAGAGCCCAAATCACAGGAAGTTTTTCCGACAGCGAAGTTACTGAACTGGCTTTGTTAATAAGAGGAGGTTCTTTACCGGTTGGTCTAAAAGAGGTCCAAACGTCTTTGGTAGGACCTAGTTTGGGACTTGATTCCCTTAATATGAGCCTCATATCTGCGGTAATCGGTATAGGTCTCATTCTAATTTTAATGGTAGTCATGTATTGGATCATGGGGCTCACGGCAAATGTGGCCCTTCTTCTATATATTATGATAGTTTTTTGGATTCGTCTTATATGTATCGACACAATCCGCAAGGC
>CAYRNC010000034.1:0-16090 GCA_964425645.1 uncultured Oscillospiraceae bacterium | reverse complement strand
TGAATCTCCCAAAAATACATCAGGTTGGATCTGAGGATGTTTTTTGAAAAAAGCATCAAGGGCTTTGGAATCGCCTAAAGACTTGTCTTCATCCGGCGAATCGGATTTTTTCCCAACTTCGATTTCCGGATGGGCGGCTAGGAATTTTTCGTCATAGAAGGCGATATCCCTGACGATAAAGCAGCGCACGAGGGCATAGCCGCATAGGCCGCCTTGTATGGATCAAAGGTGTCGGAAAGACCTTTTGCTTCCTTCCAGGCTTTTATTATAGCTAGGTTCAGTGAGATCAACTAGCTGGTCAAACATGGTTTTGAGATCCGGAAGAAATTTCTGCTTGAACCTTGTAAATTTAGAAGCATCAGGAACTTTGGTAAATCCGCAGAACTCGCGTAGCTACTTTGAGCAACGCAAAAAAATAATGAACAGGCTGTCTGTTGGAATGCTAAAAATGCGCTGAATAGTAAGCGCACAAAGGAAGCCGGTGGGCGGATGATCCCGTGGTCTTCCGGTCCAAGCGTGGAAATTCCAGCGAAAGGAAAGCGAGATAAGCGATTCTATATCAATAAAGTAGGTAAAGGAATCCCGGCCTGTCGAAATCAAAAGTATCGAGGCAATCGGCATGGATGTCGAATAAGGAAAGTTATTTCGATCTGGACATTTGTTTGTAGCACCTCTCTAATATGTGGTATATTGGTGTGTCAACTATATTATACCATAAGCTGGTGAGGAGTTATACAGATAAAACCTAAAAAACCTGTTGAAATATCAATGGTTTTGGGGTTTAGCAATTAGCTAAGAAGTCATTACATATGAAAGGAGATTGGGCTGATGGATTACACATCGATGTCAGAAAGACTAAAAAACATATTAGATCTTAAGCATGAAGCGGTGGGGCTGAAACTGCTTCAGGATAATACAACATTGAAAGGATATAGCAGTGAGAAGAAATATACTTTTTGTCAATTTATAATGAAAGCCCGTGAAGGGGAGAAGCTTTTAGCCACAGCAGATAATGTTGCATGCGCAAACGGATCTTCGGCACTGGGATTCATTCCCTTACCGGAAAAACTTATAAACGGAGAATTTTTATTTCGATTGGGAACTTTTCAGCAGGAAGGTGCACGAAGAACAATGGAATTGATGCCGCGTTTTGAGTATCGTCAATTTTCCGGAATTGCGCTGGCTCCTTTATCCAAGATTGATTACGACCCCGACATCATTGTGCTAGAAACGGTGCCTGAACATCTGATGTGGCTGGCACTTGCAACAATTCATAAAAAAGGCGGAAGGCTTGAATTTTCCTCAAGCATATCAAATGGAACCTGCGTAGATACAACTGTCGTCCCCTATTTGACCGGCAAACTCAATGTTACCCTCGGCTGCTACGGTTGCAGAAATGCCACAGATATTCCCGATGAAAACCTTCTTGCGGGATTCCCGGGGAATCAAATAAAGGAGATATTGGACAGCCTTGAGGTAATAAGGGAAAAGGCAATGCCGAGAACGCGGGAAAAAAGGGCATATTCCCGTTTGATACAAACAACACCGTCCCTTTAGTTTTGCATTAATAGCCGGTATGTAACTGCCGGTTTTTTAATGCGGGCTTTCGCAATTTCCCGCTATTAAAGATATCCGTTGCATTGCTTGTATTATACTGCAGTTCTTCGCATTGACCTTTCCCTTATTAAAATATAAAATAACTGGGACAGGTAAATGTATCGGGTTAATAATACTGCGCGGAGGGCAATTATGATTAAGTTTATTATAAAACGCATGATGCAGGCCCTAATAGTTATGTTTTTCATAATCTGCTTTACTTTTTTATTGATGAATCTTATCCCGGGAGGCCCTTTTCTGGGGGAGAAATCACCTCCGCCCCAGGTTTTAGAGATGATGGAGGTCAAATACGGATTGGATAAACCGATAGCCGTTCAGTTAAAAAACTACATTTTCAATCTCATAAAAGGGGATCTGGGTATTTCCTATAAAATGCAAAAAAATCGCCCGGTTATTAACATAATAGCGGAGATGTTTCCTGTTTCTGCAAAAATAGGTGTTGCGGCTTTTCTCGGATCTGTGCTGTTTGGAGTGTCGGCAGGCTGTATTTCGGCATTAAATCGGGATCGCCCAGTTGACAATTTACTCAAAGTTCTAACGACCTTAGGAATATCCATACCTAATTTTGTTGTTGCCGCGGTTTTGCTGATTATTTTTGGTGCAAAGCTTAAGATTTTGCCTACGATGGGGTTAGACGGTTGGCAAAGCTACATAATGCCATGCTTTACATTGGGGCTGTATCCTGCCTGCTATATAGGAAGGATCTCCAGGTTCGGGATGCTCGATGTCATCAATCAGCAATATATTCGTACCGCCAAAGCTAAGGGGCTGCCTTTATGGTCTGTCTTATTTAAGCATGCTCTCAAAAATGCTTTTATACCGGTTCTGACCTATTTAGGACCCCTGGCCGCCGGTATTCTCACGGGAAGCTTTGTGGTAGAAACCGTTTTCAATATTCCGGGTCTGGGCAGATACTTTATTCAAAGCATACAAAGCCGAGATTATCCTATTATAATGGGAACAACCATATTTTTTGCGTTTTTAGTTATTTTGATGAACCTGATCGTTGATATTTTATATAAAGTGATCGACCCAAGGGTAGATTTGGCTAAGGAGGAATGATGTGAGGATTCAAAAATTCTTCGGTCGGATGCCCTTTCCCACCTGGCATATGAATACAGAATCTGCCTCCTTTCAGTCAGTTTTTCGCGGGGATGACTTTGAGCCTGCCTCTTTGGAAGAAAAAGAGGGGTTTGTCAAAAAGACAGACTCATCCTATTGGAGGGATACGGGAAAAAGGATTGTGAAAAATCCTGTTGCCATGGCCTCCGTATATGTTATAGCGGCTCTGTTCGTATTTGCATTTATCGGGCCTTTGTTCTTTGAAAACGATTATACCACCCAGCTGCGAGGTATGGAAAATCTTTCGCCATCTTGGAATTTTCCTTTTGGAACGGACAACCTGGGCCGCGATATGCTGGTGAGGACCATGTTCGGAACAAGGGTCTCTCTTATTGTGGGTCTGTCGGCAAGTTTGATCGTATTGGTCATCGGCTCAGTCTATGGTTCTGTATCAGGCTATTTTGGGGGAAAGCTGGACGATGCGATGATGCGGTTTGTAGAATTTGTCTATTCTGTGCCGGACATATTGGTTATTCTGCTGATTTCGGTAGTGCTCAGACAGCCGTTGATCAATTGGTTTAACAACAGCAGCAGTCAGCTTGTAAAAAGTTTTGTAGTTCTGGGTCCCGGATTGATTGCTATTTTCATCGCCTTTGGCCTTTTGTACTGGGTAGGAATGGCCAGGATAATCCGCGGACAGGTGATGGCGATTAAGAATCTGGACTATGTGGTAGCGGCAAGGGCCTTGGGTGCTACGGGGCCGTCCATAATAGTGAAGCATATTTTGCCGAATTGTATCAGTCAGATTATCGTGATGGCCTGTCTTCAGATACCGACAGCAATTTTTTTGGAATCCTTTCTGTCCTTTTTAGGACTTGGGGTTTCCGCACCGATGACCAGTCTTGGCTCATTAGCGGCAGATGCCATAAACAGCATCTATTCCTATCCGGAAAGACTGTTTATTCCTTCTGTTATTTTAAGCATTATGATACTTTCACTTAACCTTTTCAGTGATGCCCTCCGGGATGCACTGGATCCGTACTTAAAAAATTAGAAAGGGCAGTGTAACGATGGATAAAAGCACCTTTAAACCCCTTCTTGAAGTAAAGGATCTAAAAGTTTCTTTTTTTACCTCCCTTGGTGAAATAAAGGCAGTGAATGGGATTTCCTATAACGTCAGGCCGGGGGAAATCGTGGGTATAGCAGGGGAGTCGGGCAGCGGGAAAAGTGTTGGGGCTTATTCAATTATGGGACTTCAAAGCCCGGGTAAAGTGGTTGGAGGTTCTGTACTTTATGAAGGTGATGATATTCTTAATTACACAGAGCAACAATTTCGTAGATTTCGCGGTAATAAAGTAAGCATGGTATTCCAAAACCCCGGCGCCTCATTAAACCCCGCTCTTACTGTCGGCAATCAATTAACGGAGGCGATACGCTGTCACAAAAAGGTCACCGTAAAAGAATCAAAAGCCATGTCGATGGAAATGCTTGATCTTTTGGGTGTTGATAATCCGAAAAAGCGGATGCGCCAATACTCTTTTGATTTGTCGGGCGGTATGAGGCAAAGGGTTTTAATAGCCATGGCCCTCGTTTGCGGGCCCAGGCTTTTAATTGCGGATGAACCCACTGCCGCATTGGATGTGACCGTTCAGGCTCAGATTCTTGAGCTCTTGAAGAAAAACCAGCAAAGGACGGGAATGGCAGTAATATTTATAACACATAACCTGGGGATTATAGCCGAAATCTGCGATCGGGTTTTAGTAATGTATGCCGGCAGTATTGCGGAAAGCGGCAAGGTAGAGGATATCTTTTACAGACCCGGTCACCCCTACACTTTGGGACTTTTGAAATCTATGCCTTCAGTAGATCTAAAAAAGGATGAGAAGCTGACTTCGATTCCAGGGGCGCCTGTAGATATGCTAAATCTTTCTATAGGTTGTCCCTTTGCTGCACGCTGTCAGCATTGCATGAAAATATGCGTTCGCAGGGCACCTCCTTCAATAGCATTAGGGGAAGGCCATAATGCTGCATGTTGGCTTCTCTCAGAAAAAAAGGAGAACATTTATGGTCAATGAACCTTTGGTACATGTAGAAAACCTGAAAAAATATTTCCGGATAAAAGCGGGATTCATGGACTACAGATACCTAAAGGCTGTAGATGATGTAAGTTTTCACATACAAAAGGGGGAGACCCTGGGTTTAGTGGGAGAATCCGGCTGCGGGAAAACTACGCTTGGCCGCACAATGATAAGGCTTTGTGAGCCTACCCGGGGAAACATTTATTTCGGAGGAGAAGACATAACGCACGCGGATATGCTTTCATATCGTAAAAAGATGCAAATAATTTTTCAGGATCCCGCTTTGTCCCTGGATCCCAAGATGAGGGCGGGAGAAATAATAGGCGAGGCTATTGATATTCATGGGCCGATTAAAAATAAAAAGGATCGCACGGATAAAATAAAGCAGCTTTTGTATCAGGTGGGTCTGAGCGGCGAACATGCAACACGTTATCCACACGAATTTTCAGGAGGACAGCAACAGCGCATAGGTGTTGCCAGGGTGCTTGCCGTAGAACCTGAATTCATTGTCTGTGACGAACCTGTATCGGCATTGGATGTATCCGTTCAATCTCAAATTATTAATATGCTTGAAGATATGCAGTATAAAATGGAATTGACATATTTATTCATTGCGCATGATTTATCGATTGTAAGACATATATCGGACCGCATCGCCGTAATGTATCTCGGCAATATAGTCGAACTGGGCGACAGTAACGGGCTTTACGGTAATCCCCTGCATCCTTATACCAAAACTCTTCTGTCATCGATACCTGTACCAGATCCAATTATAAGTCGGTCGCGAAAGCGCATCATATTGAAGGGTGATATCCCCGGCTCAATTGATCCACCAAATGGCTGCCGGTTTCACACGCGCTGTCCATATTCAGTTAAACGATGTCGTGACGAGATCCCAAAATGGAGAGAAATTAGTGAAAATCACTTTGCGGCTTGTCATTATATATAACGATCCGACGTCCTATATTACTTTACGAAAGTAAAGCACTGTAGTATAATTTCATAAGAATTTAATTGCATCTGCAAAGGGGTTTATTTTAGAAAAGGAGGCGCAAATTTATGAAGAAAGTTTTAATTCTGTTGCTCGCTTTCATAATGGTTTTTACATTGACAGCCTGCATAGGAAATGATGTGGGGAGCGAGGGTGGAGAAACTTTGGATATATCCGTATGTTTTGCATCTGAACCGACGACAATTGATCCTGCCTTGAATACTGCAATTGACGGAGGCATAATGTTAAACCATGTTTTTGAAGGGTTGATGAAATGGGTTGATGATGGCAGCGGAAAAGCCGTTTTAGCTCCCGGTACAGCTAAAAATTACGATATAAGTGATGACAAGCTGGTGTATACTTTTCATTTGAGAGAAGGGGTTTTATGGTCTGACGGCGAGCCTGTAACCGCTTACGATTTTGAATATGCGTGGAAAAGGCTGGTGGATCCCAACACTGCCGCCGATTACAGTTATATAGCTGATTGTGTGATGAACGGGCCTGAAATCATTTATGATCATGCTATGGATCCTGCTGATCTTGGAGCGGTTGCTTTAGACGATACCACCTTCCAAGTGACTTTACATACTCCGATTCCCTATTTTGAAGAAATTGCTGCTTTTCCCGCTCTTTTTCCCGTGCGCAAAGATATAATAGAGGAGTTCAAAGATCAATGGACCTTTGATCCCGCTACTTTTATAGGAAATGGACCTTATATGGTTAATAAGTGGGTCCACAATTCATATATTCTTTTAGTCAAAAACTCCAACTATTACGATGCTGAAAAGATAGGGCCGGATTCCATCAGCTTTGCACTGATGGATGATAATAACGCAAAGCTAACAGCATTCAATAGCGGCGAATTAGATTTCAATGAGGGCTATCCTGCGGGAGAAGTATCTGCACTTATGGATTCAGGACAGCTTAAAATCAATGATTCAATAGGGACCTATTATGCCTGCTTTAATGCGCAAAAACCACCTTTTGACAATGCATTGGTAAGAGAGGCATTTTTGCTGACAATTGATCGAAATTTCATAGTCAAACAGATAACCAAAACCGGGGAGATTGCTGCGGCGGCTTTTATCCCGCCAAGTATTTATGATGCAGGAGGACCCGGCACATGTTTTCGGGAAAAGGGCGGGGATTATTACGACATTTCTGAAGAACAGCATAAAGCAAATTGTGATAGAGCCAGAGAACTGATGGTCCGTGCAGGGTTTCCTGGAGGCAAGGATTTTCCCATGGTCGAATATCTTTATAACCCGGGTGACACCCACAGGGTTATCGGTGAAGCTTTGCAAAATATGTGGGAGACGGAGTTAGGTGTAACAGTGACACTGAAAAAACAGGATTGGTCAAGTCTATTTGAGGCTAAGGCAAAGGGCGAATTTTCTATCGTTCGAAACGGCTGGTTTGCCGATTATAACGATCCTATTACCTTCCTGGATATGTGGGTAACAGGAGGGGGTAATAACGATGCAAAATACAAAAATCCTGACTATGATGCTTTGATAAGAGAAGCAAAATCCTCGGCCGACTATGAAACAAGGATGGAATTGCTTCATGAAGCCGAGACTATATTGATGAATGACTGTGTTGTGGCACCTATATATTATTATACAAATGCTTATATGGTAAATGAAAAAATTAAGGGAATATATTATGCGCCGCTGGGTTTTTACTTTTTCGATTATTGTTATAAATAAGCTGAATTTGCAGAGTCGGAAACACCACTTGGTGTGGTGTTTCCGGCATAGGAAGCTACAAATCTTAAAAGGGGTTTATGAATGATTGTCATAGCGGCTACACAAAATAAACATAAAATTAAAGAAATTGAGATGATCACGGCGGATTATGGATTTCAGATAAAATCCCTTTTTCAAATGGGATATCCCCCTGTTAATGTGACGGAAGACGGGGGTACGTTTGAGGAAAATTCTTTTAAAAAGGCCATGAAGATTCATAGGGCTACAGGAGAAATTACCATAGCAGATGATTCGGGATTGATGGTCGAATACCTTAATGGAGCACCGGGCATACATTCATCCCGCTTTGCAGGTGAAGAGGGAAATGACGATAAAAACAATGAGAAGCTTTTAAATTTGTTACAAGATGTTCCGCTGACATTGAGAGGGGCCCGCTTTGTAGGTATAATTACCATGGTTTTTACTGAAACCCGCGTGATTACTGCAAAAGGTGAATGCAAGGGTCATATATTGTATGAAAAAAAAGGTAAGGGGGGTTTCGGTTATGATCCTTTATTTGTTCCTTTAGGGTGGGATAAAAGCTTTGCAGAGCTATCCGGTGAAGAAAAAAACCGCATAAGTCACAGAGCACAGGCCTTGAAGGATCTTTCCCGTCAGCTTGTGCAGATGACAGACCATGGAGCGCTGTTGAAATGAACAGAAAACAGGCAAAAAAAATCATACTTAACGTGATCGTCAGAATGCGAAAGCCTTATTATCAAGGTGTTGCCGCAGAGCTGGCTTTCTTTTTTCTGTTGTCCATGGTGCCGCTATTCATAATTATAGGTGAACTGCTTGGAGTTTTTTCACTGTCCCTTCATGTAATAGAAGAACTTGTAGCTCATTATGTGTCGGATAAAGCGGCGGACAGTCTTAAGGGCTATTTGATTTACAAGCCTTCAGGCACCTTTAATGTATTTTTTTTAGGCTTTGCAATTTGGGCAGCATCTAAGGCCCAGTATTCTATGGTTCGGATCGCTAACTATACCTACACAGGCCTTAATATTGGCAGGGGGTTTGTCCGAGAAAGATTCAGGGCTATACTCACTGTTCTAACGACCATATTGCTGCTTGTTTTCAGTCTTGCTATTTTAATCTACGGCGAAACCCTGCTGACTCTTGCGGGTTTGTATGCGGTAAAGTTTCTGGGTCTCCCCTTCAGTTTTGACAGGTTATGGATTGCCCTTCGTTGGCCGTTAGGGATTGCCGTTTATATACTGGCCGTCAGCTTTATCAATTATACGCTTCCTTCTGAAAGGCTTACCTATAAAAAAATCATCCCGGGAAGTATTCTTACTTCTGTCGGGATGCTTATCGCCTCCTGGGTCTATTCTTACTATACCGCAAACTTCAGCAACTATGACGTTGTGTATGGAAGCCTGGGGTCGGTAATAGGGCTGTTAATCTGGTTCTATATTCTCGGTTACGTAATGGTGGTAGGAATCGTTTTCAATGCTGCTATTGAGGAGACGAAATGACCCTTACCGAAATTATGCCTTCGAAATCGAGGGCTTTTTTAATCACCGATTCATCTATTTTTGAATCAACATCTACTAAGGTGACCGCATTATTCCCTTTGCTTCGGTTTATCAGATCGCTTATATTGATATTCATATCAGCTAAAGTCCCCGTGATTTTACCCAGCATTGAAGGAATGTTTCTGTTCAGCACAACGAGTCTGGATGGTGTGCCGACGGCGCCGAGACTGCAAGTAGGGAAGTTCACTGAATTGCGTATGTTGCCGTTTTCCAAAAAGTCCATGATTTCTTCCGCAGCCATCGTTGCGCAGTTTTCTTCTGATTCATGGGTTGAAGCGCCCAGATGGGGTATGCATATAATTTTTTCATTTCCAAGAAATTTCTCGTTTGGAAAGTCTGTCACATAACAGCGTATAATCCCCCTGCCGATCGCAGTCAGAACGTCATCTTCTTTGACGATCTGGTCTCTTGAGAAATTCAACAGACAGACATTTTCCTTCATTAAGGAAAAGCGCTGTTCATTGATCATTTCCTTTGTGTTTTCGATGAAGGGAACATGTATTGTAATGTAGTCGCAAAGAGGCAATAAATAGTCCAAGCTGTCCACTAGCTGAACTTTGCTGTCAAGCTCGTGAGCCGAGCCTACAGAAATGTAGGGATCATATCCTAAAACCTTCATGTCAAGGCATTCCGCGGCATTTGCTACCATAACCCCTACGGAACCAAGGCCTATAACCCCAAGGGTTTTACCTTTAATTTCATGACCTGCAAACTTGGATTTATTTTTTTCTACTACCCTTGGAACATCCTCCTCTTCGATCAATGTTTGGGTCCAGGCGATGGCTGAAGTAAGGTTCCTTGCAGAAATCAGCAATCCCGTCAGCACGAGTTCCTTTACGGCATTTGCATTCGCCCCGGGCGTGTTGAATACGACGATTCCACGTTTTGAACACAGATCAACAGGTATATTATTAACGCCGGCCCCGGCCCTGGCGATGGCTAATAAACGATCACTAAGTTCTACGTTGTGGATATCCTGACTTCTAAGCAGAATACCGTCTGCTTCGTTAATATCTTCAACTATGGTATAGTCTCCTGTCAAACAGGACAAGCCTTTATAGGATATTCTATTCAATAGCGCTATGTTATACATTGTGTTTTACTCCTTATATTGATCCCGTTTTCTTTTTCAAATCGTTTCATGTATTCTATGAGAGTGGTTACGCCTTTCAGCGGCATAGCGTTGTAAATGCTTGCTCTCATTCCCCCGATGCTGCGGTGTCCGCCCAGATTGTATAAACCTTCCCGTTTTGCACCGATTATAAATTTTTTGTCCAATCCGGCATCATCAGTGACAAAGATCGGATTCATCAACGACCGATCCTTTTCGGCCACGGGACATCGAAACAGCTTACTGTTATCGATTGCTTCATACAGCAGATAGGCCTTTTTTTCATTTACCTGTTGCATCATG
The DNA here is from genome assembly GCA_964425645.1 of uncultured Oscillospiraceae bacterium. Taxonomy (GTDB): domain Bacteria; phylum Bacillota; class Clostridia; order Peptostreptococcales; family Anaerovoracaceae; genus CAYRNC01. The sequence continues at coordinate 5,642 of CAYRNC010000034.1, read as the reverse complement.
GCTACGCCTCCCATTTTCTTAATCCATTTGAATGTCAGTCCCGCCATATAGATCGCATAACAAGAGGGTGTATTATAGAGGGAATTATTATCTGCGTGCACTTTGTAATCCAGCATAGCAGGTGTCGTCGGATCTGCAAATCCCAACAGGTCCTCTCTGATTATTACGATGGTGAGTCCTGCAGGGCCTATATTTTTTTGGGCCCCTGCGAACACGAGGCCGAATTTATTTATGTCAATCTCCTCTGACAGGATCACAGAGGAAAGATCTGATACTAACGGTACATCTCCTGTTTCGGGAAGCCTGGTATACCGACTTCCGTAAATTGTGTTGTTATATGTGATATAAAAATAATCGGCATCTTTTGTATATCTTTCTTTCGATACTTCCGGAATGAACGAATAGATGCTTTTCTCTGAGGAAGCTAAAATATTTACAATCCCCAATTTTGCGGCTTCTTTAGCAGCTTTTTTTGCCCATGCTCCGGTGATGATGAAATCTGCTTTTTTAGTCTTTCGAAACAAATTCATCGGTATCATGGTAAACTGTAAAGATCCCCCTCCTTGAAGAAACAGAACTTTGTAATTTATAGGGATATTCATAAGATCCCTTAAGTCTTGCTCCGCTGTTTCAATAATCTCATTAAATTCAGGAGACCTGTGGCTCATTTCCATAACCGACATACCGGTACCTTTGTAATCAACCATTTCCGCCGCCGCCTGCTCTAACACCGGAAGGGGCAGCATGGAGGGACCCGCCGAGAAATTATATACTCTTTTTGTTTTGCTCATTACTATATCTCCTACAAGAAATCATTGTTCATTATAACACAGAGATTTGGCAAGGCAAATTATTTTAGAATTTTTCTACTATGTTTTGCGGCAACCTCCATATTGTGTTAAACTGTTAAGGTGAAATATGTCGAAACAGACTTTTTCTATTGATAATAATGCGGCAAAAAGGGGAAAATATAATGAAATACCTGATCATTATCACCGATGGCGCTGCCGATGAGAAAATAGATGTGCTGGGCGATAAAACACCGTTAGAAGCCGCACAGCTTATAAATATCAATAAGCTGGCATCGCTGGGTACGGTAGGAACGGTTAAAACCATTCCGGATGGCATGGCACCGGGAAGTGATGCAGCAAATCTTTCGGTAATGGGCTATGATCCGAGAATATATCACACGGGAAGATCGCCGCTGGAAGCAGCGAGCATCGGAATAAAAATGTTGCCTACTGATGTGGCATTTCGCTGCAATCTGGTTACGCTTAATGGGGGAGGCTTATACGAAGATAAGATCATAACAGATCATAGCGCAGGGGAGATCACCACAAAGGAGGCCGATGTCCTGATTAAAACCGTGTCGAAAAATTTGGGGACTGAACGAATAAGTTTTTATACAGGCACCAGCTACCGGCATGCCATGATTGTACAAGAGGGAGATACCCATTATGAATTGACACCGCCACACGATATTCTTGACAGGTGTATAGGAGAATATCTGCCAAAAGGTGAAGGGGCGGAGTTTTTGGAATTTATGATGAAGAAAAGTTATGAACTGTTAAAAGATCATTCCATCAACCGTGAAAGAATTAAGAGGGGTCAAAATTCGGCTAACTCCATATGGATATGGGGCCAGGGTAAAAAACCTGCACTCCCCTCTTTTTATGAAAAATACCAGATTCAAGGATCGGCCATATCGGCGGTTGATCTGATAAAAGGAATCGGCATTTTGGCAGGTCTTGAAGCTGTAGAAGTTCCCGGCGCCACGGGAACGATTAATACAAACTTTTCAGGAAAGGCTGATGCAGCTATAAGGCAATTCCGTGAAGACGGGGATTTTGTTTATCTTCATCTGGAAGCTCCCGATGAATGCTCTCATCAGGGGGACCTGAAAGGAAAAATTGAATCATTGGAGAAGATTGACACCCTTATTGCAGGTCCGCTGATGAGTTTTCTGGAGGGAACTAAAGAACCCTATAGGATACTTGTTTTGCCGGATCATGAGACACCAATCAGGATCAGAACCCACGCTTCCGGTCCGGTTCCTTTTGTTTTTTATGACAGTCAAAACACAAGAATGAAAGATAACAACAGGTCCTTTAGCGAATCATCCGGTAAAACAGGATTGTATTTTGATAATGGATACGAACTGACAGACTATTTTTTCAAGAAATAACTAAGGGAAATCAGGCTATGAAAATTTTATTATCGTTTAACTTCAAAAAAATTATGGCATTAATTTTAACGGCAGGTATCGTATTGAGCCCTGCTTTTCCCGTTTTTGGTACCGATCCCGCAAAACTATCTATTACAGGAAAAAGTGCGATTTTAATCGATGCAGCTAACGGGAAAGTACTTTATGAGGATAACAGCCATGTGCAGCATTATCCTGCCAGCACTACGAAAATTATTACGGCCATATTGGCTTTAGAAAACCTTAAACTGGATGATTTTGTGGAAATTGATGCAGAAACCCCTTTTACGGAAGGAAGCCGCATCTACCTTCTTGAAGGCGAACAGGTCTGCGTAAGGGATGTCCTTTACGGCCTTATGCTCGAATCAGCAAATGATGCCGCCGTAGCTTTGGCAAAAAAAATAAAAGGCAGCGTGGAGGAATTCGCCGGGTTTATGAATGAGAAAGCTGTTTCATGTGGGGCGAAAAACACGAATTTTGTCAATCCTAACGGTTTGCATGAGGATGATCATGTTACTACAGCATATGATTTGGCCATGATAGCAAGATATGCAATGAAAAACCCTACATTTCGAAAATATGTGTCAACGTATCGATATGTGATGGAGGCTACAAATCTTCAGGATACCCGCTATATGTATAATACTAATCGTATGCTTTATGATTCCGTTCACAAAGTAGAGATAAACGGCGTACTTCGGCCTTGTAAGTACGAAGGCATTACAGGGGTAAAGACCGGCTATACAGGTAAGGCGGGAGGCTGTCTGGTGGCATCGGCCAAAAGGGGCGATACAGAGCTGATTGCGGTAACAATGGCCTCAACCGATATGGGGAGATTTGCAGACTGCATAGCGCTGTTGGATTATGGATTTGAAAATTACAAAACTGTCGGCGCTCTTTCGGCAGGTGATGATCTTGGTACTATTCCGGTAAAAAGAGGATCTGTCAGAAAAATATCGGTAGCCGCAGGGGAGGATGCTTATGCAACATTGCCCCTGTCGGCCTCCTCCAGCCTTATACGCAAGGAAGTGGATTTATATGATAACTTAAAGGCCCCGGTGAACAAGGGTGAAAAAACGGGGGTAGTGAAGTTATATCTGGGCGATGAGCTTATAGGGGAATATGATGCTATAGCTTTAACGGATGTCGGCAAAGGCAGCGTGCTGTCCTTAGTGGGTATTGAAGATCATACAGCAAAAATCATAAAGGTTGCAGTTCTTTCCTCTTTATCGGGGTTGTTTCTTTTGCTTGCATTGTATATTCTCGTTAAAAGAAAACAGGTTAAAAAGCGTAGAATCCTAAGAATGAAACGAAAAGAAGAATTTTATAAAATGCAGGAAAGGGACAGGTTGATATGGGAAGAAGTGTACAGGAAAACCCGTCGGCTTTAACGGGCTTTGTCTAAAATCATCTCTGCAACCTTGTATATGTCGCCAGCTCCCATTGTTATGATCAGATCACCTGATTGTGCATTGTTTGCCACAAAATTTGCAATTTCATCAAAATTTGAAATATAGTAGACCTCGCATCCTGGGTCTGCTCTTTTCATCTCGGCCGCTAATTCTTTTGAGCTGATTTTATAGATGTTTTTTTCTCTGGCAGCGTAGATGTCAGTCAGTATCACCTTATCTGCAGATTGAAACGCTTCTGCAAATTCATCAAATAAAGCCAGTGTTCTAGTGTAGGTATGGGGTTGAAATAAACACCACAAATTATTATGAGGCACATTATCTGCCGCAGAAAGCGTGGCTTTAATTTCAGTCGGGTGATGTGCGTAATCATCTACGATGCGAATGTCGTTTTCCGTAACTCCTATCACATCGAAACGTCTTTCTGTCCCGTTAAATGACTCCAAAGTGGAAACAACGGATTGGACATCTATTCCAAGATCAAGACAGCAGGCGGTGGCTGCAAGCGCATTGATAATATTATGCTCTCCCGGTACGGCAAGCTGCAGATGGGCAATGAAGTTTCCGTTTCCAAAGAGATCAAAGGACGGCATACCGTAGGCATTAAAAGTTATATTTTCGGCGTAAAAATCGCTTTGATCATTGAACCCGAAGGTTATTATTCTGCACTTAAGATCATGGAGTATAGCTTTTACAAACGGATTAGCATCAAAAGCTACTATAGTCCCATCTTCGGGCACTAACTTAGCAAATTGTTCAAAGGATCTGACGATGTGCTCTATATCCTTGAAATAGTCCAGGTGGTCAGAGTCTATGTTCATTATGATTTCGTGTCTCGGGCACAGGGATAAGAAATTGTCCATGTATTCACACGCTTCTGTAACGAAATACTGCCCCCGGCCGACTTTAACATTTCCGTTGATTTCCATCAGCTTTCCTCCCACCAGGATGGTGGGTGAAAGTCCGCTGTTTTCAAGAATCAGTGAGACCATAGATGTTGTGGTGGTTTTACCGTGAGTTCCGGATATCGCGATACTGTGCCTGAAGTTTTTCATCATGGCGCCTAGGATTTCCGCTCTGGTTGCTATGGGGATGTTGAGTTTATTTGCGGCAACTATCTCCGGGTTGTCTAAAGATATAGCTGCAGAATAAACCACCAAGTCCGCCCCTGCTACATTATCCTCACAGTGGTCGGTGAAGATCATGGCCCCTTTTCCTTTCAATCTTTCTATGTTCTCATTATCTTTTATATCTGAGCCGGAAATCCAATGGCCCCAGGCCAGAAGTATTTCAGCCACGGCGGAGAGACCGATGCCTCCGATGCCGATGCAGTGGACGTGTCTGTAATCAGAAAGAGTGAGCATTGAAACCTCCGAAATAAAATTTTGTGTACATGATGATTATAGCATAATGACGCTCAAATAATACAGAGAAAGTAAAGCAAATTGACAATAGTTAAAACGACGAATATGATTGGGCATATATCCATACTATATTCGGATGTATGCTTGGAGGTTACTATGAAACGTACAGAGCGAGTTGCTGCAATTGTCAGGATACTGTCTCAAAGCCCAAACAGAAATTTTCCTTTGAATTATTTTTGCCGGATGTTCGATGCAGCCAAATCTACAATAAGCGAAGATGTATCACTGGCAAAACGCCTTTTAGGAACCACAAGTCTTGGAAGGATTGAAACTGCGGTGGGGGCAAAAGGCGGAGTCCGGTTACTTACCGCAGTATCCGAAAAGGAAAAAGAAATATTGTGCAATATCCTATGCGAAAAACTTGCCGATGGCAGCAGAATTCTTGGCGGCGGATTTTTATATACTTCGGATTTGATGTTTGATCCGGAAATAGTGCGGCGTGCTGCAGAATTGTTCGCCCAAAAATTCGCAGATAAAGGTGCAAATTATGTAGTTACCATCGAAACTAAGGGGATTCCGGTTGCCTTTATGACAGCTTATATGCTTGATTTGCCGTTGGTGGTTGTAAGAAGGGAAAGCAGGGTCTCGGAGGGATCTACTGTAAGT
>CAYRNC010000033.1:14588-16498 GCA_964425645.1 uncultured Oscillospiraceae bacterium | reverse complement strand
GCTGCAGGTAAAACGCTTACAATTCCGAACCATTCTCCATAACCGGGAGAAAGAATGATAGCTATAATGAAGATAATCAACACAAAAGCGTATGTCTTCATTATTTTAGAATAGCCCTCGAATTTTTGGTTCATTTGGTTCATAGCTAAGTAATCCTCCTTAAACTAATAGTAAATACAATTTAATTTTTCACCTCCTTAAACCCAAATAATGCCGGGCGGTCACTTTAACTTTTTTGTATAAAAAACCAGATGTATTAACATGTGCATGGACCATAAATAAGTTTGCCACATTAATACACAAATCGTTTTATGTACAAAAGGCATGGATTAGCTTACGATTGACATAAAAAAAGATTTTTGATCAGCTTTGTAAAATTAGCCGTTCGCTCACATTCATATCATGCGTTTGTCTCATTTTAGCGCCTACCGTTTATTATTCTGAGGGCTGGGCTATTCTATAAATTATCATCAATAAAAATCTATAAATGATTAAGAAGTTTTCCGATTTTTTAATTACTCATTATTCTTCTAACTATTACCCTTTTTGTCAATCTGATATTGCCTGATATCTGCTTTATTTCATAATTTAATGGATTGCAATAGTATACACGCAATCTTTATGCCACACGTTATTGTATTGTTACGAAACTCTTAGTTTGATTCTTCTAAATCTTCACTTTCTATTGGGTTTTGCTTGTATAATTGCGGTGTAAAAACTTTTAAAGTATACATAACTTTTTCGACGCTGTTAGACTAAATTGTATTATTTTTGCGACACCATTCTCATTTTTTCAAATATTGTTCAATATATGTTTTTAGAAAGAAAAAACTTTTCTAACGCTTTTTGGATACATGAAATGCATATTTTCAAAGATATGATAAAATGGCATAAAAGATTCAGGGGGTATAAAAAATGTTGATGACCGGAACTATGATAATGAGAAAGACAACGCCCTTAATTTTGGTATGCTCACTCGCTATTATTATGAATTCCTGCTATATCGGTGAAATAAAAGAAGATAAAAGATACACAATGAATGCGTTACATTCATACGGTGGAAGTTTAGGGAAAACGGAAATATCGTACGATATTACGGTGTATGGAAAAGAAGAAGATATAAAAAACATTAATTTGTGTGAGGTTTTAATTAATATGGAGCATACGGATTTACTGTCTGAAGGTTGTTCATATGATGAGCGAATAAACTATGGGGGGACACCTTGTTTTAGAATTACAGGTCATTTAATTTTTAACACCGCAAATAAAAGTAAAGAGGAAATAGATCAAATGAGGTTGCTGGAAGGTATTCGAATTACAGATAAGGATAATGGTGATGTTATATTAAAATTTAAAAAATAACGGTATACAATACAAGTTTCTGAATTGCCGGTGAATCTGTTATAATTAAAAGCAATCGGTCGGAATTATAGCGTTTTAGAAAATAGTGGAGTACCGTGGGCTATTGGAGATTGTTCTATAATTTTATATCCATAATGTTCACTGATGTAATATGGAGGTGATTTCGTGCTTAACATGATGATGAAAAGAAGAAGCATCAGAAAATTTAAGGACTTACAGATTGAAAAGCATGTGTTAGACAGAATTTTACAAGGAGCTTTGACTGCCCCCTCTTCAAAAAATAAAAGGCCCTGGGAGTTAGTGGTCGTTGATAATAGGGAGGCTCTGGGGAAGCTGGGGAAGTCCAGGGGTTCTAACTCCGCTTTTATTGCAAAGGTACCTTTGGCAATTATTATAGTCTCTGACGCAAGTAAAACGGATGTATATATTGAGGATAGTGCTATCATCGCTGTTATAATCCAACTTTTAGCTGAATCAGAAGGTCTCGGATCCTGCTGGGTACAGGTAAGAAACCGCTTTACAGAATGGAATGAAAGCGTAGACAACTA
>CAYRNC010000033.1:0-14556 GCA_964425645.1 uncultured Oscillospiraceae bacterium | reverse complement strand
GGCGTTTCAATGTGGAATGCATTATAGCTTTGGGGTATCCTAATGAAATAAAAGGCCCTCATAATGCGAATACACTCTCTTTTGAAAAAATTCATTATGGAGGATTCTAGAGGTATATTGTAAAGATTGCATTTTTATAAAAAAGACTTGGGGATAAAATGCTGTTCAAGGAGTTAATGTGATGAATAAAAATCTTAAAAAACGGCCTCCGTCAATTGATAGATGGTTAAACGAGGCAAAAGCGGACTCATTGGCCCTACAGGAAGGCATGTTTTTAATCCATAACGGAATCGTGCGACAAACACCGAAAGCCAAAGTGCGTCAGGGTATAGATGACGGATCCGTCGTAAAATGGATGGATTTTTCATATGATGCTGCAAAGGTGGATATGGCCGTTGCCGAAACGCTTAGAATGGACGGGATATTTCATGTACGGGTTTGGTTAAATGAAGGCAGACTTATTCCCGGCGATGATATAATGTATGCTCTGATAGGGGGAGATATTAGGCCCCATATTATTGGTGCACTGCAATTTTTGATTGGGAAGATTAAAGCTGAGTGCGTAAAAGAAGTTGAAGAAAAAGATTGGGAAACTGAATAAGAGTGCGTTGCTGAAAAAAGTAAAAATAGAATGTTGAAAAATTGAAATTAAGGGAATATATCATTTAGGCTCGTATGTCTTAAAACACGTTATTACTGATTTTGAAATGGGGATACTGTTATGAATGATGCAAGAATTCTGTATGTGAATTTAAACGATAAATCGATATACACCGAAACCCTCTCCTCTGAGATTTACCGAAAATATCCGGGCGGATCATCTTTAGGCATGTACTTAATGTTTAATATTATGGGAAATAAAACGGGGATAGATCCGCTTTCAGCTGATAATCCTTTAATTTTTTCTGTTTCACCGCTGACGGGAATTCCCATCAGCGGACAATCCCGTATGAATGTAACTGCAAAAAGCCCGTTGACAGGTACTGCCGGAGACTCTCAGGTCGGCGGCTTTATACCGGCTCATATTAAAGGGAATGGATACGATTCCATAGTGATAACCGGCAAAGCGGATTCCCCCGTGTATATCTATATTGAAAAAGAAAAGGTCGAGATCAGGGATGCTGTTTCTATGTGGGGAATGGTTACAGGAGATGCAGAAAAATTTATAGCACATGATCTTGGCACAGATAAAATTGAATCTTCGATAATAGGTCCTGCCGGTGAAAATCTCGTACTTTATGCTAATATAATTCATAAAAGAAGCAGGGCGAACGGAAGAAATGGTCTTGGGGCTGTAATGGGTTCAAAAAATTTAAAGGCCTTGGCTGTCAAAAAACAGCCTGCAGCAAAACCGATAGACCCCGAGGGCATGAAAAGTCTTACAATGAATGTAAAGCAAAGAATGGAGGCCAATGATTCAATCATGGATCTTTCTGTAAACGGATCAGCGGGATGTTTGATGCCTCTTGCGTATGAAGGTTTTCTTCCTAGCTTCAATTGGAGCTCAGGAGTGTTCCCCGGTGCGGAGAAAATCAGCGGTAAAACGATGCGCAAGACTGTATTGGTAGAAAGGGACACCTGTTTCGGATGCGCAATACGCTGCAAAAGAATAGTGGATATCCCGGGAAAAGCGGATCCCCGTTATGGAGGGCCGGAATATGAAACCCTGTCCACGTTTGGTTCTTATTGCGGAAATGATAATCTGGCGGATATATGCGAGGCTAACCAATTATGCAATATGTATGGTTTAGACACCATTTCCTGCGGAGCACAATAGCCTGGGCAATGGATTGTTACGAAAATGGCATTATTACGAAAAAGGATACGGACGGCTTAGAGCTGAATTTCGGCAATGGGAGCCTGTATTCAATGCTGATTCCAAAGATAGCCGGAAAAGAGGAAGGCATTGGTAGTCTGTTGGCTTTGGGAAGCGAACGTGCTGCTTCAATCATTGGGAATGGAGCTGAGGAATTAATTGTTACGACTAAGGGTCAAGAATTGCCTGCTCATATGGTGCAGATGAAGCCGAACCTAGCTATAAATTATGCAGTAAATAATTTTGGGGCAGATCACCAATCTTCTGAGCACGACCCTGCTTTAATGGCTCCTGCGGATGATCAAAACTGGATATGGCCTAATATGCTTGCCGCTTTTGAGAAATGCGAATCTTATGGGGTTTTAGATGAAAACAAGGCTAAATTTGCATTTGAAACCCAAAAATTCTATTCGATGATGGATACCTTAATGCTATGTCAATTCGTATGGGGTCCTGCCTGGCAATTATACGGGCCGACGGATCTGTTGAAATTCTGCAAATATGGAATAGGATGGGATGCTACTATCGAAGAGTTGCAGGAAATAGGGGAAAGAAGGTTGAATATGATGCGCATGTTCAATGTAAGGGAGGGATTTAGCAGAAAAGATGATGTCCTCCCTTCTAAGGCGTTTCTTCCTATGAAAAGCGGCCCAAACAAAGGAGTGCACATAAAAAAAGAAGATTTTAAAACAGCCTTAGACGCATATTACGATTTGGCGGGATGGGATAAGGATACTGCCTCGCCAAACGAAGAGACAATTAAAAGGTTAGGACTGGAATGGATATTGAAATTACAATAAATAATATCAAAAGGGCCGTTAATAGAAATCTATCCATCAATGATTTGTTAGAATCAGAAGGCTATGAAGGCCGGGTGGCCGTTTGGATAAATGGAATACAGCTCTTGGCGGGAGAATATTCTTGCCGCTTCATTAAGCCGAAAGATGAAATAAAAATATTGAGACTGGCGGCCGGAGGTTAGATTTACAGGCAATAGTTTTTGGTCCGATTTAAATGATATGGGGGACAGGATAAATGATTAAAAGCTTCGAGGATCTGTTGTACCGGGTAAAAAAAAATAAACCCTTAACAATAGCGCTTGCGGTGGCACAGGATCAAAGTTTGATAAAGGCCATATATGATGCATATTGTCTAGGGATTGCAAAGGCGGTACTTGTAGGAGATAAAAAAGCTATCGAAGCAATTGTCGAACAAACCGATGTAAGAACAGGCGAATTTGAAATAATCGATATCGAGGATAAAGAAAAGGCGTGTTTAAAAGCAGTGGAAATGGTGCACGAAGGAGAAGCTGATCTCCTAATGAAAGGCTTTGTAGATACTGCTCTTATTTTGAAGGCCGTGCTGAATAAAAAGATTGGCCTTAACGTGGGTAGAATGTTGAGCCATGTGGGAGTGATGAAAAGTCCTCATTATGAAAGATTTTTTATAATCAGTGACTCAGCTATGGCAATAGCTCCATCATTAAATGATAAGGTTGGCATAATCAACAATGCTGTTCAAGTAGCCCATGCCCTTGGCAACCCAATTCCAAAGGTTGCAGTCTTATGTGCCGTTGAAAAAGTTAATGATAAAATGCCCTCGACAATTGATGCCGAAAAACTGACAAAAATGAATGAACGGGGAGAAATAACGGGTTGCATGGTAAAGGGACCTTTAAGCCTGGATAACGCCGTATCTATAGAGGCAGCACTGCACAAAGGTATTATACATCCTGTGGCAGGTCATGCCGATATAATTATAGTGCCTGATCTGGAAGTGGGAAATGTGCTTAATAAATCGATGGAGTATTTTGGAATGGCTCAGAAATCCGGGGTTATAATGGGTGCAAAAACTCCGATTATACTTACATCCAGGGCAAGCTCCCAAGCGGCCAAACTGAACTCTATAGCCCTTTCTTTATTAATAGCTAAGGTGAAATATAATGGATAAAAAAAATTGCAGGATACTTGTAATAAATACAGGGTCTACATCGACAAAGATTGCGGTATTTGATAATGAAAAAGAACTTTTTAACGAGACGATAACGCATTCAAAGAAAGAGCTTGATGAATTTTTGACCTTAGATAATCAATTTCAATTCCGCAGTGATCTAGTTGCTGAGGCTATGGCTGAAAAAAAAATATCCATGGAAACCCTCAATGCAGTTGTGGGACGGGGAGGAAATATGAAGCCTGTGGCAGGTGGCACCTACATCGTAAATAATGCAATGATTGAGGATCTGAAAGTCGGCGTCATGGGCCAACATGCTTCTAATCTTGGGGGTATAGTGGCTTATGCAATTGCAAATCCATTGAATATCAAGGCATACGTAGTTGATCCGGTTGTAGTTGATGAATTTGAAGAGCTTGCAAGGCTTTCCGGCATACCGGAGATACAAAGAAAATCTAAGGATCATCCGCTCAATCAAAAATCGACAGCGCGTGCAGCGGCAAATAAGCTGGGGGGCATATATGAACAAATGAACTTCATCGTAGCCCATATGGGTGGAGGAATATCTGTAGGGGTTCATAAGAAGGGAAGGATAATTGATGTCAATAACAGTCTTGACGGGGATGGTCCGTATTCACCTGAAAGGGCCGGTGGCCTTCCTTTGGGGTCTCTGATAGATCTGTGTTTTTCCGGAAAGTTCAGCAAAGAAGAACTCAGAAGCAGGCTCATAGGAAACGGGGGTCTCGTTGCATATCTTGGAACGAATGACGGTCGTGTTGTTTCCGACAGGATAAGAAACGGTGACGAAAAGGCGCGGCAAATTTACGAAGGCATGGCATATCAAATTGCTAAGGAAATAGCCGGCGGTGCAGCCGTATTAAAGGGAGATGTGGATGCTATACTTTTAACGGGCGGACTCGCATATGATGATATGCTGACAGCTTGGATCGAGGAAAGAATCGGTTTTATTTCGAATGTTTTAATCTATCCTGGCGAACGTGAAATGACCGCCCTTGCTGAAGGCGTGCTGAGGGTGATGAGGGGAGAGGAAAAGGTGAAGATATACGATAAGGGATAGCTGTGTCATACAGATATTTTTCTGATGAACCTAAACTGCCTTCCTACCTTTCTCTTTCAAAAAAACCGTGGAATACCAAGCCTCAAAAAATTAGCGAATTGGCATCACCTTGTTGTGCCCAGAAAATGTAGGGTTTTAGGCTTGCAAGTTATGGAGAAATGAGCGTAGGTATTTGTAATACCGGCGGTAAGGCGGCTGTGGCAAGCTTTGGCCCCCACTTTGGGGAGAAGGATCCGCTGACAGGAACGATGGGTTCGGGAGCAAATTTTTTTTTCAAATTGCAACCTGAAATGCATGTACTGCCAAAATTATACCTCTGTTCACTTTGGAAAGGGGGAAGAGTAATAGATATATATGCCGGATATGAAATATAGCGATTCTCAACGTTCATTAAAGTTTTCTTTGGCGGAGGACTATCCTTTTATAAACTTCAGCGTTGTAAAAGAAATGTATCGCCAGGTAGGGGATTTAGTTATAAATCAAAACGGTCATGCAGTGAAAGGTCTTTTAGTACGCCATTTAGTGCTGCCTGATGATGTTGCCGGTACCGACAGTATTATGCGCTGTTTAGCCGCCAATATTATCCTTGCTATAAAGCCAAGGATCACCCTGTATTGGGGCGCAGTATTACAAATAAAGAATACAATTATGCATTAGATGTTGCCAAAAGGGCCGGTTTTATAAGAATTTAAATATCTGTTTCTACGATGATGATATCTTCCCCTATTCTTTTAATGTTTGGCCATGGAATTTGAATCATATTTGAAATGCCTCCAAAAAAAAGCCGACTTCTGTGTTCCGGCACTAAGATAGCCTTTATCTTAGCAGTTCTTTCTTCAAAAAGCAATTCTGCTTCATTTAAATCGCCATAGCGACAACCGTCGGTAATATTAATTATTTCTTTTTCTCCCAGATCTGATAATCGCATAATTGCCTCCAAAAAAACAAACCCTAATGAAGTATATTAAATATTTCAAAAAAAATGCCAAGGGCAGAAAGGAATCAAAAATGGAGGGAAAGGCCAACCGTAAAAACGAAGATAATAAAATTGACGATAACGGCGATCAGACTGAAACTAAAAAAAGCATTGATGATTTCGGAACTATTAAAAACGCCTTCGATTTTATAAGCGATGTACAATATCTTACAATCATAGGCAGTATAGAAGGACACACGGTGCTACCGGTCCAGGATAAAACCACGAAGTATGAAAACATCATTCCCCAGCTCGTGGCTGTAGAAGAAAACCCAGCAATTAAGGGCTTATTAACTATATTAAATACCGTTGGAGGAGATGTGGAAGCGGGACTGGCAATTGCAGAATTAACGGCTACCCTTACAAAACCTACGGTATCCTTGGTTCTTGGCGGCGGGCACAGTATTGGAATACCGCTTGCTACCGCAAGTCGCTATTCTATGATTGCAGAAAGCGCAACTATGACTATGCACCCGATTAGGTTAACCGGTCTTGTAATCGGGGCCGAGCAAACCTACGATTATTTTAGAAAAATGCAGGATCGTGTCGTAGATTTTATTGTACGAACGTCGAAAGCTAATCGGGAAACGGTGATTGAATATATGAATGCTACAGGTAACATCGCCAATGACGTTGGTACCATATTATTTTCTAAGGATGCTGTCGACATTGGCCTTATAGATGAGGTGGGGGGTCTTTCCAGAGCGCTTGAAAAGTTAAGGTCCATGATTCTGGATGAAGAAAAAACCGATAACGGATGAAAAAGCTGGTTCTGATAAAAAAACCTTATTACGCAGGCGGTGAATATACAGTGTCACGAAGTGTTTTTCAGGCTGTTTATAAATGAATCGGGGGAATTATCCATCAAGTCTAAAGTCTTAATTATTCGCTGCCTGGAATCAGTTCACGCCTAAACTGTAACTTATTAATTATTGCCCTGTCAATGCGTAGGCCTGATTATAATTTCGGTGTCGATAATTGTCGAAGGTTAGTTGTTGCCATATTATTACATTTGTGTAACAATATTATATATCCGCTGAAATATCGTGCAGGAAGGTTTCCAAATGGGATCTGTTCAAATTAAAATCTCAATAAAAGATTATGAATATGCTGTTGCATTAGCCAAGGCTTTATCCTGCCATTATAGTGAATTTCATCTGAAAATACGAAATGCAGAAGAAAATGCAGATGACTGGGATATACTCCTTGTCGATGGTGATAAAAAAGAGAAATGTAAAAAAATGCGGGAAGATCCAAACGTATTAGGCCTTTGCAATTATTGGCCAAAAAAGACAAAGGAAGGATTTATATATAGGTATTCAGGGGTTGTCGAAATATCATCTCGAATTTTAATTGCCTATGGCGAAAAATCAGGAAAATGCCTGAAGGACCGTCCTTCCGGAAAAATCTTCGGCTTTACCGGGGCGGCGGGCGGGGTTGGAAAAACGGTGATAACTATTGCAGTAGCAAGGGAGTTGGCGCTTAGTTATAACAGTAATATTTTATACATATCGCTGGAGGAAGCAGAATCGACATCTATGTATTTTCCAAATGATATGGGAAAAGTTAATCTAAGCGATTACCTTTATTATATTTTTACAAATAAGGAAGGGTCCATTGATTTACGTGCATTTGTCTTATCAGATTCGTATGGGGTAGATGGATTTAGACCCTGCTGGAGTTTAAATGAACTTAGGGAGCTCAGTCCGGATGAGATATCCGTATTCTTTAATACCATTATCAATAAATATGAATATGTTCTTGTCGATTTTGGGGGTCATCCCTGGGAGGCTACCAGGCTGCTATGCTCCTTATGTACAAAGATTATTTTAATCGATGACTCAGGTCCGCTTTCACTTTTACGGAATCAAAGTCTTCTGCGTTTTTGCGACTCGGGTAAAGGAAATGCTTTCACAGACAAGATTATTGCTGTTCACAATAAATGGACAGAAGAAAGCCATGTAAAAGATAAAAAAAATGAATTTTTTATTGAGAAGGATGAAGAGAGCTTTCAGATAAAAGGAAATATGATAGAAATAGATATCCATAATCGTTTTGGTATGGGGGTGAAAAAACTTGCGGAAGAAATATATAAGAAATCCTGATGCATTTGATTCAATAAAGGAGATTACTGAGAATGTCAGGACCATCATCAACAGCAGGGAAGAAAAGATGACGGATTCTCAGGTTATGGATTTGATAGAAGATGTAATTTTGCACGAAGAGAATACAAAGTTATATCCTTTTAGAATAAAAGAGGACGTGGTTCAAAGTGTTTTTAATGCAACAAGAAAGGAGCTTGACATATTAGAGCCCTATGCGATGGATCAAGATGTCAGCGAAATTATGGTCAATGGGTTGGACGGGATTTTTATAGAACGTTTCGGAAGGATCGAAAAACTTGACCAAAAGTTTTCATCACGGGAAGAAATTGCAGAAATTATAAGAAGGCTAGCCGGTAAAGTTCATAAGGAAATTAATGATCTTCACCCTATTGTGGATGCAAGGCTTGATGACGGTTCAAGAATACATGCCGTATACGATAATGTCGCATTAAACGGGCCAATCCTTTCAATTCGCCGCTTTCCAAAGCAAAGCATAACGATGAAAGGATTGATAGATTGGGAGGCAATCAGCGAAGAGGCGGCGCAATTTTTGAAGAGGATGGTGGTTGCAGGCTACAACATTTTTATATCCGGTGGAACCAGCTCAGGCAAGACTACTTTTTTGAACGTCCTTTCAAATTTTATTCCCAAAGACGAAAGAATCGTGGTGATAGAAGATTCAGCCGAACTCCAGATTACAGGTGTGGATAATATTGTTAGATTAGAAAGTCGCAATGCGAACGTTCAGGGGAAGGGGGGAATCACCATAAGGCAACTTATTAAAGCGAGCTTACGGATGAGACCCGATCGAATTATTGTAGGTGAAGTGCGCGGAGATGAAGTTTTAGATATGGTGCAGGCAATGAATACCGGCCATGATGGATCGCTGTCTACAGGTCATGGCAATTCCCCTGAGGCTATGTTGTATCGGCTTGAGGCAATGTTTCTTATGGCTGCAGACTATCCGATGGATTCCATTCGCAGTCAGATAGCCGAGGCTATAGATCTAATAGTGCACCTTGGCAGAATGCCCGATAAATCGAGAAAGGTCTTGGAAATTGTCGAGGTTCTTGGATATATAAATAATAAAATAGAGATTAGTTCGATTTATACATATAAGGCAGGAAAGGGTTTGTTTCCTACAGGAAAAACACTCGTAAATCGTGCAAAGCTTGAAAGAAAAGGAATGGATACGGATGAATTTTTATGATAACCCCTCTTTAAAAGAAATGATTCATTATTATGCTGTTTCAATACCTGTACTCGCACTTATCGGTTATTTGTTCTATGGAAATTTAATTGTTGCATTTATTATGGCGGGACTTTCATTTCTTTTTAGAAAGCGCTATGTTCTGTACATATATGAGAAAAAAAAGAATGAGCTGACAATGCAGTTTCGGGACCTGGTTTATTCGCTGTCAACCTCTGTTGGAACGGGAAGACCTTTAGCCGAAGCACTTTCTGAGGCTTCTTTATCCTTAGGGTTAATATATGATAAGGATTCATTAATATGCTGTTGGCTGTCTGCTGCCGTTCATAAAATAAAAGAAAGTAATGAATCCGTAGAAATGTTATTTCATGAATTCGCCAAACAAAGTGAAATAGAGGATATAAGGGTCTTTGCCGATATTTATTCGATTTCCAGAAAGACCGGCGGAGATTTGATAAGGGTTTTTACAAAGACAGCTGAGGTTCTTCTCGATAAGGGAGAAATTCAAAAGGAGATACAAAGCCAGATATCACAAAAAAAATTCGAATCAAGAATTATTTCTGCAATGCCGTTATTGTTGATAGCCTTTCTTAGGATTACCTCTCCTGACTACCTATCAGTAATGTATGAAACTTTGGCAGGCAGACTGCTGATGTCTGTTGCTTTAATCTTGTTATGCCTGTCCTGCTGCATGATGACTGTAATAAGCAATGTTAAAATCTAGGGGGCCTGAGGATGATTGATTGGGGAAAAGGATTCCTTTACAAATTCGTTACGACCGTAATAAGGCATCTACCTCCACGGTTGTTTGGCGACTCGGAAATTATAAGAAACAAATATTGCTGCTACTATGATCGAAAAAACAGCGACGAGAAAATAGCGGATGCACGTTTTCATACTGCAGCCAATTACCTCCTTATATTTTTAGCGTTTATTATTCTGTTCGCTTTAACGCAGATTTTAAAATGCATACCTAATGAAGATAAGGATATGGGGGCAGAAATTTATCGGGTAATGGCAGAATATGACGGTACTAAAGTATACCGTAATGTAAGAATCGAAGCAAAGAGGGTTCCGTTGACTTTGTCGGAAAAGGAAAACAGCATGCGCAGTCTGAATGAGCGTCTGATCCAATACATCAAAGGGGAAAATACCGATTTGGAACATGTTGAATTTGACTTAAATCTGCCGGAAAAAGAGGAGAAGACGGGAATACTTATCAGATGGTCCAGTGATAATCCTGATGTTCTTGACGAAAAAGGGAAAATTGACAGCATCGCGGCAAAAGAAGGAGCTAAAGTAATATTGACAGCAGAGGCGCATCTTGACGATATGACATTGCAAATTCCTTTTGAAATTAACATAATACCGCTAAAAGGACATGATCATACGAAAGCATTGGAAAAACGACTAAACGATGCCCTTGCGAACAAGGATGTGAAAGGCAAAACCGATTTTCCTGACCGATTGGAAGAGGGGATATCCATTACATGGAACGGTAAAAGGTCAGATGCTTTTTTAGTTTTGGCAATAAGTATGCCGCTTTTGCTTTTTTTTGCTTATCTTTTTAGATATGAACGTCCTAAAAAACAAAAAAGAGATGCATCTGAAAGTATTCGAACTGATTTGCCGGATTTTGCCGATAAGCTAATACTGCTGCTTAATGCGGGATTGGTTACTGAAACGGCAATTAAAAAGATTATAAATGACTATGAAATGTATAGAAAAGAAAAAGTGAGACCCCTTTATGAGGGGCTTAGAGAAGCAGAAAAAAGGGCATCCGGCACTAACTACCCCCTAATAAAAGAGCTGCGAACATTTGCCAAGGAAAGCGAGGTTAAGGAATTTATGAGTTTTACAGCCATCTTGGCGGATAATGTCGATAAGGGAGGTTCTTTAGCCGAGAAGTTAGGTAATGAGGCTGCATTTTTATGGTTTGCAAGAAAGAAAAAAGCACAGGAACAGGGTAGGCTGGCAGAAACGAAACTGGCCTTGCCTTTAATGCTGCAACTTCTCATTTTGGTTCTTATAACGATAGCCCCGATAATGATTAAAATATAGGAGTTTGGAGGGAATTATGATAAAAAACAGCAAAAAGGGAATGGAAATGGTGCAAATGGCTATCCTTATCGCCATTTCGGTAGCCCTTGGATTGATTTTTAAAGAAAGAATTATGGACTTTTTGGATTCCACCTTCAGGAATTTAGAAAGCAGCGGTTTTTAAAATGAGGTTCAAAGAAAAAAAAGGCTCGGAAATGGTATCAGCCGCTTTAATTATGCCATTAATCTTTATATGCATATTTGCTGTCTATTCCTATGGTTATAACCTATACGAAAAAGTGATTTGGAACTGTACATATAGGATTCAGCAAAGGGAGGATGCATTAATTGACGGAATAATTAAGAAGGATGAAGCGGATTTTATTCGGCGCATTGATTCAGATGAGGTATCAGATAAATGAGGGATAAAAAAGGATTTATCACTGTATTCATTCTTGTAATTCTTATGGCATCAATCTTGATTATCGGTGCATTTACTGAACTCGCTTCAGGTGTTGCTGCAAGATCATTTAGCAATGCGGTAATTGATTTGGCTGGTCGATCGGTACTGTCAGAATATGATCGTAACCTAAAGGACTGCTATGGCCTTTTCGGCATAAACATGAAACCTGAGGTTGCGATCAACAGGCTGGGTTTTTATATCAAAGAGGGGTTTAGTAAAAAAAGGGGGAAAATGGATTTGTTTGATTTAAGCATCGTCGGGCTTCATGTGGATATGTCTTCTTATGCGCTTACTAATCAAGCGATTATAGAAGGACAAATAATTGACTATATGAAGCAATATGTCGCATCAGGGGGCATGTCTATTATGGATTTGCTTTTAAAAATGCAAACATCTGATTATTATTCTGATAGTGACGATTGTGAAGAAGCGCGTCAAAAAGAACGTACACTCGTCAATGAAAAAGTAATTCATATGCTGCCGACCAGACTTATGTCGATTGAGCAGGCAAACTATTTAAAAAAACCGGGATTAGACATTCTTACTGAAAAGGCCGATAAGAATGCGCTTATCAACCTTTATATTTTGAAAAAGTTTCAGCACAAATTAAAAACCTATAAATCTTTCGATCGTTTTTTCGCAAATGAAATAGAATACATACTTTTCGGTAAAACAGGCGATAAGGAAAATAAAGATCTTACGAAACATTATTTGCTTGCATTAAGATCCGGAATTAATATGACTCATATTTTAAGCGATCCGAAGAAGAAAGAGATTATTGCAATTGCAGCCGAGATAATGGTACCAGGTCCGGGAGCGATGGCAGCGCAAGCGCTACTAACAGGCACATGGGCGGCGGCAGAGGCATCCAATGATGTTTTGCGTCTGGAAAAAGGCGGACGAGTACCGTTAATAAAGACATCGGAGGATTGGGTAACAGATCTGGAGAGTGTAATTAATAATATATTTCAATCTGAATTTCAAATCGATAAAGATGCAAAAGGACTTTCCTATGAAGGTTATTTGTTTCTCATGCTATTTTTTGAGGATCATGAGGCCAAGCTTGTAAGACTTATGGATCTGATTCAGCTAAATCTGCAGGGCGGATATTGTGAAGAATTTAAGATGGGGGATTGTTATGGGGGGTTGGATATAGATTGTAAAATAGATAAACGAAATGGATTCTTTGCGATATCTGAAAGACGCACCGGCAATTTCTGCTCAAGCCATGTGTATTGAGCAATTCAAAAAAAACGAGGGATCGATAATTATTGAGGCTGCAATAATTTTGCCGCTATTTATTTTAGCAATGCTGAGTTTGGCGACGCTGATACGCATGATAGACGTTGAAGAGTCCCTTATGAATGCGTATGCAAAGGAGGCAGCCTGTATTGCAAAACATGCATATGCCGATACTGCATCGCCGATAGATCGGGACATAGCTAGAGGAATAAAAAATGCCGGATGCGGGCCGGCTAAAAATATTTGTTTAGAAAATTTCAATTTTTTTTATCAAGACAGGGGAATTGACGGGCTCATTAGCGGTGATCTTTGTTGCGATATATTAATCCCGCTTCCGTTGAACTTTATAAGGACCTCAGAATTCCAAGAGAGGCTGTTATACCGCGCTTTTATCGGGGCCGAATGCTATGGGCCTTCCTTGGGTTTTGAATGTATGGAAGAAAAGCAAGAATCCGATATTGTTTATGTGTTTCCTAAGGCAGGTAAAAGATTTCACGATCGTGATTGCAGCTATATAGCGGTTTGTCCCACAGAGGCAATCCTAAGCAAAAGAATCAAAAGGGAATTTTCCCCATGTAAGATTTGCCGTCCTGAAATTTTACCTTTCGGAAGCAAAGTATATTGCTTTTACAGGACAGGAAAGGCGTACCACCGGGGCAGTTGTCCATTAGTGGACAGGTATGTGATACCTATGGAAAAGAGTGATGCTATAGCCAAAGGTTATTCTCCCTGTCAGAAATGCAAAGGTGGTAAACGTTAATATGGTTTGTTGTGAAAAAGGATGTGTGGCTAGTATGGAAAATTATTTAATTATAGCAGATAAAAAGGTATTAATAGAAGAATCCGGAGGCAGATGTAAATTTAAATTATCGTTTTTAGAGGAACAGGTCCCTTTGTATCATAAAGAAATAATCGGCAGTAATTTGTGTGATTTTCTGTTGCCGATAAGCTTTTTATCGGATCAGGACACCCTTTGGATAACATATGATTTCACAGGGTGCATACAATTTTCCGAAGCATTGCTTCGTCGAAAAGACCAAGGGTTATTTATAGCTAAAGAGACATCCCTTGCAATAGCTTCTGTTGCCCGATCCATTCTTCTTGCAGAAAATTGTTTACTGGATTCAGAGTGTTTCCCTGTTTTAGCTAACACGTTGTTTTTTGAATTAAGGACCAAAAGTATTAAATTAGCTTATATACCGGGTATGTGTGGCATTACAACTGTACGAGGAAGAATACTGAACCTTATAAAAACTACCGGCGAATTGTCCTTGGATGATGAATGGATTGCATACGGAGAAGAAATTGCACGAACAACTTTATCAGATAATTTAGGTCTCACGCAGATGGCGTTTCTATTGGAGGAGAAGGCAGGTGAAATGACTGTAAAACAATGGCCGGACAGATCAATATCCAAGAATGCTCCTTTAGAAACAGAATTTGCCTGTAACGAGGAAGTTGTAAAAAAGGGTAGATATCGTTTTTTCAGTGGATGGAAAAAGTAAGCCGGGTTTTCACCCGGCTTCTTAGCAATATCGCGTCTACCTGTCGTTTCTTAACTGTCTTCTTTCGTTCTTTTTTCTATCCCTGCATTCCTTACATCTTTTTGGTTCGTTATCAAATCCTTTTTCCTTGTAGAATTCTTGCTCGCCTGCTGTAAACACGAATTCTGACCC
>CAYRNC010000032.1:0-16578 GCA_964425645.1 uncultured Oscillospiraceae bacterium | reverse complement strand
GTATAATTATCTTTAATCTTTATTTTTCTTTTTTAATACAAAAAGCATGCCTTTGGTAGAAAGATAAAACAGGATCAATACCGCAAAAACTCCTCCAAGGCCAAACAGTGAGATTTGAAGTCCCGATATTATTAATTGATTCACAGCGAACCTCCTTTATGCTCCCGCCATAATTGCCGGTACCAAAGCAAGCAGTAAGCCTCCTGCAACGACGGATCCCAGCTGGCCGGCCACATTGGCGCTTGTAGCTTGCATGAGGATGAAGTTTGAAGGGTCTTCCTTTGTAGCCATTCTTTGCACAACCCTTCCTGACATTGGAAAGGCTGAAATTCCTGCAGCTCCTATCATCGGATTTACTTTATCCTTAAGGAACAGATTTAAAAATTTAGCGAATAAAACGCCCCCTGCCGTGTCAAATATAAACGCCACAAGGCCCATGCCCATTATCATAAGGGTCTGTATATTCAGGAATGCATCAGCTGTCATGGTAGACCCGATCGTGATGCCAAGTAACAAGGTTACAAGGTTGGAAAGTTCATTTTGGGCTGAATTTGATAAACGGGTAAGCACTCCGCAGGTTCGAATAAGGTTACCGAACATAAGGGACCCGACAAGAGCTACGCTGATGGGAGCGATAATGCCTGCGATCAGGGTTATCATTATCGGAAACAAAATTTCAGCGATTTTGGGGATATTGACCCTTGCATATTTCATATGAATTTTTCTTTCCTGCTTCGTCGTAAGAAGGCGAATGACAGGTGGTTGTATAATAGGTACAAGAGACATATATGAATAGGCTGCAACCGATATGGGACCAAGGTAGTTAGGTGCAAACTGTTTAGCTACATAGATAGATGTAGGGCCGTCAGCTGCACCGATAATGCCGATGGAGGCTGCTTCCATAAGGTTGAAATGGCCGGTGCTTAGGGCGAACATCATCGTAAAGAATATACCGAATTGTGCAGCTGCACCGAAAAAGAACATGAAGGGATTTTGTATCAGGGGTTTGAAATCGATCATAGCCCCTACGCCTATAAATATTAAAATAGGGAACAGCTCTGTCTGTATTCCCGCTTTATATAATATGTTTAAAAAGCCCGATTCACCTATGGCGGAGGAAAGCGGGATGTTAGCCAATATGGCCCCGAAACCTATCGGGAGCAGAAGCATGGGTTCGTATTCCTTGGCAATAGCCAGATAAATCAAAAGCCCTCCTACGGCAAACATTATCAGGTGATTTATCCCTAGATTTAATATGCCTGTTAAGAGCTCATACCATAAAACGCTCATCTATTACCTCCCTCAAAACTCTAACCCATATTATACCGCTTTTTTTATAACAATCAACCGAGAACTTAGCGTTCAAAACATTGTGGTAATATCATATAAATGTTAGAATACAACTATCAATTATGCGCCTATTTTACCGGAGGTATTCATGCTCTTTAAGAAAAACAGAATAGCAGCAAAAGGAGGAACACAAAGGCAGATAATAAAAAGAAAACCCGGGAGAAAATTTGTTGTGGTTCTTGCGGTAATTTTAGTGATTCTGGCCGCTGTCATTCTTTCAAGCCTGCTGAATAAGGGAGAAGCGCCTAAACATGTATCTACAGATACAGTTGAAACCATGGATTTATATCAAGATGTTCTTGTCAACGGAATTATCAACGGATCACAATCTGCCGAGGTGGTTTCATCTTTGAATTACGAGATATCTTCAATTTTGGTTAAGGAAGGGGATGCAGTCAAAAAAGGTGAAGTGCTTGCAGTGCTCAATGGCAAACAGTTAGAAGACGAATACAGAAAAGCGCTCAAATCGCTTGAGGAATCCCGGTTCAGCTACGAATCGTCCCAGTTGCTTTACAAAGAAGGGGCAATTTCAAAAGCGGAATTTATAAGGGCTAAAACCGCCTATGAGAATGACAAAATCACCCTGGATTCTTATGATGTGTCTGATAAAATCAATATACGCGCCCCCGTTTCGGGTACGGTTACAAGGGTAAATACCAATTTAGGCCGCCATGCCAACGACACCGTCGACAATAAACCGATGTTCGTAATAGTAGATTTAGATAATTTGAAAATGGACGTAAAGATAAGTGAATACGATATCAATAGAATTAAGATGGGCCAGCCTGTCACTGTAACATCGGATGTTCTTGGCAAGGACAGCGTTGAAGGTACAGTATCCCGCATTTCTCCTACCGGGGAGCTTTTGGACCCTGCGACGAAGGAAATGGTTATTCCTGTGCAAATAAATATAAGCGAGGATAAAGAAAATCGACTGATCGCAGGTATATCGGCAAGGGCGAGAATACACATAGAAAGCAGACTGCAGGTGATGGCTGTCCCTATAGATGCTGTTTTGGAGGATCCTGATACAGGAGAAAGTTTCGTTTTTATTGTGGATGGAAATGCTGCTAAAAAGGTTGTCATCGAACCCGGCCTTGAAGGAGAATTTCATCTGGAGGTGCTTTCAGGGCCCCTTTCTTTAGGTGATCAAGTGATCCTGAATCCCGGTTTTGATCTGATAGATAATCCGTTGATCTTATTATAATACCAGGGTTTTTAGCGAAAGGATAGGCATGAAAGAAATCATCAGGATCGAAAATCTTTCAAAGGTGTATAAAAACGGCAAGATATCGGTAAAAGCGCTGAACAATATCTTCATGAACGTAGATAAAGGGGATTTTATCGCGGTAATGGGGGCTTCCGGTTCAGGCAAATCAACACTCCTAAATATTTTGGGCTGCCTTGACCGACCTTCTGAGGGGAGCTATTGCCTGGAGGGAATCAATATTAACGACAAGACCGACGATGAACTTTCTGCAGTCAGAAACAAGCAGATAGGATTTGTCTTTCAATCCTTTAATTTGCTTCCAAGAAACAATGCGTTAGAAAATGTAGAACTGCCTATGATATATGCTAAGATCGGGTCAAGACCGAGAAAAGACACAGCTATGGGATTGTTAGAGCAGGTAGGGCTTTCAGACCGTGCAATGCATATGCCAAATGAGCTTTCGGGGGGTCAAAAGCAAAGGGTGGCCATAGCAAGGGCCTTGGCAAACAGACCTCAGATTATATTGGCTGATGAGCCTACGGGTAATCTGGATTCCGTTTCTTCTTCGGAGATAATGGACATCTTTGTCAGGTTGAACAGGGAAGAGGGTAATACGATGATTATTGTCACTCATGAACCCGAGATAGCAAAGTATGCAGATCGCATCATCACCTTTAAAGACGGGCACATTATAGGGGGAATGGGTTGATGCTTTTTTTTGAAAATATAAAGCTTGCCTTGTTTTCTATTAAAATGAATAAAATGCGTTCCTTCCTTACCATGTTGGGAATAATCATCGGTATCAGTTCTGTTATAGCAATTACCTCCATAGGTGCCAGTGCGGAAGCGGTAGTAAACAAGGAGTTTCAAGGCTTTGGTATGAACAATATGTATATCTACATAAGCTGGGAAATGACTGCCGACAGGCCTATTCAACAGTCCGACCTGATTCTTCCGGAGGATATAGAGGCCCTCAAGGCAAGATTTTCTGAGGATATCCTCTATATTGCGCCCTACGCATACGGAACAAGTGAAACAAAGGTGGGGAGGGTAAAAGGCAAGCTTGACATGTACGGCGTTGCTGCGGACTACAATAAATTCTTTAACATGGAAATAATTCATGGAAGGATGATAAGTCAAGGGGACCTGGATGGGAAAAGGGAGAGAATTGTCATAGATGAAAAAGCCTCTTTGCATTTTTTTAATAAATCGAACAGTGTGGGAGAATCTCTCATCGTAATGGTCGACGGGGATATCAGGGAGCTTTCAATAATAGGGGTCCACAGAAAAGAAGCCAGTATATTCGATAAATTAGGCGCCAGTGATTCTTACCCGGTTTATATTCCCTATAATATGTTTAGATCTGCCTGTGAGTCTACCACCTCGATGGAACTTTACACTAAGGGTGAAAAAGATCAGGATTTGCTGGGAAATGATATCACCAATTATCTGTCAAGGATAAAAGGTAAGGATCCTAACTTTTACAGATTTGAATCGGCTCAATTGCAAATGGATATGATAAGCACGGTCCTTGGAACCTTATCTGCCGCAATAGGTTCAATTGCAGCGATTTCATTGATAGTCGGCGGTATTGGTATAATGAATATCATGCTTGTATCCGTTACTGAAAGAACGAGGGAAATCGGTATTCGTAAATCCCTTGGAGCCAGGACGCGGGATATTCTTACACAGTTTCTGACAGAATCAATGATTTTAGCTGGTATAGGAGGAATTATCGGTACGGCCTTAGGGATAGGGATCGCTTCGATAGGTATGTACGTTGTGGGTGTATCTGTCACAGTCGACCCGTTTATGGTCATATTGGCGGTAGGCTTTTCAGCGGTAGTCGGTATGTTTTTCGGTCTTTATCCGGCAAGAAAAGCTGCGCGGATGGATCCGATAGAGGCCTTGCGTTATGAATAGCTTATAGGGGGATACGATGAAATACGATTTGGATGGAAAGGTCGCCCTTATTACCGGCGGAACCCGGGGTCTGGGATTTGCTACGGCGGAATTGTTCGTTAAAGAGGGTGCCAAGGTGGTTATCTGCGCTCCGGAATCCGACATGGTGGAAGAGACTGCTGCCCGTTTAAGTGTTTATGGGAGTATTTTGGGATATGCTGCGGATGTTTCCGTTAAAGAAGAGGTAAAAGGACTGGTCGAGAAAACCGTATATGAATACGGTCGTATAGATGTTTTGATAAACAACGCCGGAATTATCAAAGATGCACAATTCTATAAGATGAGCGAAGATCAATTTTTGGAGGTAATCAATGTCAATTTAATAGGGACGTTCTATTTAACAAAAGCGGTCGTACCATATATGATGGAGCAAAGATACGGAAAGATCATTAACATCTCCTCAATTTCCGCGTTTAACGGCAATTTCGGTCAGTCAAATTATTCAGCCTCAAAAGCAGGTATAGTGGGTATGACTAGGGTCCTCGGAAAGGAATTGGGCAAATATAATATTAACGTTAATGCGGTTTTACCGGGCTCGGTTGAAAGCGGAATGTCTGCAAATTTACCTTTAAAAATACAGAAAATGCGAGCGGAATCAACCGCTTTGGGGCGTATGGGGAAAGCTGCCGATATAGCCCATGTCAATGCATTTTTAGCTTCGGAAGGTGCAAGACACATCACGGCACAAACCATAGTGGTCGATGGCGGAAGAAGCTGAAGGAAGTCTTTAAAGCCCCGGGGTTTTATTTTTAGATTTTAAAAAATACTGTACTTATTTCTGATTTGTTGTAATATTGACACAAAGCATAATTTTTATATTCGGTTAAAACAGTGTTGCACAACAAACAAGTTTCACTTTTATTCAATGCGTTTAATATGGAGGCTGGGATATGAAAAAAGAACTGATTATGATGATTGGACCTACTGCGGTACCTGATAGAGTGTTGTCGGCGATGAATGAACCTTCCATTTCACACAGATCGCCAAAATATTGTGAAATGCATAGACGGGTGGAAGAGGGCCTGCAAAAAGTATTCGGTACAAAGAATAGGGTAATTATATTTACATCTTCAGGGACGGGTGCGATGGAGGCCGTGCTGCAAAATTGTTTCTCATTTGGCGATGAGGTTGTAGTACCTGTACTTGGAACATTCAGCGGGCAATTCGCCAAAATGGCGGAGGCCTTTAATCTGAAGGTGAAAAAGGTTATATTTGAGCCGGGGGAGGCTGCAGATGTAAAAAAAGTGATGGAGCATGTAACCCCTTCGACAAAAGGCGTGTTTGTTATTCATAATGAAAGCGCCACGGGTGTATTCAATGATTTAAAAAGTTTCGGCGAAGCATTAAAAGGTTCTAAGGCCTTGCTTGTATGCGATTCCGTCAGCGGTGCATCGGGGATGGAAATGAAAATGGATGAATGGAATATAGACATTCTATTATCCTCCTCCCAAAAGGCATTAATGGCGCCGGCTGGGCTGGCATTTGTCTCACTAAATGAAAAAGCATGGAAAAGAACGGCATGCTCAAATATGCCAAAATATTATTTCGATTTGAATATGTACAAGGAATTTAATGAAGTAAATCAAACTCCGAATACGCCGTCAGTTTACCTGATGTTTGCGATCGATGAGGCCTTGAAAATGATCTTTGAGGAGGGGCTGGATAATGTATACAGAAGGCATGAAGAAAACACAAAGCAATTCATTTCCGGGATTAGGGAATTAGGATATGATATACTTACAAAGGATGATGACCGGGCTTCGAGGACTGTGTCTGCTGTATATGCGCCGGGAAAGGCCAATGAAATAGTATCATATCTGCAAAATAACGGGATTGTTGTTAACGGGGGCCTGCCGCCGCTGGTCAATGATGTATTCAGGGTCGGTATAATGGGGTACGTATATAGAAAAGATATTGAAACTATTTTAAATGCTTTGAAAAAAATGAAATAGATTGTATCGGGAAGGTA
This sequence comes from uncultured Oscillospiraceae bacterium, assembly GCA_964425645.1. Taxonomy (GTDB): domain Bacteria; phylum Bacillota; class Clostridia; order Peptostreptococcales; family Anaerovoracaceae; genus CAYRNC01. The sequence goes on along the minus strand of CAYRNC010000032.1, from coordinate 10,087 downwards.
GTTTATAAAGCTTGCCTGAGGGTAAAACCGGATGATTTGCCGTCACCCATATTTCATGGCGCCGCCGTTAAAAATAAAGGATGGCCGACTGCCTTTATTTCTGTTTGACCTCTTTGAGTTTGCCCGAAAATGATATGGCCGCCTTTCCAGGCGGCCGCTGTTTGCCTCCGGTTTCATAGTTGTGAAAAGGGATACGAATGTAATTGACAAAGAAGTTTGTTGCCGTTATTATATGCAGTGTGATAAGTGTAGATTACGAAATAGCTCGAAAGAAGGCTTAATTTGATAAATCCATATGTATTGCTTATGGGATTTGGGCATTTGATAGTGGATCTGACGCAGGGTGTTCTCCCTATTATAACTCCCTTATTGGCCCTTAAATTGAAACTTTCATTTTTTCAAGTAGGTACGGTGGCCCTCGCTTTTACCTTCAGCTCTGCAATTATTCAGCCGGCTTTCGGAATTCTGAGCGACCGACGCAACATGGGGTGGCTAATGCCTCTGGGGCTTTTGCTATCCGGAACCGGTTTGGCTCTCACGGGAAAGGTAAGCTCATATGGGGTTCTTTTGTTGGCGGTGCTTATAAGTGGTATGGGGGTAGCCGGATATCACCCTGAGGCGTCAAAGCTGACACATCTTGTCAGCAGTGAGGGCAAAAAAAATGCCTCCATGTCTATTTTCTCTGTCGGCGGCAATCTGGGTTTTGGCCTGGGTCCTATTGTTGCTATTTTTATATTGGGTTTTTCCGGATTGGATTCAATTCACGGTATTATCGTTCCGGGATTATTGACTTCCGTAATTTTTCTTTTTATGATGCCCAGATTTAATAAGATTTTAAAGATAAAGGCGGCCGAGGATTCAGACTTTTCCAAAGCGGAGTTAGAAGAAAAGAAAGGGAAAAAACAAAAAGGTGAAAAACGAAATTTAACACTCTTAATTCTATTTGTAACAGTAAGATCCTGGATACACGCCGGTTTAATATATTTCATCCCTTTTTACTTTCCCGCCTATAAATCCATTGAAAATCCGCAGTATTTAATAAGTATTTTTTTGATAGCAGGTGCATTAGGCACTATCGTTGGCGGACCGTTTGCTGATAAATTCGGGGGCAGGAATGGCTTTCTGGTATCCATGGGGGTATCTATGCTTACGGTATATCCTTTTGTACATCTAGGGGGAGGATACGATCCGATTTTCGCTTTTATATCAGGCATGGCTTTGATCTCCACGTTTTCTACTACAGTTGTATTCGGTCAAACCCTTATACCTGACAATGTAGGTCTGGCATCGGGTCTTATGCTGGGATTCGGTGTGGGTATGGGATCGATAGGTGTTACCCTTTTGGGCGTTATCGCCGATTATACAGGGCTGCCTTTTATCATAAATATCATATCGTTTCTGCCTGTTATCGGAATAATGATTGCATTGGCATTGCCTGATATATCGGGGTTAAAGGTAAAGAACAATGAAAATAAATAGGGCATGAGCTAATAGTTCTTCTAACAGGCCTAATAAAATATAACCCTTGCAATCTTCCGATTCTCATTCTTTTATTGTTTACATTCCCATCCCTTATTCAATTGATTCTTTTTACTCATTCATACCCATATGGCGCGACGTCATTTGAATTAATTATCAGGGACAATTACTGTGCCAAAAGGCGATTATAATATGAGTGCTTCTAATTTCTTTTATATTTAGGGCTTTCATTTCACGCGGATTTCAGTATACTAAAAAGTGTGGTGCAAGATATGGTAACTATTGTGCTCCCTGGTGAAGATTCCTTTGAGAGAGTCTGTATACCATACTATGGGAAAAGTATACATAGGTATATCTTCGCCGAAAAATGTTCGGGAGGGCCCCTTGCCGGTATTCCAGTGAATCAAGAACGTCTCGCCTTTTATTATCAATTCTAATCATCCTTTCTTTAGGCGCAAAACCTAATGTTCTGAAAGATAAATCAGCCCTCATGCTTATCAGTTAAACCATTTATCGGTCAATATTGTTGCCGCAATATAATATAAATTGTATAGTTTGCCTAAATATATTATATATAGAACTTCGCTTGAAGGAGAACTTGTATGATGAAATATTATGCACATAGTAATGGTTCAAATAAAGCCGAGTGGGAATTATTAACCGATCATTTGAAAAATGTTTCTGATAAAACAGCCGGATTTTGTAATGTATTTGGGTTTTCAGAGCTTGGTTTCAATGCAGGATATTTGCACGATATAGGTAAATATCAAGAATCCTTTCAAAAAAGAATTGAAGGTAAAAACATACAGGTTGAGCATTCAATTTGTGGTGCAAAAGAATTGATAAATATCCTATCGGAGCCCGATGACATTATTAACAGACAAATCCTTTCTTATGTCATTGCAGGTCATCATTCAGGATTACCTGATTGTGGTACAGAGGACGATATTAGTCAGAAGCAAACGCTATTAGCAAGACTTAAAAGAAAAACCGAAGATTATTCTGCATATAAACATGAATTTACCAAAAAAAAGATACCATTTTGGCTCAAGAATTTTTGCTACGTAAACGCAACGGACAAACCCTTTGCGTTTTCTTTATTAGTTAGAATGCTGTTTTCAGCACTGGTAGATGCTGATTCCCTTGAAACAGAAAGGTTTTACAACAATGGAGTTCCAAGAAGTGTTCTTACAGTCGATTTCGAAAAATTAAGGGAAAAATTGAATGAGAAGTATAATAATTTTAATAAGAAAACGGAAGATATCAATATAAGAAGGATAGAAATTAAGAACTTCTGTGAAAAAGCCGCAAATTCAAAATCGGGGTTGTTTTCTTTGACAGTACCGACCGGCGGGGGGAAAACATTATCTTCTATGACCTTTGCAATTAACCACCTGATTCGAAATAATCACAGCAGAATAATCTACGTAATTCCTTATACCGCAATTATCGATCAAACCGCAAAAGAGTTTAAAAATATCTTTGGCGAATCTTCTATTTTAGAGCATCACTCAAGTGTTGTTTTAGAAGAAAGTATGCATGAGGAGACACCTAAACATTTAGCAACAGAAAATTGGGATGCCCCGATTGTTTTAACAACAAATGTCCAATTCTTTGACTCCTTATTTTCGAATAAAAGAGGGAAATGTCGTAAGATACATAACGTAGCAAACAGCATAATTGTTTTTGATGAGGCACAGATGTTGCCGATACCTTATCTTAAACCTTGCCTGCGGGCTATAGACGTTCTAACAAGAGATTTCGGTTGCACAGCCCTGTTAATGTCGGCTACATGCCCTGACTTTAAGCAATATATGCATATCGATTCAATAATAACGGAGATAAATAATGATTATAGCCGTCATTATAAAGACATGAAAAGAGTAACAGGTAAATGGATAGATAAAAAGACTGATGCCGAAATTATCGGCTTAATAGACCACAGGAAATCAAATCTCATTATTGTAAACTCACGGAAGCATGCCGGTTTGTTATTTAAAAGTCTTCCACAGGCAACAAGAAAATATCATCTCAGCACGCTTATGACACCGGAAAACAGGAAAAGGGTCCTGAATAATATAAAAAATGATTTAGAAAGCAACATTCCTTGCACTGTCGTTTCAACTCCGTTAATAGAATGCGGAGTTAATTTGGATTTTGAAGCAGTTTTTCGAAGTTTGTCCGGAATAGATTCTATTATTCAGGCAGGCGGCAGATGCAACAGGGAGGGGAAAAGATCAAACAGTAATGTATACATATTTGAAGCAATAGAAGGTGATCCTTACAAAGGCGATATTCCAATATATAAAAACATATCCAGGGCAATTTGCAAAAAAGCTTTGGAAAACAATGATGATATTTTCGAGCTTAAATATATTGAGGAATATTTTCAGGAATTACTAGAATATAAAGATAAAGATATTGATGAACAAGGAATATTAGAGCTTTTCCAATTCAGTTCGGACAACAACAAAATGCCACTTTTAAAATTTGATTTTGAAGAGTGTGCCAAACGATTTAGTTATATTAGCGACGCAAACAAAAAAGATGTAATAATTCCATATAACGTTAAAGCAAATAATTTGATTCAAGAAATAAATAATTCATTATTTAATTCTGATCTTAGAATGCTGCATAGGAAATTAGAACAGTACACAGTATCGGTATATTCGTGGGAGCATAGATATTTAAATGAAAATCACAAACTTATTAATCTGGGGGACAGCGATAAAAAATCAATACTTACGGATATGGGACTTTACAGTGATGAGCTTGGTCTGCAAGTATCTGGTATAAGGGAATCGGACCCTTTGGCCTATATTTTGTAGGCGGTATGTCCACGGGAATATTTAAAACAGGGAGGTTACAGGTTATGGGATACGGAATTAAGTTAAGGGTTTGGGGAGATTATGCATGCTTCACCAGACCCGAGATGAAAGTGGAAAGAGTGAGCTATGATGTAATAACACCGTCTGCAGCCAGGGGCATAATTGAAAGCATTTATTGGAAGCCGTCAATTAAATGGATTATCGATAGAATTATAGTGCTAAATCCAATAGAATTCGGAAATATCATGATTAATGAAGTAAAATCAAAAGCCAAGAAGCCCCCTAAAAACCTGGACAACATTAACGGGGACAGTTTTGTGATTTTTTCAAAGGAAGATATAGCGCAAAGAAGAATGTTGTATCTTAAAAATGTAGATTACATTATAGAGGCTCACTTTGTCCCAACGGGGATAGGAGATGATACGAATGATTCAAAGAAACACTATAATATCGCCTTAAGGCGCATGAGAGAAGGACAATGCTATAAGCAGCCGTGTTTAGGTCTAAAGGATTTTTCAGCAAATTTCCGTTTGATAGGTGAGGATGAAATAATAAAAAGTACACTAGAGGGTGAGCTAGACTTGGGGTTTATGCTTTATGATTTGGATTTCAGGTATGAGGATGGCAAGGCATTAAATGATGCTGATCCTGTTTTTTATCGCCCGCTAATGAAAAATGGAATCATCGATGTAGCAAAGTATTATGGAGAGGGGGTGTATGAATGATAATTAATGCTTTGGCCGACGCCTATGACAGGCTTTGCAGCAGCAATGATGCAGAAATAAAAAGGGACGGCTATTCTTTTGAAAGCGTACCCTTTATTGCGACTATTGATGCGGAGGGCATGCTTACGGATTTAATTTCTAACACTAAGTCTGTTGTATCGAATGGCAAGAGTAGGGAGGTAATAAAAACAGAAAGGATTCCCGAAAGGCTTGGCAGAACAAGTGTCATCCCAAACTATTTGTGCGACACGTTTTCGTATGTTTTCGGTCTTGAAGTTGTAAGTGCGGGTGAAACCGAGAAATACAGGATGTTGCTGCAAACCGATAAAGCCAAAAAAAGCTATGACAGTTTTAAAGAAAAAATTTTAAATGATTTGAAAAATGTGCCGGGCGAAAGTGCTGCTTCCATTCTGAAATTTTACGAAAACTGGAATCCGGAACAGGAAAAATATAATGAACTCTTCTTCTATTTCGATAAAAATGGCGAGAAGAAACTTAAGGACCTAAAGGGCATTGTTATCTTTGCTTTAAATTCAGTAAACAACAAATCGATAGATGATACAGGCATATTAAACAAATGGGAGGAGCTTTTCCAAAGTGCTGCCGATGAAATGACGGAAAAAAGTGTAATAGGGCAGTGTTGTGTTTCGGGCAAGGATGACGTAATTGCAAGAAAGCATTTCCCGGTAAAAGGCGTTCTCGGTACACAACCAAGTGGTGCTGCAATAGTATCGTATAATAGTCCCTCCTTTGAATCATATAACAAGGCACAAAGTTTTAACGGTCCAATTTCAGAGAATGTTATGCGTAAATATACCGGTGCATTAAATTACTTTTTACAAAAGGATTCAAAGAATAAAATAGTAATCGGCAACGAAACATTTGTATTCTGGGCGGAATGTGACAATGTGAAATACGTTGATGAGATTTGGGATCTTCTTGGTTCTAAACCGACAGAAAGCGAAGAAAAAACCGTAGAAAGCAGGGTAATGTCGGCACTTAAACTTATTAGGGATGGACAGGCGCCTATCAGCTTTGATGTTAAAGATGACACCAGATTTCATCTGCTTATTCTGTCACCAAATGCAGGGAGGATATCTGTCAGAAGATACTATAATACCACCTTGGGGGCCTTTAGGACTAATATTTTAAAACATCATGCAGATATGATGTTGTCAGATTCAAAGGGTGAATTCAAACAGATTCCCTTATGGAGAATACCGGATGCCACTATTTCATCGGCTATCACAAAGGGACGGAATAGTAAAGTAAATCCCAATTTCACAGGCTCTTTATTTGAAGCAGTAATTAATAATCATATATATCCTTCTGCATTGTTTGCTGAGATGATTGCAAGGGTGAAAACCGATCATGCAAATTCAGATGATAAACAAAAGGCAGGAATGCTTGCAAACATTACAAATACGCGGATTGCATTTATTAAAGCATATTTGATCAGGAAGAATAGAAAAAATATAAAGAAGGAGGAAATAAACTTGGAATTAAACAAAAATATCTCGGGCGAGGCATACCTGCTTGGCAGATTGTTTGCGGTTATGGAAAAAACCCAACAAGAGGCAATTCCAAAGCTGTCATCTACCATTAAGGATAGATTCTTTGCTTCCGCCAGCAGCACGCCTGCATCAGTTTTTCCATCATTACTTAAGGGATATCAAAACCATGTCTCAAAACTTGAAAAAAAGGGAATACGTTTTGAAAGATTGCTTGATGAGATAATTGCTGAACTAGGTGACAGTTTTCCCAAACAATTAGACATGGATAAGCAAGGAAGTTTTATTCTTGGGTATTATCAGCAACGTGTAGATTTATGGAAAAAGAAAAATACTGATGATTAGTGTACATAGGAGGAATAACCGAAATGTTGAATGTTATCAAAAACAGATATGAGTTCGTAGTATTTTTTGATGTAGAAAATGGGAACCCTAACGGGGACCCTGATGCCGGCAATCATCCACGTACTGATGCTGAAACCGGGAATGGGATAGTTACAGATGTCTGTTTAAAAAGGAAAATAAGAAACTATGTGGAAATTGTAATGGAGGGCAAAGAGTATAATAATATCTTAATTAAAATGGATGCTGCACTAAATACGAAGTTTGCAACGGCACACAAGACTTTGGGGCAAGAGACAAATAGCAAAAAACATACAAAGGATGAAATAGCCAAGGCCAGAGAATGGATGTGCCAAAACTATTATGACGTTCGTACTTTTGGTGCTGTTATGTCCACCGGTGATGATCCTGCAGGGATTGTGCGTGGGCCTGTACAAATTAATTTTGCAAGAAGCGTTGACCCGATCTTCATAAATGACCTTAGTATTACGCGGTTAGCTATAACAACTGAAGAAAAATTCAACGATTCTGATCCCAAAAATGAAATGGGTCGCAAGGCGGTTGTACCATATGGGCTATATCGTGCGGAAGGATATATATCCGCAAATCTGGCCCAAAAAGAAACAGGATTTAGTGAGGAGGATTTGGAACTTTTTTGGCAGGCGCTTATTAATATGTTTGAACATGATCGTTCCGCAGCAAGGGGGAAAATGGCAGTCAGAAAACTTTACGTGTTTAAGCATGAAAGTATACTTGGGAATGCGCCATCTCATATCCTTTTTGATAAAATCATAGCAAAACGAAAGGATGAATCAAGGCCGGCCAGGGTATTTGGCGATTACCGGATTACGGCACCCGAAGCGGGTAAAATTGACGGTATTGATGTAGAATTAATTGTGAAACTGTAATGTATGCAGAGGATGATTATTTACAAATATCCGGGTTTCAACACTTTTCCCTTTGCCGTAGGCGATGGGCGCTGATTTATATTGAAAATCAGTGGGAGGACAACCGGTGGACTACTGCGGGGCGGATAATGCATAAGAAAGCCCACGATGGCAGTATTGCTGAGAAAAGAGGAGAGTCAATAATAGTGAATTCACTTAAGGTTGCTTCAAAAAAGTTAGGCATTTCCGGCGAATGTGATATCGTACAGCTTTTAAAAGATGATGAAGGGGTATATCTACCCAAGTACAAGGGTAAGTATAAGATTTACCCAATCGAGTACAAACGTGGAAAAGGACAATCTGTTGAGGCGGATTCAGTTCAGCTTTGTGCACAAGCGATATGTTTGGAGGAAATGTTATGCTGTAGTATTGAAATAGCTGCCCTGTTTTATGGTGCATCACATCGAAGAACGGAGATAGAATTAACGGACAAGCTAAGGCAAAAAGTAAAAAAATATTCTATAGAAATGCATAAGACCTACTATTCAAAAAGAACCCCTAAGGCAATTATAAGCAGGTTTTGCAATCAGTGTTCTCTAAAAGATATTTGTTTACCTGAATTAGGCGGGTCAAAAATATCAGTGGGAGAATATCTATTGCGGGGAATGAATGATTGAAAAAACTACTAAACACTTTGTATATAACAAAACCGGATACTTTTCTTGCATTAGAAAATGAGGCGGTAATGGTAAAAGAGAAGGGCGAAACTATTTTAAGGGTTCCGCTGCTAAATATTGAGTCCATTATTCGCTTTGGATATGATATTGGTTGCAGCCCTGCTCTTATTGCTGAATGTGCAAGGAGAAATATATTAATTACATTCCTTACCGAAAACGGAAAGTTTTTAGGTTCAATAATAGGCGTCAGCAAAGGTAATGTTATCTTGAGAAAAGAACAGTATCGCATTTCTGATGATGAAGAAAGAAGCTGCACATATGCAAGGAATTTCATATTTGGTAAATTACATAATGCCAAGTGGGTTCTTGAAAGGGCGACACGTGATCATGAGTTACGGGTAGATGTAGAAGCGATTAAAAAAAGTACCACACGCATTACCGGCCTTATGAAAGAAACCTTGGAATGCACAAACCTTAAGGTGCTAAGGGCTTTAGAGGGAAATGCTGCACATTGTTATTACAATGTCTTTAATGAGCTCATATTACAGAATACGGACTTTTTTGCCTTTAATAAAAGAAATCGACGCCCACCTACGGATCCAATAAATGCATTACTTTCATTTTCCTATGTATTATTGGCCGCTGATTGTCGTCACGCTTTAGAAGGGGTGGGCCTAGACGCCTTTGTTGGGTTTCTGCACAGGGATCGGCCAGGAAGAGCTTCGCTGGGTCTTGATTTAATGGAAGAGCTTAGGCCTATTGTTGCGGACAGATTCGTATTATCTTTGATAAATCGACAAGAAATAACGCAAAAGGATTTTAGATTTTCGGAAAGTGGTGCTGTTTTATTGTCCGATGATGCAAGAAAAAAGTTTCTTGCTGCTTGGCAGACAAGGAAAAAAGATATAATAACGCATCCTTTTCTAGAGGAAAAGGTTGAATGGGGAATTGTGCCCCATGTTCAGGCGCTTTTGCTTACACGGACAATACGAAAGGATCTGGACAGTTACCCCGTATTTTTATGGAAATGAGGTATCGATGCTTATTCTGGTTACATATGATGTTTCGACTGAAACAAGAGAGGGCAAGCGTAGACTTTCAAGGGTTGCAAAAAAATGCGAGGCGCATGGGCAGAGGGTCCAAAATTCTGTATTTGAATGTATCCTTGATTATTCACAATACATTTCATTGCAAGCAGAGTTAAAAAGAATAATTAACATTAGTGAAGACAGTTTAAGGTTTTATAATCTTGGTATGAAGTATGATGGTAAGGTTATACATGTAGGAATAAAGCCATCAATCCCATTAGATGGCAGGTTAATTATATAGGTGCGAACTACAATCAAACAACAAATTATCGGGAGCTTCGCACTATAAACTTATCAAAATAAACAGATAATGCATGTGGAGCAAAAATACGATTGCAATGTTTGACTAGCATATGGGCTACATAACGAGATATGGTGGGAGGGAATTTATTGAAACCATATGTTGCGGTCGCCCCCCGCGTAGGGGGGCGTGGATTGAAATTTAAGCGTAGACAACATGACGCTTATAACGTCGCTGTCGCCCCCCGCGTAGGGGGGCGTGGATTGAAATGCAAAAGGAGCTAAGAGACGTTGATCGCCTATTGTCGCC
>CAYRNC010000031.1:0-16665 GCA_964425645.1 uncultured Oscillospiraceae bacterium | reverse complement strand
CAAACGAAAAGACCTTCTCACCTCTGTATATTGCCCCCGAAGACAGGCCTTCTTCTATGCGAAGCAGCTGATTATATTTTGCTGTGCGATCGCTTCGCGAAGGGGCACCAGTTTTGATTTGTCCTCCATTTACAGCTACGGATAAATCGGCAATGGCTGCATCCTCCGTCTCTCCTGAACGATGTGATATTATAATACCGTAACCTGCCTTTTTCGCCGTTTCGATAGCATCCATTGTTTCAGTCAAGGTCCCGATTTGATTTACCTTGATTAAAACAGCATTAGCCGCACCCATAAGTATACCCTTTTCAAGTCGTGCGGTATTTGTAACGAAAAGATCATCACCCACAAGCTGTACCCGCCTGCCCAGCTCATCTGTCATGCGCTTCCAGCCATTCCAATCCTCCTCTGACAGACCGTCTTCAATAGATATTATAGGATATTTGGAAATCAGCATATCATAATATGCTATCATCTGTTCCACATCCCTTTTAATACCCTCTCCTGAAAAACTGTAAAGTCCCGTCGCGTCGTCATACATTTCGGTTGCGGCAACATCTAACGAGATCATTACGTCTTTTCCCGGCTTATAACCTGCTTTCGATATGGCTTGTGTTATAAGTAAAATTGCCTCCTCGTTGTTCAGAAGGTCCGGGGCAAAGCCCCCTTCGTCCCCTACTGCTGTACCATAGCCTGCCGCTTTCAAAACAGCTTTTAGGCTATGGAACACCTCCGCTCCCATTCTTAATCCCTCTTTAAAACTTTTTGCACCGACGGGCATGACCATGAATTCCTGAATATCCACATTATTGTCGGCATGGCATCCCCCATTCAATATATTCATCATGGGTACGGGAAGAAGCCTTCCGTTTATGCCTCCCAGGTAGCGATAAAGGGGTAAACCCAAGGAGGCGGCTTTTGCGCATGCTGAGGCCATGGAAACTGCCAAAATTGCATTTGCTCCAAGCTTGGCCTTGTTCTGGGTACCGTCGAGATTAATTAAATGCCGATCCAGTCCCGCCTGATCGCCGGCATCTTTACCGATGATCGAAGGGGCGATGACTTTATTGACATTATAAATCGCCTGCTCAACCCCTTTTCCAAGGTATCTTGCAGGATCGCCGTCTCTAAGCTCTACAGCCTCAAAAGCCCCCGTAGAAGCGCCGGATGGCACCGCTGCCCTGCCACAAGAATCATCATTTAGGTAAATCTCAACCTCTACGGTGGGATTTCCTCTGGAATCTAAGATTTCACGGGCTGTAACCTTCTTTATATAACTCATATCCGCATCCTCCGCTAATAATTAATAATATCCAAGAAATCCGCAGGATTCAGGCTGGCACCGCCTACCAATGCTCCATCGATATCATCTCTTTTCATGAGATCCGAAATGTTGCCCGGTTTCACGCTGCCCCCATATAATATTCTTACCGAACATGCGGTTTCCTCGCCATAAAGCGTTGAAATGATGCAGCGAATTTCTCCGCACATTTCACTAGCCTGTGAAGGGGAAGCAGTTCTTCCCGTTCCGATAGCCCAAATCGGTTCATATGCGATTACAAGAGACGCGGCATTTTCCTCAGATAAATCTATAAGCGCAGAAGATACCTGTTTTTTCACCACATCTGCAGCCTTTCCCCCATCCCTGTCTTCCAATCCTTCACCTACGCAAAGAATCGGTATTATCCCGGCGGAAAAAGCACTGTGCAGTTTCTTATTCACGCATTCATCTGTCTCACCAAAATATTGGCGCCGTTCAGAATGACCGATGATGCAGTAGTCTATGCCTATCTCTTTCAGCATCAAAGGGGATATTTCTCCTGTATATGCCCCCTCCTGCATAAAATGCATGTTTTGAGCCCCTATTCTAACCCCGCTGCCGTAAAGAGCCTCCTTCAAAGTTAGAAGCTGGGTGTAAGGTGCGCAGATAGCAACCAGCACCTGTTTGGGTTTATAGATTTTTTTAAAATCATCTGCATATTTATAGACCTCTTCATTGGTCTTGTACATTTTCCAGTTCCCTGCAATCAATGGTTTTCTCATTTCATTTACCTATCCTTTTCCTCTGAACTCCGGATCAGATACACCTGTTTTGAAGCACAGCCAGTCCCGGCAGTTCCTTCCCTGCAAGATATTTCAAGGAAGCACCCCCCCCGGTGGAAATATGAGACATTTTATCCGACAGGCCGAATTTCTGTACCGCCGCAGCAGAATCCCCACCGCCTATTATAGTTACCGCTCCACTTTCCGCCATAGCTTCAGCCACGGCTTTAGTCCCACAAGCGAAATTGGACATTTCAAAAACGCCCATTGGTCCATTCCAAAGTATAGTCGAAGCAGATGCTATTTCCCTTTGGTATTTCCTTATCGTTTGATCCCCGATATCCATACCCATTTGATCTTCGGGGATATGGTCCGGGAGAACCACTATGGAATTTGCATCGTTACTGAATTGATCTGCAATGCGTATATCTTCCGGCAGAAGAAGGGGCTTCCCCGCCGCTTCCGCCTTTTCCATCAATGTTTTAGCAAATTCAACAGACTCAGGCTCCAATATGGACAGACCTACCTCATAGCCCAAAGCCTTAAAAAAAGTATAAGCCATACCTCCTCCGATTATCAGCTTATCAACTTTTTCTATAAGGCCCTCGATAACGGGTATTTTATCGCTTATTTTAGCCCCTCCCATTATAGCAAGAAAGGGCTTTTTGGGATTTGTAACAGCCTCCCCCAAAAACCTGAGCTCTTTTTCCATCAAAAACCCTGAAACAGCAGGCAGGTAGGATGCAATACCCACCGTGGATGCATGGGCCCGATGGGCGGTCCCAAAAGCATCATTTACGTAAACATCTGCAAGCTCCGAAAGTTCCTTCGCAAATTCCGGGGAGTTATCGGTTTCTTCTTTGCGAAAGCGCAGGTTTTCAAGGAGAAGAACCTGTCCGGAGGCTAAATCAGCCGCCGCTTTTTTTACATCATCATCGATTACTGTTTGAGACGAGATGAACAATATTTCCCTTAAAAGCAGTGCAGAAATCCTTTTCGCCACCGGGCTCAAACTGTATTTTTTATCGGCCTTTCCTTTGGGTCGGCCAAGGTGTGACATTAAAATAACCTTAGCACCCGACTCAATTAAATATCGGATAGTCGGCAATGCAGCCACTATTCTGTTATCGTCGGTTATGTTTCCGGCTTCATTTAAAGGCACGTTAAAATCGCATCTTACAATGAACCTTTTCCCCGATACTTGAATATCTTTTATATTCTTTTTCATTGCAAAACCTTAAAGGCCTTTACTGATAACAAACTCTATCAAATCAACTACCCGATTGGAATATCCCCACTCGTTATCGTACCAGGAAAGAATTTTTAACATTCTTCCTTCGATCACCATGGTAGACAGCGCATCGATAATCGAGGATCTGGTATCCTGCTTAAAATCAATAGATACGAGGGGTTCATCACAATACCCCATTATACCCTTAAGCTCCCCCTCCGCCGCATTCTTCAAAGACTCATTGACCTCTTCTTTTGAAGTCTCTTTTTTAAGATTAAAAACGATATCAACAATCGATACGGCAGGGGTAGGTACCCGAATGGCCATCCCGTTGAGTTTTCCTTTAAGCTGAGGCAAAACGAGCGAAACAGCTTTTGCCGCACCGGTTGTGGTGGGTATCATAGAGACGGCGGCAGCCCTGGCTCTTCTAAGGTCACTGTGAGGGAGATCCAGAATCTTCTGATCGTTAGTATAAGCGTGAATGGTAGTCATCAGGCCTTGCTCAATTCCGAATTCCCGGTCGATTATCTTGGCAAACGGCGCAAGGCAATTTGTGGTACAGGATGCATTGGAAATTATATGGTGTGTACCGGCCTTGTATTCATCATCGTTGACTCCCATAACCAAAGTGATATCTTCACCGTTAGCAGGTGCAGAAATAATAACCTTTTTTGCTCCCGCCTTAATATGCTTTTCCGCGTCAGCTTTTTTTGTAAATAATCCGGTGGATTCAAGCACAACTTCGACACCCATTTCAGCCCAAGGCAGCTTTTCAGGATCTTTTATTGCCAGTATCCTGACTTCTTTGCCGTTTACTATTATGGAATTCTCCGAAGCCTCCACAGTACCCTGAAATTTTCCGAAGCAGCTGTCGTATTTCAGAAGATGGGCTAAGGTGGCAGGGTTTGTGATATCGTTAATTGCAACGATTTCAAAATCCGCATTTTTTCCCCAAGCCGCCTTAAAGGCATTTCTTCCGATCCTGCCAAAGCCATTGATTCCTACCTTTGTTTTCATTCTGTTTTCCTCCCTAAAATGATAGATCTTATATAATGTAAACAATATGAAATATTTTAAACAACTTTAAATAAAAGAACCCCCCTCAATACCTTTTCCTTTTCGATGATGAGGGCAGATTCATTTCATCTCTGTATTTTGCCACAGTTCTGCGGGAAATATCTATTCCTTTTTTTTCAAGCTTTTTTGCAATGGCCTGATCTGAAAAAGGAGATTTGACATCCTCCCGATCCACAATCTCCCTTATTATAGTCTTGATGCTTTCAGATGCTATACCCAAACCATCGCTCCCCTGCACCCCGCTGGTAAAAAAATATTTTATTTCAAATATCCCTCTTGGTGTTTCTACATATTTTCCGTTAATTGACCTGCTTACAGTAGATTCGTGCACCCCCAGCTCATCGGCTATCTGACGCAGTGTAAGGGTTTTAAGGTGCTTCTGACCCATCTCAAAAAAATCTTCCTGGTATTTAACTATGGCACTTACAACGTTATATATAGTCTGCCTTCTTTGCTCTATACTTTTTATCAGCCAAAGAGCAGAATTGAGCCGACCGGTCAGAAAACGGGATAGTTTCGATTCTTTATCTTCCTCCATTAAAATCTTCTGGTAAAACGGGCTTATATTCAATCTGGGAGCAGTCGTATCTTTAACCGTCACTATATACTCCTCATCGATCTTTTGGACAGTCACATCGGGAATGATGTATCGATTCTCGCCGAATGATCCAAACTGCCTTCCCGGCTTTGGCTCTAAAGTCTTTATAATATCGCTGATTTCCTGAACGTCTTTAACAGGTATCCCCACAGCCTTTGAGATATTGATAAGTCGATTTGCGGCAATGTCCTCAAGATGATTTTCAATGATCTGACGGGTTTCAAAACTGTCATCACCGTAGTAAATCATCTGAATGAGCAGGCACTCTGCAAGATTTCTTGCGCCGACCCCTACCGGATCAAAACTTTGAATTATTCGCAAGGCTTTCTCAGCCTTATCAGTCTTTATATTCAATACCGAAGCGGTCTCTTCCAAAGTTACCGTTAAATATCCGTTTTCGTCAAGGGCCTCAATAAGATACTTTGCAGCCTTTTTACATTCGGGCCCGACAGATGTCAACTGAAGCTGAAGCATCAGATGCTCTGTAAGCGTCGTATCCGTCGTCAAAAATTGTTCATAGGAATATTCTTTTGAATCTGCACGGTACTGCCATTGGGAATAGCTGATGTCATCGTATTCTCTATTTTTAAAATGCTCCGCCCAATCTATTTCAGCTTCTCTCTCCGACTCAAAAGAATCCTGCTCTCTGTCAGCATAATCCTCCCTATCTGCCGCCTGATCAGTTCCTTCTTTATTGTCTGATTTCTCCAGCATTGGATTTGTGAGGAGCTGTTCTTCTACATAGGCCTCCATTTCCTGGCTGTTAAATTGCAAAATCTGAATCGCCTGAATCAGTTCAGGAGTCATCACCAGTTTTTGCGTCTGTTCAATTGTAAGCTCGTAACCTAGCTTCATTATGCATCATTCCCTAAACGCAGTCGTTCCCTGTTATTATATCATTAATAATCAGTATTTAGAAACCTCTATAACAAAATATCCTATCTTTTTGGTGTATTCAGCCACATGTTCCATTGTATTTATAAGATCCATAAACATAACCCCTGACCCCGGATTGCAGTTGCCGCTTGACAATCTCGCTATATGGTTTTCCCTCAGTTTAACTTCAATATTTTTGATTCTGATCTCTGCTGACAGAATACTGTTGGCCAGAACCCCGTCCTTATTCTCCATGGCCTTTAGCAAACCCTTTAACGAATCGTGTATCTTATCGTGATATGCTGACATTTCTTTCATTGCATCCCAGCTGAAAGTTATGCCATTCTTCTTCTTAAATTCGGCCAATTCACCGATATTAATGGAAAGATCTGCAATTCGTTCTATATCTCCCGAAGCTCCAAGCATAAGATTCAAAATTTCATGCTGATCTTTCGTTATATTTTTTTGCGCAAGCTTTACTAAATATACCTCGATATCTTTTTGTAAACGAAGTATAATATCCTCCGTTTCAATTATTCGCTCTAAATTATGCCTGCCATGCTCGACGATGCAGTGAAAACCGGTCTCATAGCATTCAAGGGAGAGTTTTGCTAAATTTATTATCTCGCCATACGTCTGCGCCAAGGCCAGACCCGGAGTATCAAGCATTCTGACATCAAGGCCTCCCTTTCCCCTCTCCTCTTTCCTGTAAGGAACAAATCGATCTGAAGCCGACATAAGAAAACCGATAAAAGGCGCACAAATTATGACGGCAGTGAGATTATAAAGGGTGTGGGCATTTGCTATTTGACGTGGAACATCAATGGGCGCCAAAAACTCCATAGCATATACTATATAGTTCATAAAAAATGCAATAGCTATAATTGCGGCGATCAGATTATAAAGCAGGTTTATGACTGCAGCTCTTTTAGCGGTTCTTGTCGCCCCCTTAACGGCCCGCAGACCGATTATGCATTTCCCTACATTTATCCCGATAATTAATGAAACAGCGGATTTAAGGGGTAAAATTCCCCGGGCCGACATTGCAATCATTACACCTGTTAAAAGGCTGCTGCTTCGAATCAAAACAACGATTACAAAACCGATAAATGAAACCAGAAAACAAGCCGGTATCGACAACGACCCGGCCGATTCTATGATTTTTTGCACGGCTGAAACGTTTTTCATGGTTTGAAATCCCATTTCCATGAAGATCATCCCGATGAACATAATGCCAAACCCGATAAAGATTTCGGCGATATACTTTATGCGCTTATTCTTTACATATTTCCAGAAAACTGCAGCTATGCCTACGATGCAGGGCGCCAGATATTCCAGTCTAAAGGCCAAAAGCTGTGCAGTAATGGTAGTTCCGATATTTGCTCCCATTATCATACCTGTCGCTTTTAAAAGGGATATCATTTGAGCATTCACCATGCCTACGACCATTATTGTGGTAGCGCTGCTTTTTTGATTGATGGCGGTTACAATAATACCCGCAAGCAGGCTTATAAATGCATTTCTTCGGGACGCCTCAAGCAATTTCTGACCTTGCCCCTGGGATATCCATTCCAAAGAGTCTTTCATTATTTCAATTCCGTACAGGAGCAATCCGGCTCCACCGAGGATTTGAAATACCATAACAAACATTTGTCTCTCCTTTAATCCGAAAAGGATCATGCCAGTTCCGGAAAACCCAGTTGTCGCAGCGCCTCAAATACGACTACAGCCACAGAATTTGACAGATTTAAAGATCTTTGCCTCGCATCGTTTCCCATAGGGATTCGTATTGTGCGATCCCAATTTGCTGCTATAAAATCTCCGGGCAAACCTTTTGTTTCCCGGCCAAAGATAAGCATGCAGCCCTTTTCATACTTAACTGAAGAATAAATGTTAATCCCCTTCGTTGTAGCGAGGTACATGGATTCGTTCTGATATTTATTTATAAATGCTTCGAGATCCCTATGCACCTCAATATCTACAAAAGGCCAATAATCAAGACCCGCCCTTCTCATATGCGAATCATCAATCGAAAAACCTAAAGGTTCAACCAAATGAAGTTTAACACCGGTTGCCGCACAGGTCCTCGCAATGTTCCCGGTGTTTGGAGGTATCTCCGGTTCAACGAGAACAACATTTAATATATGGCTTCTCATCAATTTTTGTTCCACTATCCTTATAATGTGTCCATATTCACAATTGATAGCTTGTTCAAACTGTCATCCCATATTATAATACCATAAGATGAAACACAGGAGGAAACAATCATGACAAATGAAACAGTAAAAATCGGGCTGATGGGGTTTGGAAATATCGGAGTAGGCACTTATAAAACGTTGGAGATGAATCGGGATACAATCCGATCAAATACAGGACTTGATTTTGATATTACCAGAATACTGGAAAAGGATGTCCATAGAAAAAGAGATGTAATTGTCGAACCTGATAAATTTACACAGGATCCCGATGATCTGTTACTTGATCCTTCCATAAGCATAGTCATCGAATTGCTTGGCGGCATAAACCCGGCTACAAAATTCATGCTTGCTGCAATGGAGAACGGTAAACATGTGGTTACTGCCAACAAGGCCGCCGTCGCGGCAAATTTTGATGAGCTGCGGGCGGCCGCAGAAAAGAATAATGTCATGTTCCGCTATGAAGCAAGTGTCGGGGGAGGCATCCCCATACTCACATCCATCACGGATGCACTTGCTGCAAACGAGTTTATTGAGATCATGGGCATACTGAACGGAACAACGAACTATATTTTAAGTCAGATGACGGACTTCGGCATAGAATACGATGACGTGCTTAAAATTGCACAGGAAAAGGGCTTTGCCGAAGCTAACCCCGAAGCGGATGTGGAAGGTATAGATGTCGCAAACAAGCTTTCGATCTTAATCTCTCTTGTCTTTGGAATGAGAATGCACCCCGATCAGATACCCACGACCGGAATTACTGAAATAACAATGGAGGACATAGCCAAGGCGACGGAGTCCGGGCATAAAATCAAACTGGTAGGCAGCGCAAAATTTGAAAATGACAAGCTCATCTGCGACGTCAAACCCACTCTCATACCCTATTCCCACCCCCTTGCCGAAGTGAACAATGAATTCAACGCGGTCTTTATCAAAGGGAATGCAGTAGGCGACCTGATGTTTTATGGGAAAGGTGCGGGAGCTCTCCCCACAGGAAGTGCCGTAATGGGGGATGTGATCCAAATCGGAAAGGCGATTGCCAAAAATGCCGCATATGATCTAAAAACGGCAGGGGGCCCTAAGTTATAGTTTCAATCATGGCTTACAATACCATCGCCGTTTATAGGTATCACTTCACCAAGAATAGCGGGAGCAGGCTTTAACAGAGTCATGATGAAATCCTTGTTTCGAGCAAGGATTTCACGAACCTCCCTGATATTTTGACCCGCGTAGGTATAGGGGTCAGATGCAACTCCGTAAGCATCAACATTGAGGCCCCTTGCGATATAGACAGCACGGTAAAGATGATACTTTTGAGTAATTACGATTATTTTTTCTGCCTGAAAAATTTCCTTTGCCCGATACATCGATTCATAGGTGGAAAACCCCGCATGATCAAGGAAAATATCACAGGCGGGGACGCCGTTTAAAAGCGCATATTGCTTCATCGCATTTACTTCATCATAACCTTCTTTTCCGTTGTCACCGGACATCAGAAGCTTTGGGGCATCTCCGTTGCTATAAAGCCTTATCCCCTGATCCAACCTGTCCCTAAGCATATAATTCGGAGTTCCGTCGGGCAAAAGTCCTGCCCCCAGGACAAGAATGCAATCGGCCTCCTTCCTCCCCGCTTCGGATTCCTGCAAAATATATTTTTTGCTCGTATAGGATACATAACCGCTGATTAAGAACGCCGTAACCGCTGCAACAGCGAAAAAAATTACAGTAAGCCGCTTTAATTTATTAAACGGTGCACTTTTAACACACATAAAAATTAGTTCCCTGCTACGGCCTCAATCTCAATACCGACATTCTTTGGAAGATTTTTTACCGCATAGCAGGATCTTGCCGGATAGCTGCCCTCAAAAAAGCTTTGGTATACTTCGTTTACAACTGTAAAATCTCCTATATCAGCGAGAAGAATGCTGACCTTAACAACGTCACTCATACTATAGCCGCCCGCTTCCACAACAGCCTTAACGTTTTGCATTGACTGCTCCGCCTGCACTTTTATGTCGCCTTCTACAATGCGACCTGTTTTGGGATCTATCGGAATCTGCCCGGAGGTAAACAATATCCCGTTTACCTTAATCCCCTGAGAATAGGGCCCTATAGCCTGAGGCGCCTTGTCTGTACTGATAATCTCTTTCATTTGTTTCTCCCTTCAATATCTTCGCTTTAACAGTCCTGTTATTTCATCAACTACCTGCTCTTTGTCTTTTCCTGTTCCAAAAAGCGATATTGCAGCTGCTTCTTCATAACGTGGAAGTCGGGACAGGTATAGCTGTTCAAATCCATTGCAACCCCTCATTTTATTGCTCCTGCCCCCAACAAGAGGACGATTTTTGTCATCCTTTACGCGATTATACATCGAACAAATATCATCTTTAAGAAAAACCGTGTAACCTGCCGCTGCAAGTATTTTTATGTTTTCGGCGCTTTCCACTATACCCCCGCCGCAGGAGATCACAGCCTTATTCTTGGTGGAAAGCCTGACAAGCAGATGGCTTTCAATTTCACGAAAATATCTTTCCCCTTTACTTTTAAATATGTCTGCTATCGAAATCCCCTGATCTGTTTCGATAAGTTCATCCATGTCTTCAAAGGAATAGTCCAGCCTTTCGCTAAGCAGTTTGCCTATGCTTGTTTTGCCGCACCCCATAAAACCGATAAGAAAGACTCTGGAAGGCATGCTGATCTTGCCGCCGCTTAGGATGTCCATAATATTTCGAAGATCCTCAGCTTTGATCTGGCCCGGGGCCGATGCATGGGATCCTGCGCCATAAGTGATCGCAGAGCCAAACGATCCGCTGAATACTCTGCTCATTACACCCTTTTCACCCATAGAAACTGCAATAAACGGTACATCTGCATATTCTTCACGCATAGATTGCGATAAAAACAGCAACGTTAAAACATCTTTCATATCTTTCGGCATAACGGCTATTTTCGTCATATGGGCCCCCAGATCCTGCATTCTTTGAAGTTTTTTCAGCATTTCCTTCGTGGAGGGGGTTTCCAAAAAATTGTGGTAGGACAAAATTATTTTTACACCAGCAGACTCAGATTCTTTTATCAGATCCTTTAATCCTGCCTGATCCCTGCTAAGTTCCAAATCCAAAATATCCGCCTTACCGCTTCTTAGTATGGACTCATTTAAATCGAAATAGGCATCATCGGATACGCGTCCGAATCCGCCTTCCTCCCTGCTGCGGAACGTAAAAAGCAGGGGAAGTTCTCCGATATTCTTTCTGACATCCTTGAGCATACCTGTGACCGAAGCTATTTCACCGTCGGGCGCATAATAATCGGCACGCCATTCAACCATATCACCGTAAAGAAGCATCGGGGGACTTGTTTCGTCCATAAGTTCTTCATAACATGCTCCGGTAAGGGGTATGCAAATTTTAGAAGGGCCTTGTCCGAAACTGACAGTTCTGATCTGAAATGTTTTCATATTAAAGACCTTTCTTCTTACACAGGCCCTCTATCCCGCAACTGATGCATTTGGGATTTCTTGCGCTGCAAACCCTTCTGCCGTGCCATATCAGAAGATGGTGAAGCCTTATCCATTTTCCTCTTGGGATCCTTTTCATAAGTTTCAACTCAGTAGAAAGCACATCCTTTTCTTCCGTAAAACCTATGCGATTTGCCAACCTGTACACGTGGGTATCGACCGCTATGCGCTGTTGTCCAAAACCTACCGAAAGAACTACGTTAGCGGTCTTCCGGCCGACTCCGGGCAGTTTAATAAGCTGATCGTATTCCTGTGGCACCTGACCTTTATGCTCTTTAACCAATATCCTTGATAAAGCTATGAGGTGTCTGGCTTTTGTTTTATACATACCTATGCTTCTTAACATATTTTCCAACGTTGATTGATCCGCTTTCGCCAATGAAAAGGCATCGGGATACAGCTTAAACAATGCTGGGCTTATCTTATTGACGCTTTTATCCGTTGTTTGTGCCGATAAAACAACTGAAATCAGCAGCTCAAAAATCGAATCAAAATCGAGCTCACATCCGGCATCAGGATAAAGCTGCTCCATAACATTTATTATATTATTTATGTCCCTACTATTTAACAGCATTATGTTCCTCCTGAATACCTTATCCGATTATACATTATGGCCACCATATTTAACAACAAAAAACACGTTTTATTTGACAATAGTTAGATGCAACCTTAATATTATAATAGTGCAAAAAAATCAAATCGATTTGGAAGAAGGTATAACCGATATGAACAAAAAAAGTAAGCTAATTCTTTTAATCGCCGTAATTGCCATATCGGCCTTAGGAATTTACCGCGTCGCCGAATCAATAAAACCCCAAAATCCGGCTATAAAAGAGGCAGTAAATGTAAAGACTGCAATAGTTGAAATAAAAACACTTTATGTTTCTTCACCCATAATGGGTAGAATAGATCCAATCGAATCAGCAACGGTTGTCCCCATGACGGCAGGAAAAATAACCGCGGTATACGTCGGTTTGGGGGATTATGTAAATAAAGGTGACCTGTTGTTTGAATTGGACAAAGCCCAGGCACAGGCCTCATACAATCAAGCTAAACTGGCATATGAAAGTGCAAAAAGCGATTTTAATCGTATGACCGTACTGTACAAAGAGGGTGCTGTATCGAATCAACAATATCAGGGGGCCGAAACACAGTTTGAACTGGCCGGGCAAAGCCTTAATGCCGCGACTTTGGCCCTCAGTTACTGCAAGACAAGTTCACCTATAGACGGTCACGTCACTTTGGTAAACGTGTCGGAGGGAAGTCTAGCATCCCAAAGCATGCCGGCAGTTGCGATAGCCGATACAAGCGCTTTAGAGATTAACACCTCAGTTTCCGACAGTTTAATCGGAAAAATAGCTCCGGGAGATAAGGTGGATATTATAATAGCCAGCATATCCGATGAGGCCTTTTCGGGAACGATAAAAGCCATATCCCCTGCACCTGCTCTAGAGACCCTTACTTACCCCATCACCGTTTCCCTTGATCACCCTTATGACACCGTAAAGGCCGGGATGTTCGCACAGGTCATGATAGTCTCTGAAAAAAAAGAAAATGCTCTTTGCATCCCCTCCGATGCAGTATTTATGAAATCAGGTGAAGCCAAGGTTGCCCGATTAAACGGTGATGTCCCTACCCTTGCTACGGTAACAACAGGTCTGGATAACGGCAACATGGTGGAGATAATATCCGGACTTTCCTTAGGAGATGTCATAATTACATCCGGTCAGCAATTCATTACTGACGGCGAGACCGTCAATATCATCATAGAATAAGCAGCTTAAACGGGGGATGCCATGAATTTTTCAAAGATCTCAATCAAACATCCGGTTACCACTGTTATGATGGTGATGATCATTATTTTAGTGGGAACGGTATCACTTATAGGTATTCCCATGGACCTTTTGCCGGATATCGAATTGCCGGTGGCTATAGTGTATACACAATATCCAAATGCTGCTCCCGAAGAAGTAGAGACCATGATCACAAAACCATTGGAACAGTCATTAGCTTCGGTAGAGGGCATGGAATCCCTTTATTCCATGACAATGGAGGGTACATCGATCGTCGTAGTGCGCTTTACCATGAAAACCGACATGGACTTTGCTACGCTTAATATGAGGGAAAAAATCGCCGTGGTAGAAGGATTTTTACCGGGGAGGGCGACAGATCCCATGGTCCTGAAAATGAACATGGATTTCACCCCTGTTGTACAGGTTTACGTCTCGGGAAACAAACCTCTTTCGGAACTGAACCATGAGGTTGAAAACCGAATCATGTCTTATTTTGAACGTACACCCGGGGTAGCCTCCGTCGATAATTACGGCGGTATTACCGAAGAAGTTGCAGTGCGCTTTGATCAGGAGAAGCTTACCGGATATGGGCTTTCTTTATCTGCTTTAAGCCAGCTGATCGCTGCGGAAAATATAAATCGGCCAAGCGGTGAAGTCAGCAAGGGCAGCAGAAAAATAATAGTTCGTACGCTGGGAGAATTCGGATCCGTAGATGAATTAAAGCAGCTGCCCGTTCAACTCCCCGATCGAAGCATTGTCCGCCTTTCAGATCTTGCCGATATTGAGCAGGGCTATAAGACTCAGAATTCAATAAGCAAAGTAGACGGCGCAACCGCCATAGGCCTTTATATAAGCAAACAATCCAACGCTAATACGGTTAAAGTATCCGATGAAGTCAACGCCACGGTTAAAGCCCTTCAAAAGGATTTCCCCGAGCTGACATTTACCGTCGGCTTTGACCAAGCGGACTACATCAAAAGCTCCGTTTTTTCGGTGGCCAATTCCGCATTAATAGGCGGACTTCTGGCAATCCTTGTGATATTTTTGTTTCTAAGAAGCATAAGCTCAACTTTAGTCATTGCAATATCCATCCCAACTTCCTATTTTGCGACATTCGCTTTGATGAACTTACTTGGCATGACCCTTAATTTGATCACATTAAGCGCTTTGACATTGGCTGTAGGTATGCTCGTGGATAACTCCATAGTATCGTTGGAAAACATCTTTCGGGTCAGTCAGGAAAGTGAAGGCCGCTCTGCCTTCGATGCAGCTTTGACAGGCAGTAAACAGATTGCACTGGCCATAACCGCATCCACCCTGACAAGCATAGTTGTCTACCTTCCCATCGCCATGAGCAGCGGAATTGCATCAATGCTATTTGACGATTTTTGCTGGACCTTTATAATAGCCTTATCCGCTTCGCTATTCGTGGCCCTTTCGGTTGTCCCCATGCTTTCCTCAAGACTGATAAACAAAGGGGCATCGATGAACTACATCAGAATAGGTCGGCGCCACTATACCTACCGCTTAATTCCGTACTTCACTAAATTCATAGACCGCTTGACCATAGTCTATGAAAAGACAATAGCCTGGGCGTTAAATCGCAGAAAAAGGGTCGTAGTATTTTGCCTTATCCTTTTTATATTATCCTCAGTCCTCATAGCAGTGGTCGGCATGGAATTTATGCCTGCATCCGATGAAGCTGTGTTCATGATCAGTGCATCCACCCCATACGGGACCTCTCTCACCGAAAAATCAGCCATCATGGATAAAATAGAGGCCTATATACTATCCCTACCGGAATTAAAGCATTGCACAACGGATATAGGTATGACAACCTCATTTATCGGAGATGATGCATCATCACTGAGCGTTACTTTAGTGCCAAAACAGGAAAGAAAGCGCAGTATATGGGAAATCATCGAAGATGCGGAGAATGAATTCAGCGATATCACAGGGGCAAAAATTTCAATCGTTGAATCCACTTCCGTTACCGATCTTATGGGAGGGGCCGATGTAAGCATTTCTGTAAAGGGTCCCGATTTGGCGGTTCTTCGTCACATAGGTGAGGATATGGCAGAAAAACTTCTTACGGTACCCGGTGTATCCCGGACCGATACCAGCATAACAGAAGGGAATCCTGAAGCGCGTGTGATGATCGACAGAACAGCCGCCGCTTTTTACGGCATCACCGCATATCAGCTGGCCGACAGCTTGGAAAACGCGTTATCCGGAACGACTTCGACACGCCTAAAAATTGACGGGAAAGAAATCGAAGTTAATTTATCCCTTTCTGATGTTTATGGAAAAACCATTGAAAATATGCAGCAAATACTCATTCCTTTGCCATGGGGAGGCGCAATACCTGCAGACCGAATTTCAACGATGGATTTTGGCAACTCACCATCAAAAATAGATAGAATGGATCAAGAAAGATTCATAGACATAAACATAAGAATAGAGGGGAATGATTTGGCCGGAGTATCGAAAAAAATATTCTCTTTAGCGGATAATTACCCCTTCCCTGCCGGATATTCCTATGATGATGGCGGCATGTATGAGCAGATGAAGGACGCTTTCGGGGATCTGTTCCTTGCCCTTCTCGTCGCCATCCTGCTGGTATACATGGTTTTAGCGTCTCAATTTGAATCATTGACACAACCGTTAATAGTTATGATGGCAATCCCCTTTGCGATGTCAGGGGCCTTTCTTGCCTTGTTCTTTACAGGCAAAACCTTATCGGTAACATCCTTTTTAGGTCTCATAATGCTTGTGGGAATAGTTGTGAACAATTCAATACTTTTAATTGAATTCATACGGCAAAACAAGGGTCAAATGGAAAGGAATCAGGCTATAATTACAGCCGGTAAATACCGTTTAAGGCCAATACTCATGACCACAACAACCACATGCGTAGGAATGATTCCTCTTTCCTTAGGGCTGGGTGATGGAGGAGAAATGCTGTCTCCTTTAGGCATCTCCATCATAGGAGGCCTTATCGGCTCTACATTCATTACTCTCATATTGATACCGGTACTTTATGCGTTTACTGACGATTTAAAGAACAGACGCACTATCAAAAAAGAGAAAAAAGCAAGCGAAATAAAGGCGCTTGAAGAAGTATGGAACCGCCAAATCAAAAACACGTAATTGTTTTTATTGGTTTTCGATTTCTAATTTTTAACACCTCTGAATATCATTCTAATATGAGAATTGAAATGGTGAAACAGATAATTTCAGATTTTTATAGTGTGTCTAATCTGTAATATTAAACTAGTTAGAGACTGTGAAAGAAAGTCTGTAAATATAAAAGATAATAGCCTTCTGTGGTA
>CAYRNC010000030.1:0-17485 GCA_964425645.1 uncultured Oscillospiraceae bacterium | reverse complement strand
ATATTAACAAATTATTGGACGGTTATTCCATTTACACTAATGCGTGTTCAGAACCTAAGACAAAATAAAAAAGCCTCCCTATCGGAAAGGCGCTTTGTATTCATTTAATTCCTGCGAGATCAGCCGCTTATTCACTTGCGATGCCCAGATGCTTCTTCACGGCCTCTGCAGTGAGCCAGCCTTCCTCTTCGCCAGACTTTCTACCCTTTTCAAGCTCATTCATAAGCTGAAGCACTGCCTGTGCTTTTTCATGGTCCTGATGATCAGAAATCGGTTTCATATTCGACAATGCTGCCAACCCCTTTCTTAAACACAGCATTCGATAACCTCCCGAAAAACACAACTGTGAATTTACAATATGATAAATCCTGTGCAATATTTAAAATGCTCACCACACCAAATAAAAGGAGTTGTACCCCCATGCTTACATCAGAATTCAGCAAAACCTACGAAACCAAAATCGGCGACACAATTTACACCATCAGGCAGATTAAACCGATGCAATAAATGTCGGCATAAACAGTATCCGCTGTCGATATTGTAAAAAGATTCATGAGACGGGACCTTTTAAAACATCGACAAGGATATCAACCAGATTGGGATCAAACTTTATTCCTGATAAATCTTTTATCTTTTTTATCACTTCTTCTTCGCTTTTGGTTTTTGGATCATTAAGCATGCGATCATATGTATTGGCAAGCGATATGATGCGCGCAAACAGGGGGATCATTTTTGATTTTAGGCCCTTAGGATAACCTGTTCCATCCCAATTCTCATGATGAGCCAGTACGGCATCAGCCAATTCAACAGTTTCATCGAAGTGGTTTAGGACCCTGTATCCTATCACCGGATGTAAGGCGGCTTCCTTTTGTTCCACAGCACTTAAATAATAATAATTATTAAGCAGTTTGGTACTGAGAGCAATTTTCCCTATATCGTGAAGATGGGCGGTTTGATTTAATCTTAGCATGTCGGATTCGGAAAGCTTTAGCGCTAATCCTATTTTTTTGCATATTCTGCCCACGTTTTTAGCATGCTCATTTTCCCTTTCACCGCTTTCATAAAGGGTTTTTATTATGCTGTACAGTTCATAATCCTGCGTTTCTTCGCGTCCTAAGGTTTTCGCAGAATACATTTTAATTTCTGCATTGTTTAGTGTTCTTACAATGTCTTCGTCCATGCTCGTTTTTGTATCCCACCCCATGGAGATACTGCATTTTACCGCGCGAATCTGCTGTGTTGAAATCTGTTCTTTTATCCTGCTAGCTAGTATTTCTGCTTCATTTTGGGATGTTTTTGGCAATAGAATTACGAATTCATCTCCTCCCCACCTGGCTATGATATCATCGGCCCTGCTTGCATGCTGCATAATCTCGCTTACCCTTTCCAATACCATATCTCCGAACGCGTGACCGAAGATATCATTTGTGAGCTTCAGGTTGTTGACATCTCCGATAAGTATTGAAATTGGAAGATTCCGTTTCGTATCTAAACGACTCATTTCCTCCTCAAAGAAGCGTCTGTTGTACAATCCGGTCAGTGAATCATGAAAGCTCATGTATTCTATTTTCTTACGTTGCTCCTTCTTTTCTGTTATATCCCTAAAAACGAGTACTACGCCGGTCATGGACCCGTTTTCATCAAATATTGGTGCAGCACTATCCTCAAGATAATAGCGCTTACCCGTTTTGGAGGTCAGTATTGCATGGTTGCCCAGTTCCTGGATTCGGCCGGTATCAAAGGCAATGGCTACGGGATCATTAATCGTGAACCCTTCTTGTTCATGGGATATTGCAAATATCTCCTTATAGGGGATCCCCAAGGCCTCCTTCATGGACCAGCCTGTAAGTTTTTCAGCAACTGAATTCAGGAACACAATATTTTTATTCTGACTAATAACCAATACCCCATCTCCAATTGATAACAGGGTTTGATAATACTTATTGCGTTCCATAGCCAATGTTTCTTCAGTTTCCCTTCTTTTTACGGCATTCCATACACCGCTCATCAATATTGTCATCTCACGCACATCAGCATCATCATAGTCTGTCGGTTTATTTCCAAATCCCACGACGGCGACAATCTCATCATCGATGATAACCGGTATGGACATAAATTTTTTAAGCTCTACATGTCCTTCGGGGTAACCTTTTTTAAGCGGATTGGATTTTTCGAAATCGTTGACTATTATCGGTTTTCGCTGTCTGACTACCTCGCCCCAGATGCCTGTTTTTTCAAGCTGGTAAATCTTTGGAGTTCCTTTGACGGTGCATGATTTCATAACGCCCTGTGTCCAAGAATTAAGAACAAATTCTTTTTTGTCTTCGCTGTAAAAATAGATATAGCCGTATTGGCTTCCTGACATCTTTAAAAGTTTATGCAGCACATAATCCAGCTGCTCCTGGGTATTGTTGAAATTATGGGTTGTAACATCCAACAGGAGTTTTTTGTGTTGAAGCATTTTTTGACGGTGTTGCTTTTGTCTGTGCTCCTCCGTTACATCGCGGATATAGGAGCCGACACCGACTGTACCGTTTGGCATATGCACAGGGAATTTGGTTAGCCTTAAAAACTTATTTCTCCAGGGGATGGTATCGGTAATAAGTCTGTTCTCCCTAAGGGCATTCTTGTCCGACCTGGTATTATTTTCAGCAAATTCAGAGGTCATTATATCAAAATCATCATAACCTGTAAGTTTTTCATCAGTAAGCTCGAAATGGCTTTTCATCGTTTCATTGGCAAACACATATTTCAGGTCTTTATCCTTTAAATAGATAAACCCCGAATATGCGTTCATAAAAGCTTCCTTTTGTGTGTTAAATCCTTTTAGATCTTTGTAAGCAATCCTTAACGATTTAGTGTTTTTCCGCAAATTTAAAACAAGCAAAAGAAATGCAATCAAAAGCACTATTGCTGCAACAGCTGATGCAATTATCAGTTTCTCCCGCTTTTCTTTCAACAGGATGCTGTCATTTATATCGTGAACAATGGTAAACAATGCTGTCCGACCCTGATATTCTACAGGACTTGAGTGTATTTCCATCCAGCACAGTTCATCATTCGCCAGTTTATGTCTGCAAACAGAAAGGCTTTCTTTTGCATTTCCCGCCTCTTTTATGCATTGAGAGAGCTCATCGGCCTCCTTTGTGCAAATTTTTGATATGTGCATAGAGGTCATTTGATCTTTTGTGTAGCCGTAAAATTTTGCCGCCGCTTTATTAACGTAAAGGATATCTCCTGTATCAGATTCAATAAAAAGTATAATTGCACTGTGATCATTAAAAGATGCATCAAGGCCGGCGGTTTGATTCTGTAAAGCAAAAGATTGCTGTGTCAGGGATATAATTATAAACAGCAGGGCTGTGAGCAGGGCAGGTCTTGGTTTCAGATTATTTTTTATCATTGATCATCTCTCGCTTCCCGGATACCGTAATCGTTAAACAGTAATATCATCAGTTTCATCTTTGTAAATCTTTGAGATATGCTTGAACTTTTCTTTAAGAGCAAGAAAAGCCTTTACCACATCAGGATCGAAATGCTTGCCGGAATCCGCCTCTATGATTGCTATCGCTTCTTCGTGGGAAACGGCTTTTTTGTATACACGTTCGGATGTTAAAGCATCGTATGCATCTACTATAGCCATCAACCTTGCGGAAAGCGGTATATCCTCTCCCGAAAGCCCCTCCGGATAGCCGCTTCCATCCCATTTTTCATGATGTGAATAGGCGATCATGCGGGCACACGTAAGGAAAGTATCTGCGTCGCCGATCAATTTTTCCGCCCGAACGATGGCATCCCTTCCTATGATAGGATGTTTTTTCATAATGTCGTATTCTTCCTTAGATAACGGTCCCGGCTTTAGAAGGATATGATCCGGTATTCCGATTTTCCCTATATCGTGCAAAGGTGATGATAAGGCTATCATTTTTATTCTTGCGGGTGTCAGTATATCTTTATATTTTCTCATATCCCCCATATATTCAGCCAATTCCTCTATATAGTGTTTTGCCCGGCGCAGGTGGCGCCCCGTTTCATTGTCTCTTGTCTCTGCCAGGGCGGCCATAGCCATTATAGAGGCTTCCTGTATGATGGATATACTCTTTATACGGCGCTGTACCTCGCTGTCAAGGAACCGATTTTGCTTTATGAGGGCGTCCTTTGATCTTTTCAGTTCCAGGTGTGTTTTTATACGGGCGGTTAATATTGAGGGACTGACGGGTTTTATTATATAATCCGATGCGCCTAAGGACAATCCTCTTTTTTCATCCTCATCATCCGACTTAGCCGTCAAAAACAGTATGGGTATATCCTTTAACAAGTCCTTTTCTCTCATGAGGGAGCAGGTCTCATATCCATCCATTTCCGGCATCATCACGTCCATTAAAATGATATCCGGAATTGTTTTTTGTGATATTTCCAAAGCCCTTTTTCCATTTGTGGCTGCTAATACCCTGTACTTCCCTTTAAGTATCTCATTTACCAGTGCAATATTATCGGGCATGTCATCTACAATCAATACTGTCGGTTTCATTTCATTCAAAATTATCATTTCCTCCCGATTTCATAAATTTCGTCTCCAAAATTTCCGCTGCTTTGGAAAAATCGAACTGCCTCATATATCGTTCCAGTGTACAATGATCAGCTTCGTCCATCTTCCTTCTCAGATGCCAGCATACTTTGCTGTAATATTCAGGGGCCTCCATGTCGCCTTCATTCAGAAGTGTCAACAGCCGGCTTAAATCGCATATATCGCAAGTCAAATCGGATTTGGGTTTTTCGTCATTTTCAAACAGCGGCGTCTTCTCAATGCTTTGGATCGTTTGATCCAGTTGGGCTTCCAAATCCTTCAACATCGGAGGTAAAGAAGAAGCCGGGGAATTTTCCTTTAACCAATCCTCCATAAGCACGATCAGCCGTACAACTTCACCTGCACCTACATTGCCTGCTATCCCTTTTAGTGAGTGGATCAATTGCTCGACTGACAGGTTGTCCTTATCAAGCATAGCCTTGCGAATGCCCTTAATTAATTCTTTTTGACGAATGGTGAAGCTCAAAAGGAGTTCGGCGTAGAGTTCTTTATTGCCGGCTGCCCTTCGCAGTCCTTGTTCAGTATCAATGCCCTTTATGGAAATCTCCGTTGCTTTGGGTATTCTATCCTCTCGTACATGATGGACGTTTAAGCATCTTTTAAGAGTTGCAAATAAAGCATCTACATCTATGGGTTTTGCGATGTGCCCATTCATTCCCGCATCAAAGCATTGCTGTTTTTCTAAAGCCAGTGTCCTTGCCGTCATGGCGATTATAGGGATATTCGGGGCTTTGGCGCGGATGCGCTTTGTTACCTCAAATCCATCCAGTTCAGGCATTTGAAGGTCCAAAAGCACAAGGTCATATGTCCCTTGTAAAGAATCTTCAAACAGTTCCAGTGCCTGCTTCCCGGTTTTGGCCTCATCCACCGACATGCCCTGGCTTTCCAGCAGCTCCTTTGCAAGCTGCAGATTAATTTCATTGTCCTCAGCCAACAGCACCTTAAATCCCGAAAGGCTGTAGTTTTTTTCCTTAGGAGTTTTTGGGGAGTCCTTTTTGACATCGGGTACGAATTGCCTTATCAGGCAATCATAGATCATGGACTGGGTGATGGGTTTTACAAGTATCTCGTCAATAAAGCTATCGGAAAGTCCCTTATAATCGGCTTCTTCTTCATAAAGCGTTAAAAGAATTAATACGGGGCTGTGTGCAACATGTGTTATTTTTTTAATTCTTAATGCGGTTTCGTTGCCGTTCATTCCTGATCCCATATGCCAATCTATGAAAATCGCATCGAAGGGATCCTCCGTACCAGCCTTTGTTACGGCTTTTAAAGCTTCTTCGCCGCTTGGCACAGCCTTTACCCGAAACTTCATATTTGTTAAATAGTCTATAAACATGCTTCTGACAGTTTCATTATCATCTATCACGAGGATGTTCTTCCCTATTACCTCTTTAGGCATCGTATTGCAATGTTCTGTTTCCGAGATATCAAACCAACACGTAAACAGGAAGACGCTGCCTTTTCCTTCTTCGCTTGCTACCTCCAGGCTGCCGCCCATAAGGTCGGCAAGACTTTTAGATATTGCAAGACCCAGCCCGGTGCCTCCGAATCTGCGCGTTGTAGTAGTATCCGCCTGGGTAAAGGCCTCAAAAAGGTGCTCCTGCTGTTGAGGCGCCATTCCTATTCCTGTATCGCTTACCGAAAACTGAAGTTTTACCTTGCCTTCAGTCTGATCTATTTTTCTGATATCGACGGAGACCTGACCTTTTTCAGTGAATTTAACCGCGTTGCTTGCGAGATTTACTATGATTTCAGAAAGTCTGAGCGGATCCCCTTTTATATTCCCGGGTATCTTCGGCGATATGCGGTAAATGAATTCCAATCCTTTTTCATGGGCTTGCCTGCTGACGTATGCCAGCCTTTCGCCGATTGTATTTTCAAGTTCAAACCCGATGTTTTCAATTGACATTTTACCTGATTCGATTTTCGAGAAATCCAGGATGTCATTTATGATATCCAGCAGAAAAACAGAAGATTGGTGGATTTTCGTTATATAGTCGCGTTGCTTTGGATCAAGATCCGTTTTCATCGCAAGATAAGCCATACCCATAATGGCGTTCATAGGCGTGCGAATTTCATGGCTCATATTTGCAAGAAACTGAGTCTTTGTTTGTTTAGCTTGTTCAGCCTGATATAAAGCGATCAATAGATCGTCTTTTCTTTTTCGCAGATCTGCAATATAGCTGTTTAGTTTGTCCGTCATTGTCCGAAGAGCATCAGCCAGTATTCCCAGCTCGTTGTCGGATTTTTGGGATATTATCGCTTCCAAATTACCTTTTGCGATTTTCTCCGAGCTTTTAGCCATATCAGTTAAAGGTTTCGTAATAAACCGCCTCACATAGAACAAAAGTAAAGCGATTACGAATACCATAAGAACTAGCTCCATCAGGATTGCACCTGAAACGGTTTTCTGTCTTAGTTCATTTATTTCACCGATCGCCATTCCCGTGCCAAAAGCACCTATGGAATTCCCTCGGCAGTCGATAATTGGTTTGTATGAGACAACATAGGGGGTTCCGAATATCTTGCTTTCTCCGGTATAGCTTTGCTTATTTTTAATTACTGTTTCAGTAATTTTCGGATCAAGCTTTGTTGAAAGGGCTATGGTTTCATTTTGCCTCATCGTTGTATTTACTCTTTCATCCCCAAGAAATATGCTAAATTCATTATTGGTTATCCCTTTAAGATTTTCAACGAATTCTGAATTAAGAAGGAAGTATCCCGTGGATACGGCACCTATAATATTTCCTGCATTATCTCTAATGGGGGCGCCGGCCCGAACGCTCAGCTTGACTTCATTTCCCGTCTCAAGGCAGGCCGCGCTTTTTCCTTTAAGGGCTATGGCTATGTTTCTTTGGTATGCGACATTATCCCCTTTTCTTTCAGAATGTGTGCGGGCGACAACCTCTCCTTTGGTGTCTGCAAATGTGATAAAGTCCACACTAAGTCCGATTTTTCTAACTTCATTATTTGCGGCTTCAATCAGGGCTGCATCATTGCTGCTTTCAAATGCGTCGATTATTTCTGCATTTTTCGATAAATTTTTTGCCGCTATTTTGGAATCGATATGCAAGTGTTCTATGATAGCTTCCATAGTAGAAAGGGAACTTCTTATTTGCGATTTGTTGATTTTGTTTATAGCGCTTCGGCTGTTGCTGGAAACATAGATTATGGAGACCACTCCGATCAGGATTATGCCGCAGACAAATACTAGGGTAAGAGTAAATCCTATTTTTTTGTGAAACGGTATACTGTCCATTTGATTGCCCCCCGGCCTTTGGGTTAAATCATGTATAAATTGTATATTAAATAGATATTTTCGGCAAGGGGCGCAGCCCGAGGGCTCGCCCCTTGAATTGATATTTCGTTGTGAATGTACGCTAGTTCAATACTTGCCCATAGCGGGTTCGGTATCCAGCGTCACTTTTTCCGGCACCGGCAATTCTTTTAGCTGTGTGTCGGCAGGTATTCCTTTTTTAATGTCAGAATTGAGCTTGAATTTTCCCACCTCTTCGTTAAGTGTCGCTGCCTGGGCGGACATCTCCTCGCTCGTAGCCGAGTTTTCCTCAGCGGTGGCGGCGTTCATCTGTACGACAGAGGAAACTTGGTTAAGCCCTTGTTTTATCTGCTCTATGGCGCCGGCCTGTTCAATCGTAGCCTGTTCTACCTTACCAACGGCGTCTTTAACCCTTTTTGCTCCCACTCCCAGATCCGTCAGCACCTTTGATGTTTGTTCGGTGATCTGAGTGCCCCGGGCAACAGTTTCAACAGAGTTTTGTATCAATTCCACC
This sequence comes from uncultured Oscillospiraceae bacterium, assembly GCA_964425645.1. Classification (GTDB taxonomy): domain Bacteria; phylum Bacillota; class Clostridia; order Peptostreptococcales; family Anaerovoracaceae; genus CAYRNC01. Next base: position 9,103 of record CAYRNC010000030.1, on the reverse strand, counting down.
GTCTGTTTTGCAGCCTCGGCAGATTTAGCTGCCAGGCTTCTAACCTCGTCAGCCACAACGGCAAATCCCTTTCCTGCACTTCCCGCACGGGCTGCCTCTATTGCGGCATTAAGGGCCAATATGTTGGTCTGGAAGGCTATATCTTCGATCACTTTAGTTATGTTGGCAATCTGGTTTGATGCATTCCCTATTTCCGACATGGCCTGGGACAGTTGTTTCATATGCACATTACCGTTTTCGGCATCGACGCCGGCCTGTTCAACCTGTTGATTCGCAATTTTTACATTTTCCGAATTGCTTTCGGCTTCTCCGGCTATTTGCGTTATGGAGGCACTCAGCTCTTCTACCGAGGATGCCTGTTCGGCTGAGCCCGAAGAAAGGGCCTGAGCCCCGCTTGCCACCTGGGCAGATCCGGTGCTGACCTGCTCTGCAGCCGTATTTATGATCTGCATTGTTTCGTTTAATTCGATCACCGTATCTTCTATCGTTTTCTTGAGAGCGGCGTAATCGCCGGGGTAATCAAGTTCAACCTTGAGCCTGAGATCCCCTTGGGATATCTTTGTGAATTTGTCTATTACATCTTCAACTATTTCCGCCTGCATTCTTATCGTTTGTTGAATCAGGTCAGCCATCTTTCCAAGTTCATCCCTGCTTTTATAATTTATCACTGCCCGGGTATTTCCTTTTGATATATCCTCGTAGGCATCTACAATTTCCTTGACCGGGTTCATGATGGATCTCCTTATAAGCAGCATCATGACGACTGCAAGCAGTACAGCAATGGAGCCGCAGGCTATCAAAAGCACCCATGCAAGTTTCACTGCATCACGAGCATCGGCAGCCTGTTGTGCGGCCCGCTCATCTGCTGTATCGGTAAACCCCACTAAAATATCCGTAACTTTATCCATTGCAGGTATGTAAGATTCCTCAAACAGTCTGTTAGCTCTTAGAATAGTTTCTTCATTATATACTTTAAGCAGATCTGTTATCTCCAATCTCAAACTTGCAGCGGTTTGTACCAAATCGCGTATTTCCTGAATCTTTGCATCCCTGCTAGTATCTCTTTGATTGCCTGCGTACTGTTCTAATATGTTTAATAAATACGCACCATCCTCTTGAGCCTGATTAAAATAGTCGGTTCGTTTGGTCAAATCGGCCTGCGCCATACCTATAGCGATATTTCTTTGTACCGATACAGTATTTCTGCGTATTTCCCAGACGCTGGTGCTGTTTGGAAGCGTATACTGCGCATAAGATTCAATTTCTTTATTTACACCGCTGATGCTGTAGACAGATACGGCTACGGTAGCAAGCAGCATAATGAGTATGACCCCAAAGCCCAAAATTAGTTTTTTACTGATACTTAAATTTTTCATGGTGATTTCCTCCTATTGTTATTGAACGTAGTGTATGCAAGGTTTATATTTATTTTCTTCGGTCCATCAGAACTAAATCCATAAACTCAGAAGCCGTTATCCTTATGTGGATTTTGCCGGGTTTTTCGAATATCAGCCGTTTCCCATCTGTTTTGACGTTGTTAAACATGTCTTTGTCTTTCAAAATGCCGAAGCGGGCTGTATTCAGTTTTGGGTAAAAATCGAAATGTATGGTTGTTCCTGTCCCCATAAATACTTGAATTCGGTAATCGGCAAGGGGTCTTACGCTCTTGAAATAAGTGTTCTCTTCACTTGTCAATGTCGGGTCAAAACTCATATTTTCAATACTACTTTTGTAGTAAATTCGTTGTTATAAACGTTTTTCTTGCTATGTTTTATCAAATCAAGTTTTTTATCATAAGGGTAAGCCGTTTTGTATCTATGGGTTTACCGCATATGCATCGCAGCCTTTATCAAACGCGGTATGTACGAATTTTGTTTCTGTCCGGCGGATAGTCGTCATAATGATCTTTGTTCAATCCTTAAACGGAATATGATATTCTTTTTCAATATCCCTTATGGCTGTAAGGGTTTTTATGCCGCCGGCTTTAGGCATTATTATATCTAAGCATATAAGATGGTAGAGGCTGTTGTTCTTTAATGTCGTAAGGTATGAATCCAAAGCCCCAAGGCCGTCTGAGGTTAACTCACATTCACCGTAGAAGCTTAGGAATTCTTTTAAGGATTTCCCGGTATACAAATCATCATCTGCAATCAGCAGTATTTTCATGGCGGTTTCCCTTTAATATTTATATCTTTTTGAGCATGTTAAGCAGTACTTTCGGAATGTCCTCCAGTGGGGCTTGAATTTCTACCGCGCCGATGTTTTTAGCTGCCTTAGGCATGCCGTATACAACAGAGGACATTTCATCCTGTCCGATAGTCCGGCTGCCTTTTCGCCGCATGTTCAACAGTCCTCTTGCACCGTCATAGCCCATGCCGGTCAATATAATTCCTACTGCATTTTCACCTTCTTTTGCTATCGAATCGAATAAAACATCTACCGAAGGGCAGTGCCCATTTATTTTGGCCCCGCGAAAACATTCCGCCTTAAATCTGTTACCGATTCTTTTTATCCTCATATGTCTGTCTCCGGGTGCAATCAGCGCGGTGCCTTGATCTATGAAGTCTCCCGTTTCGGCTTCTTTAACTTTAAAAGGCGTCTGATCGTTTAGTCTGTCCGCAAACATCTTCGAAAACACTGCAGGTATATGCTGTACGATCGCTATGCCGGAAACGGAAGGGGGAAGAGATTTAAGAATATTGAAAATTGCCTCGGTGCCTCCTGTGGATGCCCCTATAGCGATGATTTTTCCGTTTTCACCGCGTATGAAGGATTCAGAAGTGGGCGATGCCGTTTTCAGTCTGCTGCGGAAGGCATTTTTCACGGTGGAAGCCATTTTTATTTTTTCGATAAGATCCTGTTCGAAGATTTCAATCATTCCCGGGCGATGATCCGGTTTGACTACGAAATCCACCGCCCCGGCATTCATCGCATCGAACACCTTATCGCTTACGGAACTCACCATAACCGTAGGTACAAATCGCTGCGGCAGAAGCCAGCGGACAAACGCTATTCCGTTCATAATGGGCATTTCCACATCGCAGGTAATGACATCAGGATTTGCAGTTATAATTTTATCTCTTGCCTCCTTTGGATTCGAAGCAAGCGCCGCTATTTCCATGCCGGGATTTGCACTGATTATTCTAGCTAGCATCTGTCGCGATAGCGGGCTGTCGTCTACAATCAGGACCCTTATTTTTTTTAATCCCCCCAACACATTTACTCCTTCCTGTAGACCGCAGGCAATACATATTTATATCCGGCTATATTACGGCTCAGGCTTTCAGAATGCCCGATAAACAGATAACCTCCCGGTACGGTAATGTCGTATAAACGCTTTATCAGATTGTTTTTTCCCTCGGTGTCAAAATAAATCATTACGTTGCGACAGAAAATTACATGCATTTTTTTTCTGAACGGGTAGGCTATGTTCATAAGATTGATATTTCGAAAGATGACCTGGTCCTTTATCCGCCTCGTTACAGCGCATTGAACGGGGTTGAAAGTTTCAAAATATCTCTCTCTCCATAAATACGGCAAATCGGCAATCTTTTCGATGCCGTAAATACCGGCCCTGGCATCGGAGAGCGCCTTTTCTGAAATGTCGGTAGCAAGTATTTTTGTGTCCCATTCTTTGTCTCCAGACTCGAAGAATTCATCAATCACCATGGCTAAGGTATAGGGTTCCTCCCCTGTTGAGCAGGCCGCACTCCATATGCGAAGATCCTTATCCTTTATCGTTTCTATAAGGTAGGGAAGCACTGTATCCTTAAGAAAATGAAAATGCTCAGGTTCCCTCATAAAATAGGTGTAGTTAGTCGTAATCCTATCCAGCATCAGGGATGCCGCTTTTCCTGTTTTGTCACATTTAACGTGGTTTATGTATTCGGTAAAGTTCTTCATATTCATGCTTGCAAGCACGCGATTCAATCTTCCCTCTACCAGGGTTTTTTTCTCATCCTTGAAGTGGATGCCGTAATTTTCTTTGATGTAATCGGCAAACACCCTGAATTCTTTTTCCTGTATCGCTATCATATCTGCCATCACTTAACTGCTTAACGCAGCGCTGTCCAGAGTATCAATCTCGTCGTCGATTAAAAGCTTACGGCAGTCCAAAAGCAATTTGACGCTTCCTCCGGCCTTTCCCACGCCCTTTATATATCTGTGACTGCCCTTATTAACCTCCGGAGGAGGGGCTATGTCCTCATCCTGTATCGTCAGCACCTCGGCTACGCTGTCAACGATCAGACCTATTGATACATCATCTGTGTCAAGCACTATTATGCAGGTTCTGTCATCGTATTCCTTTTCAGCTTTTTTAAAGCGCAATCGGGCATCCATAACCGGTATGATTTTCCCTCGCAAATTTGTAATGCCTTTTACATATTCCGGCATCTCGGGAACTACCGTGATGGGTTGAATTCCGATTATCTCCGTTATATATCTTATCTCCATTCCGTATAGCTCATTGTCCATGGTAAAGATAAGATATTTCCCTTTAAGAGTATCTTCATCCTCCATTTCAGCCAGGTCATAAAGTTCTTTTTGAGTCATTTTCTCGTCCTCCTTACCTTTTTATATATTGATTAAGCCGCCTACGTTGAGAATGAGGCTGATGCTTCCATCTCCTAAAAGAGTGCATCCGGACAAACCGGTAAATCTTTTGAAGCTTCTCATATAGGATGGAAGGGCCTTTACCACAATCTGATGCGCCCTAACAGCTCATCTGCAAAAAGGCATGCAAAATTTTCATCCTGTTCTATCATGAGCATTATTCCCTTTGTAAGATCAGTGGTATCGGATTGCACGGAAAAAAGCCTGTGAAGGCGGACAACGGGATAGCATTCTCCGCGTACCATTATCATTTCATTGCCTTCCGGGTCCGCTATAATATCCTTGACCTTTGCCTGAAATGTTTCCTTGATAGAAGTGGTTGGCAGGGTATATTTTGCTTTTCCCGCGCGGATGTTCATTCCGTCTATAATCGCTAAGGTTAAAGGAATTTTCATCGTTGTTACCGTCCCTTTGCCTTCAATGCTTTCTATTGAAACCGATCCTCCGATTTTCTCCAGGTTTTTGACGACTACATCCATGCCTACGCCCCGGCCCGAATATTCGGTTACGTTCTCGTTTGTAGAAAAGCCGGGTTCAAATATCATATTGTAAATTTCTTTGTCCGTAAGTTCACTTTCAGGTTTACCAATCAGATCTTGGCTTGTTGCCTTTTTTAGAATTCCGCCCTTATCAAGACCTTTGCCGTCATCCTTTACAAGGATCAATACATCGCTGCCGGCGTTTTTAGCCTCCAATGTTATCTGTCCTCTTTGATGTTTACCGGCCGCCGTGCGCTCATCAGGCGTTTCTATGCCGTGGTCTACAGCATTTCGTACAAGATGCATAAGAGGGTCGGATATGTGCTCGATTATGTTTTTATCGACCTCTGTGTCTTCGCCCAGAAGTACCAATTCGACTTCCTTCTTTAACTTTCTGCTTACATCCCGAACGATTCGATGCATTTTATGGAATGAGGTCGACAGGGGAACCATTCTTATAGACATCACGATGTCCTGCAGTTCATCAGTGATTTTTCTTAGCTGGGCGGCTGCTTTGTCAAAGCCGGAAATGTTAAGATTTTTAACCATGGGATTCTGTGTTACCATAGCTTCTGCAATCACCATTTCGCCCATCAGGTCCATCAGTCTGTCCAGTTTCATAACATCAACGCTTATAATGCTCTGGTGGAAGCTCCTGTTTTCTGTCTGCAGCCCGGCTTGTTTAGGATCAACAGTATTCGTTTGTTCAGTGTGAGGTTGCTCTTTTATCGGGATATCCGGCATTTCCTTCAGTTCTATTTCTCTTACAGAAGGACTTCCGGCAAAAAAATTATATATTTCCCTATAGGCCATCTCTGTTCGAAAAAGGATTGTAAATCCCTGCTCGCGAATCGTTTTCACGCTGTCTTTATCGTCTATCAGATTGTCAGGAGTATGGCGGAAGTTGTCGGTAATATCACAAAGGTGATGAATTATGGCAAATGCTCGTATGTTTACCATTTCGCAATCGTCGTCGAAATAGATAATGGCTTCATATGTTTTTCCGCTGCCGTGTAAAGGAGCGAGAAAATATTTAGGTGCGATTGGAATCTCTATATTCGTTTTGGGTAAATCTTCACCGTTTCTTATCGAAGACAAAAAGCTGTTGATGCTTTCTATCAAAGGGGAGGGGTCTCCGTCAAGCCTGTCGGAGTTCTTTAATTTCTCCATTTCAAGCTTGATGAAATCTACCCCTTCAAGGACCAGGTCCGAAAGCAGCATGCAATCCATATTGTCCGGGTTTTCTTCTCGAATATAATAGAAAAGGTCTTCTATAGCATGTGCCAAAGAAGCTATGTTATCGTACATCATCATCGCTGATGAACCCTTAACGGTATGCATGACCCTGAATATTTCATTTATGGCTGCCGGCTTAAAGCAGGATTCCCTTTCGCTGTTCATTATGGCTGCTTCAAGCTGCTCGATGTTCTGTGCGGTTTCGTAAATGAATATGTCAAGCATCGACTCGCTTGAATAGCTTTTATCCATTATTATTCCTCCTTATGATCTTTAAATGTAAAAACAAGCTGCTGTATAGGGTTTAGGTAGCTACTTTTTTTTCATACCAATAATGTGGTAAATTTATGGCCCGGTTAAAATTCATTTTCGATAAGCCCTGTCCGGGAATGGATATTGAGCTTTTTATATACACTTCTCAATGTTGCCCTTACGGTCATATCGGAAATATAAAGCCTTTCTCCGATTTCTTTCGCCGTCAGGCGTCTTTTAGCTAATAAGGCGCTCTCTTTTTCTCTTGGGCTGAGAGGGGTTTATGAAACACGGTTTTCCTTATTTCTTTAACACCTTCCTGCTGTAATCTTCATAAAGGCATGGTAGAAGCAAAGTTCTCCTCACATTCTTCTGCTTTGCCAAATGAGTAGATACTTATTTCTTTTAAAAGGTTTCCATACAAGGTTGTTCCGCAAAGGGCAAAAATATTTTATCGGGCAACGCCATTGATAAGGCCCTTTTAAGACAATTCTGGGCTTCCGGCTGCCTTCCGCTCTTATACTTGGCACATGTAAAAAGTATGAGTCTGTACAGTTGCGCCAGCACATATTTCACACTTCCTTTCGCAGCATTATAGGTGTCAAAAGCTAAATGACAGAAGCCATATAACTTATTGAACTGGTTATCCATAAGCAGCAGATGAAGATGCGGAATCTGCGCTGCGGGTATGGCGGGGGCCGAAAGCACATTTTTTATTCGGTTCATACCATAGAGCCACGGAGCAACGGAATCCCTCAGATTCAGGAGCAGGCTTGACGACAATGTTTTTTGCTCATTGACATGATCCATTTGATAAACATTAGCCGATATGTTGTGTAAATATCAAAGCGGTATCGGTTCAGTCTTCATTCGCCCAAGCTTCCAGTTTCCGCATGGTTTCGTTGTAGGTATCAAGGCAGATATCGGGCAGATACCCTCCCAGAGTCTCCCTCGCCGCAGCGAATCCGTTCTTTATCGCTGTTTTTAGCTCAGAGAACTTTGTCTTATCCCCTCCTGAAACGGAAATTGCAAAGTCTACCAATCTATCGCTCACCGCTTTTACTCCGAACTCTCCATCATCTGAAATTGCGAGCCTTGCGCCTTCAATGCCGGTTTTATTTGTTCCGTCTTTGTCGGAAAAGCCTTTAGCGCGGAAGGCCCGGTAATCCTTGCCTTGTTTTAGAATCAGCTCTTCTACCATTTTGCGCAGGTTTTCATTTGTCTGCTCTGCCTGTCGTCTTAAAACGGATATCTCTGAAACATCCAGTTTTCTTCTGCGGTTAAAATCAATGTTTTGCCCGGAGGGTTTTTTACCACAGCCGACGTCTTTATGCGGGTTAACCGGTCCTCGTGTATGGTTCGAACTTATAGCATTAATCATGTTGCCTTCCTCCTTTCTGTACAATACATTAATCGTCAAAAACCGACAAAACTTTAGATGTTTCATGCAGCAATAATCAATCAACAAGAAAAACGATGGGGGTTTATGGAATCTTCTGTCCCCCAGTGTTATAATGTTTGCTAGCGGCAACAGAAAGGTGGTCTGGTTGATGAGCGGCTTTATAGATTATTACAGGGTGCTCGGAGTGCATTATGAGGCAGGGCAGGATATTATAAATGCTGCATATCGTTGCTTTTCCAAAACATATCACCCGGATATAAACGGAAATCCTGGGGCAAGTGAAAAGATGAAAATGATCAATATCGCTTACAATGCTATCGGCAGCCCCAAGAAACGCAGGGTTTATCATAAAGAGTGGGAGAAAAATAATCGAGGGCCGAAGGAAAGCAGTTTTATACAGCCAGGCGATGAGGAAGACAAAGGAGAAGAAGCAGCCAAGATGGTTTTGGAAAGCTTTTTCGATGATTTAATAAAAGAACAGTGGAAAAAATCCTATCACAGGTTGACAGCAGCGGACCGGGTCAATATATCAATTGGGGAATACACAGAATGGAAGGAGGCAGTATCAAGGCTGTATAAGTTGGGAAATTATAAGGTCGATTATTTTTGCACCTATGAAAATTGTGAATACGCCGGTGTCAATTACCCTAAGGTCTATCACTTTTCCGTGGGTCTGACAGAAATGGAGATTGCAGGGGGAAAGGTTAATCAGGAGAAGACACAAAAATACATTGCGCTTGATAAGGGTGAATGGAAGGTTTGTTTGGGATATTCCGATTTAAAGCCCAGCATTAGAAGGTTTAAATACCTTGCCAAGACACTTCCCACAGTAGACAGGGAAGAAATTATTGAAAAGGCCCTTGCCGGACTGGATCCTTTGACGGGCATATACAGCAAAAAAGGATTTCTTGAAGAAGGAGATAAAGAACTTAGAAGAACCGAAAGGTACGGAAATCCTCTTACCCTCGGAGTGGTGGAAATAAGGCCGACAGATCGGAATTTCGTGAAATTTAACAAAGAAAAGGACATAATAATCTCTTATGTATCAGAAACATTAAGTCGAAATATACGGCAGACGGATATCGTGGGTCGGTGTAAAGAAACAGCTTTTGCGATTTTG